>NZ_JBIAPW010000004.1:0-338209 GCF_042888505.1 Streptomyces sp. NPDC002870
CAGCTCAACCAACTCGGCTACCAAGTGACCCTCCAAACAGAAGGAGCTGCCTGACCGGCGGCTACAGACACGAGACCGGGGGATTTTCGAATCAGCCGATGGCGATGCGGGGCTGCGCGCCGGGCTTGATCCAGCCCATGATCCGGTCCATCGTGGCGCGCGGCACAGACACGCAACCCGCCGTCGCACCCTTGCCGTTGACGTGCAGGAAGATCCCGGCTCCGCGGCCCGGCGTGGCCGGCCAGCGGTTGAAGTTGATGACCAGGGCCTTGGCGTACTGCGTCGGGTAGTTGATGAGGTGCTCACTGCCCCGCTCGCCGCTCTCGGTGAGCGGGAAGTCGGCCCCCGCCTCGGTGTGCATCTGGTTGTAGAACTTCGACTCGGGGTCCTGGACCCACCAGTGGCTGGAGTTGACCCGCGTGTACGGCATGCTCGTGCCGCTGGACTCGACGCCGAAGCCCTCGGTGATGGTGTAGGTGCCCGACGGCGTGGTGTAGGTGCTCTGCCTGCGGGTGGCGCCGTCGACAACACCGTTCGATCCGACGCGGCCGCTGTCGGAGATGACGGACTTCCAGCCGGACGAACCCTTGGCCCAGGCGGTGACGGTGGCGTACGAGCCGCTGGCCTTCACTGTGATGAGCTGGGTCGCATTGCCCACGTCGACGCGGACGGGAAAGTTCGGCGTGTGGGCCGTCGGGGCCGCCTGAGCCGTCCCCGCACCGCCGCTCCCGGTGGCGCTGGAGCCGCTGGGCGCCGGCTTCGCGCTGCCGGACGGCTTCGCAGAGGCGGAGGCGGAGTTGGAGGGGGAAGGCGACGCCGAGGCGGAGGCTGAACCGCTCGGCGAGGCGGGCGCGTCCGACGTCACGCTCGTGGCGGTGGCCGCGGCAGCATCCGCAGCCGGGGCGTCCTGGCCCTGGTGCCCGCAGGCCGTGGCCAGGAATATCGCGCCGGTGGCAGCCAGAGCGGCGGAGAAGTTACGGGACGAGGGCAGCACGAAGTAACCCTTCAGGGTGATGGGGAAGACGCGACGGCCGATGTCGGCACGGCGAGGTGGGCCGGTTCTATATCAGAACGACGCCGAAACGCGAGCCGCCGGACCTTTCGGACGAATCCCCCTGGCGGCCTCGCCGTCGGGGCGGCCGGGCATGTCAGGACGGCTCCGGATCCATTGTCGAAGCCAGGTGTTACCGTCCAAGTCGTTATGACCGGTCTGAGAGCCTTTGAGATCCCGCGGTCCAAGAGGGGTGGGATGGGAAGGTCCCGTGTCCGCATCGGGACTGGAGTTGGTCGGCCGTGCCCCACCCCCCTCCCAAGCGTCGACCACGCACCAACGCGTAGCGCCCCGCCCCGGGTTGAAGCCCGGGGCGGGGCGTGTGGCGTCAGGCAGGGGCTCAGTCACAGAGTCACCGCCACGCAGACCCGTGGGCGGCCCGGCATGCCCCTAGTCACCCGAGAAGCCGAAGATGCCCACGTGGGTCGGCTCCTTCCCGGCGTACAGCAGGACATACAGCCCGGTCCACCTCATGCGGCACTCCCCGAGCAGACTCTGCTCGTACTCCTGGTGGTCGGTCGCCCCGTGCGCAGCGGCGAGGACCTTCTCGTACTGCCGCACAGTCGGCCGATTCGTGCCGAAGTGATGGACGATGCGATCGGCGGCCAATGGGCGCAGGGTGCCGTAGTCGCTGGCCTTGCCTCGTTGCGGGGCATCGGTCGTGTGGACCACGCGGTCGATGTCCAGTATCGAATGCGTGCCTTCCTGTCCCATGAACTCGTGGTCGGCGTGCAGGTCCGCCAGGCTCCGGTACGTGGCTCCGTCTCCGTACTCCTCCTGGAAGACCTGTGCGTGCAAGGCATCCAACGACGCCTGAATGCCGCCTTTGTGCTCCGTTACGTAGTCCCATCCGCTGGCACCCATCGCGCCGCCCTCCCTTTGCGTGATCCAAGGTCGGCGTCACCCTAGGCGAGGAGTCTGACAGCGCGACCGCCTCAGAAGTGCGCCCCATCTGCCAGGAGTTTCACCGCTTCCTGAGCGTCAGCTTCCGATCGCGCCGACGACCATTCCTCGTGAACCGTCATGAATGCTCTGCATCTCGCACCACACCGTCTTGCTGCCGGGACCCTGCTCCACGCCCCACCGCAGCGTCACGGCGTCGAGCAGGGCGAGGCCGCGGCCGGTCTCGTCGTCGTCAGCGGCCTTGCGCAGGAGAGGCAGGGCCCGGGGGTCGGGGTCCGTGACCTCCAGTCGCGTACGGCCCTGCTCACAGACCACACGGACGGTCACGGGGACGCCCTCCCCGAGATGGCGGACCACGTTCGTGAGCAGCTCGCTGGCGCACAGCTGGAGGTCGGCGCAGGGACCGCCCATGTACGTACACAGGGCCCGGCGGACCTCGGGCACAGCCTTCGGGGTGGCGAGCAGTTCCAGGGTGAGCGGTGGTCGCATCACGCAACTCCCTTGCGCAGGGCGGCGACCAGGGCGCGGGCGGTGGCCAGGTTGCAGTTGCCCAGCGCGATGAGGGGCGGGGTGCGGTAGCGGGCGGCGAAGGTCGGCAGGTCGACGCCCAGGGATGGCAGCGTGATGCCGTGGGCGGCGAGGGCGGCCCGCAGCTCCTCGGCGCAGTCCTGTACGTCAGGGTGGTCGTGCATGGGTGTCACACCTTCCAGTGCGCTCTGTGATGAACTGCTCACACCCTGACGCGGTGCCGCGTACCGTGAAAGAGGTTCGGGCTCCCCGCCGTGAACTGCGGTAATGCGCACCGGGGTTGGTATCGGCCGGGGATACGCCGGGAAACGGGCGGTAACGGCACCAGGAGCGGTGAACGATGGGACAGCGCAAGGACATCGACGGGTCGGCAAGCGTCCCCACCTTCTACGGCAAGGAGTTGCGCTGGAAGCGGGAGGAGGCCGGGCTCACCCTCCAGCAGCTGGTCGATGGCAGCTTCTACGGCCCCAGCCACCTCAGCGAGATCGAACGCGGCGAGCGCCGCATGCCGGCGGAACTGGCCGATCACGTGGACAAGGCGCTGGGGACGGACGGCTTCTTCAAGCGCCGCTGCGAGGACGTACGGAAGGCGAAGAGGCGAGGTCACGCCAGTTACTTCGAGCGGGTACTGGAGGCGGAGAAGCACGCGGAGACCATCGACGAGTGGTGTCCGACGCTGATTCCGGGCCTGTTGCAGACGGACGCGTACGCACGGGCGGTCGTACGGTCGGCGCACCCGCTGGCGCCCGAGGATGAGGTGGAGGAGAAGGTCAGCGCGCGGATGGCCCGTGCCCGGCTCTTCGAGGACGACCACAAGACCCCGGAGTATTGGGCGATCCTTCCCGAGTCGCTGCTTCGTCAGCCCATCCTTCCGCCGGAGCAGACGGCCGAACAGTTGGAGCGGATCGCTGCCCTGGCGAGGCGCCGCCGGATCGTTCCACAGATCCTGCCGTGGAACCGCAGAGCACATCCCCTCATGCTCGGCACGGCCAAGATCATGACCTTCCCGGATGCCCCGCCCCTGGTCTACACGGAGGCGCAGTACAGCGGTGACACCATCGACGATCCGGCCCTCGTGAAGCAGTACCGCAAGGCATACGATCGGCTGAGGGCCGCCGCACTTCCGCCGGAGGCGTCCCTCGCCATGATCGAGGAAGCGGCTGAGGATGACCGAAATGGCAAGCAACGGGATTGACTTGAGCACCGCCGTCTGGCGCAAGAGCACCTACAGCAACGGCGACGGCGGCGACTGCGTCGAGGTCGCCGAGGCCTTCCCCGGCGCGGCCGCCTGGCGCAAGAGCAGCCACAGCAACGGCGACGGCGGCAACTGCGTCGAGGTCTGCGACGCCCACACGGGCATCGTCCCGGTCCGCGACTCCAAGCTCCCCCACGGCCCGATCCTCACCCTCACGGCCCCCGCCTGGACGTCGTTCGTCGTCTCCCTCAAGGACGCCCCAGCGGGCCGCGCTTCATAACGGCCCCGCACGCACTCACCGGCCGGGCGGCTGTGTGCCGCCCCTCCCGTGGTGGGCCGGGTTCGCGGTCACACGAACTCGCATCGCCTGGCGTCCGGAGCCACATGCTGGCTCAAGGTCGTCCGCTTGGAACCATGTACCGAAGTCGGGGCAGCCGGAGAGAGTGCTCGTCCGTGGCGGTCGGTGCGGGGGCGTGTGACAGATTCGGGGTTCTGCGCGCTGGAACCAGCGTGATCACTGACGCGAGGTACGAAGAAGACAGAGACGCCGAGTCCCGCGCTGCCTTGGACTTGCAGCAGCCTGTGACCCGGCATGCTCGAGATGGACGCCCCGTGTACGTATGGGCGTTGAAGACGGTGGCCTGCATCGCCCTGCTCACACCGGCCTTGGGATGCGTCCCGGCAACGGATGAAGTCGCGCCCGCTGCCTCATCCCTATCCTCGCCCTCCTTGTCGGACGATGCCAAAACTGCCAAGGAGATGCCTTCGATAGAACCGAGCTCCATAACGGTCCTCATAACTTTTGTCGGTGGACCAGCCGACGGCCGCACCCAGCACATTCCGCTAACCCGGCTCAAGGATGAGATAACTGTTGCAGGGGTGCCGTATCGAACGAAGAGGGGAGGTATGCCGGAGGTGACGACCACCCCCGAGGGGGCAGCGCAGATCTTCCGCCCTGTCTGATGCTGCCTGGACGGCATGCCTGAGCGACGTGCGGAAGAGCGCCGCCACCATGGGCGGATACTCCGACGCCCCCCGCCGTTCTGACCTCGATCAGCCGTACACGCGCTTGGTCACCGCATGCCCCGCGGCCGACGCGTCGCGGTAGAACGTCCTCATCGCGTCGATGTGCCCCACCAGCTGGCTGACCATCCAGTCCGGAGCGCCGCCGACGACGCGCAGCTTGCCCTTGTTCCGTTCCAGCAGCTCGTCGGTGTCCACTCTCTGGAGGAATTCGGCCGCGGCCCGTACCAACTCGGGCTTGAGGACCAGCAGGACGTCGAAAGGACCGCCCAGCGTCGCCACATGCTCGCCGCCGAGGACGGGCAGACACTCGGCGCCCGTCGCCGGGAAGTCCTCGCCGGTGAGGAGCACATTGACCATCTGCCAGTCCTCACCCGGATTGCAGAGGATTCCGGTCTCCAACTCCTGAAGGAATGTCTCGTCCTCCAGGGTTTCCGTGAACTGGCTCTCCAGATATTCCGCGCCCTTCGCCACCTCGTCGGAAGTAACGCGACGCATTCTCAGTGACGTTCCCACAACTAAACTCCTGACTCGCCCGAATCGGCCACCCGGTCCACCATATGCCGTGGCCCGGACGGCCCCCGGAAGGGGGCCGCCCGGGCCACAAACGTTCCTACGCTAGCCGAAGGCCAAGGCACCTCCGGTGATCAGTCCGCCGGCCACCGGGAACAGAATCGGGTCGTCGGCGATACCGATTCCGGTGACATCGTCCGCGGCCGCGACGGCTCCGACCACGACGCCCGCACCGATCATCAGCGCACCGGTCAGCCAGCTCGGTCTGGTCGCGGGCTCCTTCTCCGCTGCCGGCTCCGGGAGCTTCCTCGTCTCGATCTTCTTCATCGAGTAGGCGATCACGGAGGACGACCTGGCGGACGGCCAGGCAGTCACCCATTCGGCACCGTTCTTCCAGTTCACACCGGACTGCTGGGGGAACGAGAATCCGGCCTTGACCGTGCGATTGTCGCCATTGGCCTTCAGCTGCTTCTGAAGGGCGTTGACCTTCTTCTCGACATCCTTCTTGCCGCCCGCTTCCGCGGATCCTCCGGCGTGCTTGGCGTCCCAGACGTACACGGTCGTATCGGTCCAGTAGAGAAGGTCCGCGTAACCAGTGTTCAGGCCCGGGTTCGCGGCCGATCCGCCGCTGATCGCGTTCCGCGGATTCCGCAGTCCTCCGGACTGCAGGAGGTCCATCGTCACCTCGCCGCCGCCCTCGGGCTGCGTCGACCTCAGCCAGCCGGCCACCAGCAGGATCGCGGTGTCGTGGGCGTTGTTGTAGATGCCGAAGTTGCACGCGGCGCACATGTCGAACGGGTTGTACAGGAACGTGTTCTCACGGGAGCAGAGGGAGCAGGTACCTCCACCGCTGCCGTCGTCGACCCGGTGACCGTCGAGCTCGACCATGCTGGTCGGGTTGCCGCCGGTGAACGCGTACCGGTTCCCGGTGAAGGGGTCCGCGCCGAGCTTCATGTCGGCCAGGGCACCGTTGTACATGTCCCGGCTGGTGAAGCGGTTCAGGCCCGGGTTGTAGTCCCGGAAGCCCATGTCGTACGTGCCGGCCTGGGCGTCCCACCGCTTGGCGTTGTAGCGGTAGGGGTTGTACGCCTCCTGGGAGGGATCGGCGGCGTCGGGCTTGTCGATGCCGGTGAACTCGGCCTCGTCGTCCTTGCCGTAGGCGGTGTAGCCGTAGGTCGCCTTGGTGTCGCCGTTGCCGTCGGTCAGCGTCTCGACGTCGGTGTGGCTGTTGTAGCCGTAGTAGCCGTCCTCCGTCGAGCCGTCCGTGTTGTGCTTGACCTGCGACAGCCGCTCGCCCCAGGGGCTGTACTGGTACGACTTGGTCAGCTCACCGGCGACCTTCTCGTCCAGCACCTCCTTGGAGAGGCCCAGGTACTGGAACTCGGTGGTCTTGCCGTCGGTCGTCTTGGTGGCGGTCCGGTCCAGCGGGTCGAAGGTGTACGTGGTGGCCTTCAGCACGCCCGCGTCGTCCATCTTCTCGGACTTCACGACGTGGTCGAAGCCGTCGTACTCACTCCTCTCGATGACCTCGCCGCCCGCGGTGACCGATTGCTGGCGGCCGAACGGGTCGTAGTTGTAGTTGACGGCCGTGCCGGAGACCGCTGCCTTCAACAGGCGGTTGCGGTCGTAGGTGAAGCCGGTCGTGGTGCCCTTGACCGTTTGGTTGACGACGTTGGCGTTGTCGTCGTGGACGTAGGTCTCGGTGCCCGCGCCGTTGCCCGTCTTGACCGACTTGGCGAGGCGGTTGACCGGGTCGTACGAGTAGTCCGTGGTGGAGTCGAGGTACGCCGCGTGGTTGTCGGCGTTCATCTTCTTCGCCACGTCCTGCGCCTTGTTGCCGTTGGCGTCGTAGGCGTAGGTGTGGGACGAGACCAGCGTCCCGTTCGGCTTCTTCTCCGAGGAGGACTTCAGCGAACGGTCGAGGTGGTAGGCGTAGTCGACCGTGTTGCCGTTGGCCTTCGTCTCCTTCAGCTTCAGGCGCCGGTCGGTGTAGGTGTAGGACGTCACCTTCGGTGCTGCGTCCGTCGCCGACTTGCCGATCGAGACCGTCTTGACCAGTTCCCGCAGGTCGTAGGTGTACTCGGAGTACTGGTCGGGGTGGCCGATCGTCTCCGTCTGACCGTTGGGGTCGTAGGTGAGGGTGGTGGCCTTCTTCTCCTGGCCGGCAAGCGCCTCGCTGATCTTCGCGACCTGGTTGAGGCCGGTGTAGCTGATCGTGTAGGCGTCGACCCGGGCACCGGAGGAGGTGTCGTCGATCGAGGTGAGGTTGCCGTTGACGTCGTAGCCGTAGGTGAAGGTGTGCTTCTCGGCGTCCGTGTCGGCGGAGTTGTCGCGGACCAGCCTGACGCCGTCGGCGACGACCGCGCCCGCGCTGTTCTGGGACAGCTGGAGCTTGGCCTTGTTGCCCTGGGTGAGGGCGTACGAGCCGAGGCTGACCCAGGTGCCGGCGCCGGCGTTCTGGTCACGGGTGACGTCCGTCGTGGTGCCGTCGGACTTGGTGACCGTGTACTTCGCCGCCGTGGCGGCCCCGGTGACCTTCGGGTACTTGACGTAGGCGGTGTAGGTGCCGTCCTTCGGGACGTTGAGAGTCCAGGTGAAGGCGTCGGTACCGGCGCCGGCGGCGTGGACCTGGTGGTCGTAGCCCTGCTGGTCGCTGATGTCGCCCTTGGTCCAGGTACCCGTGGCGGAGGTGTTCTGACTGTCGGAGTTGTCGACGAGCACGACGGCGCTGCCGACCGGGACACCGTCGTCGGACTTCGACTTCAGCTTCCCGTCCGGGAAGTACGACCACGTCATCGTGCGGTTGGACGAACCGGCCGCCGAGGTCAGCGTCCGGGTGGTCTGCTTGCCCAGATCGTCGTAGTCGTACGAGGTGACGACGTCCCACGGGTCCGTGGACGACTTGGTCCAGCCGTTGTCGAAGTACGCGTAGGTGGTGTCGTTGCGGACCGTCTGGCCCTCGGACGGCGGCGCCGAGGTCTTGGCGACCCGGCCCACGTCGTCGTAGGACGTCTGGGTGTAGACGTCCGCCTTGTTGTAGCGGGTGTCCGCCGGGTCGTAGGGCTGGAACTGCTTGACCGGGCGGTTCAGCGCGTCGTACTCGGTACGCGCGGCGAAGTCGTCCGCGGCCGCCGAGTCGACACCGCGCGGAGTGATCGTCTTGGTGGTGTTGCCGACCTGGTCGTACTCGTACTTGGTCGTCCGGTAGGTGATCGGCGAGGTACCCGTGTGCGGCACCTTGACCTGGGTTTTCTGGCCCCGCTCGTCATAGGTGACCAGCGTGGTGTTGTTCTCGGCGTCCGTGCTGGCGACGACCAGCGAGTCCTTGTCGTAGGACGTCTTGGTCGTCTTGCCCGCCGCGTCCATGACCTGCGTGACGCGGTGGTTCAGGTCGTAGACGGTCTTGTTGGTGTAGTCGGTGGTGTCGCCGGTTGCGTTCTTCTTGGGGTCGACAACCGTGACGACGTTGCCGACGTTGTCGTACGCGTAGCTGACCTTGTCACCGAGCGCGTTGACGACGGACGTCAGCTGGTAGTTCTCGTCGTAGCCGTTTGTGGTCACGTAGTCGTTCACGTCGGCTGTGGTCAGCGTTCCCTTCGGCTCCACCGTCGTCAGGACGTTGCCGACCTTGTCGTACGTGAACGTCGACTTCCGCTCGTCTGAGGTGGCCGTGAACTTCGGTGCCGTGGCTTCCTTGAGCTGGTCCGCGGCGTCGTACACGGCCGTGGACACCGCGCCGTTGGGCGCCGTCGAGGTCGTGACGTTGTCGTTGGCGTCGTAGACCGGGGCGGGGGTGCTGATCAGGTCGCCCGCGCTCTGGTCCTTCGGCACCGTCTTGACCAGCGGACGCCCGTAGACGTCGTAGGTCTGCGTGGTCTTCTTGCCGAGGGCGTCGGTCACCTCGGTGACCTGGCCGCGCTCGTCGTAGACGAACAAGGACGTCTTGCTCAGCGCGTCGGTGATCTTGGCCGGGTAGCCGTTCGGGCCGAAGTCGCTGTTGGTGGTCGGGTTGCCGTTGGCGTCGACGACCTTGGCCACCTGGCCGTACGCGTCGTACTCGTACGAGGTGGTGTAGTCACCGGCGACGGACGGGGTGGCGACACCCTTGGGGTCGGTGACCGTCTTGAGGTTGCCGAAGCCGTCGTAGACGAACTCCCACCTGCGGCCCTCGGGAGACGTCTTAGCCGACAGGTCGGCCGAGAATCCGTCCAGACGCAGTTGGTACTCGTACTTCTGCGCGTTGGCCGGGTAGACGCCCGGAGCGCAGTCGCTCTGGGCCGGGATGCCGGCCTTGTTCTGCTCGGCATCGCGCTGCCAGAGCGGGTAGCCCGTCTTCTGGTCGTAGCAGTACGCCGTCTTGGCCCCGTTCGCCTCCTCCATGTAGGTGACGTTGTTGTCCGCGTCCCAGCTGACCTTGCTGGTCTGCAACTTGGCGTTGGTGTTCTGCACCGGACGGCCGAAGTCGTCCGCCACGTAGTCCGTCACGTGGTTCTCGGCGTCGGTGACCTTGGCCGCGACGAAAGTCGGGTTGGCCGGGTCGGGCTTGTACGCGAAGGTCGTGGTGCCCTGCAGACGGTCGGTGATCGTCTTTGTCCACCAGTGGTACTTCGGGTCGTCGCCCGCCTGCGGCGCGTAGTACGCGAGCTGCGTGTTGTTGCCCCGCGGGTCGGTGGCCTTGACCAGCTTGACGTTCTTGTTCCCCTGCGTGGCGTCGTAGGTGAACTTGAAGTCCTTGGGCTGGCTTGAGCCGACACCGTCGGTGAACTGTCCGAGCAGGCCCTTGTCGGTGTAATAGAAGTTGATCTTGCGGCCCGAGATGTCCGTCATGGACTTCACGTGATCGTAGATCTTGGAGTTGTTCAGGCTGGTGCCGGTGACCTTGGCGCCGGTGGCGTCGATGTACTCGTAGGACGCGTCACCCTTGTTGAAGTAGGTCACGGTCAGCGACTGCCGACCGGCCGGGTCGGTGATGTACTTGAGGAACTTCGTCGGCTTGTTGTTGGACTTGCGCTCCTCGTACGTGAACGTCTGGGTGTTGCCGTTCTTGTCGACCGTGGAGGTCATGTAGCCGTCGCAGCCGAACAGGAACCGCGTACCGTCGGGGCGGGTGAGCGTCCAGGCGTCAGGGACCGGGTCCTTGGTCGGCTTGCAGTCCAGGCCCGACTTCATCGTGACCTTGTAGTGGACACCCGCCGGGGCCTTCCACGAGCCGTCGGGCTGCTTGCTGAAGACGTGCGTGGTGCCGTCACCGTCCGGGAGACGGATCTCCGTCGGGTTCGGGTTGGGGTGGAAGTCCAGCGGCGCGCCGAGCCGGATCGGCCCCGCAGCCTGGAACGACCAGCCGTGACCGGCGACAGTGTCGCTGGTGTCCAGCGAGTTGTACGCGAACCTGGCGAAGGTGCTCAGGCCCCGGCCCGGATTGGTGAAGGCGTTGTACGACCAGACGCTGTTGCCCGAGGCCAGGTTGTTCATGACCGTCGACCCGGCGCCGGTGTTCTTGCCGGTGTAGGAGTAGAACTTCTCCATTCCGAGCGAGTTGGAGGTCGGGTCCTCGACCGCCACGTTCTGCTTCAGCGAGGGAATGCCGCCCGTCCCCGCCGACAGCCAGCTGCCGTCCGAGATCTTGCGGACGTCCCACCCGAGCACGTACTCGTTGCGCTTGTTGCCCGAGTCCGAGTTGATGGGGGTCTTGACCTGCGCCTGGATCGTCGCGGACTTGCCCGGCAGCAGCGCCGGGATCGCGGTCGAGAGCTGGTTGCCGCCGGTGGTGACGTCCGTGCCGTCGGGGAGCTTCCAGGTGTACGACAGCTGCCGCTCACCCGCCGCCCAAGCGGTCGCGGTCGTGTTGGTGACCGTGAACTCGACCGTGTACTGCGAGTTCGGGGTCATCCGGGCCGGAGTGGTCGGCGCGTAGTACGTGTCCTCAGTCGTCGAGTCCACGTAGATGACCTGCATGTACGGGCGCAGCTGCGGGTCGGAGGCCTCCGCCGACAGGAACAGCGTGCGCTCCTGCGGGCCGGTGGTGGTCTCGTCCTTCAGCTTGACCGCGACACCCTTGTTGCCCGTGGGCGTCTTGACCCAGGACTGCATCAGGCTGGTCGCGTCCCACCAGTGCCGTCCCACCTCGTCGGTGATCTGCGGAACGGTGTCCGAGACGGTGGCGGACATGTCGCCGCCGGGCGTGGTCCACGGCGTGGTGGCGTTGGCGTTGTTCCACGTCGCCGTGGTCTCGGTGAAGTCCCGTGTCAGCGCGTGGAGTTCGTAGATCGCACCGTTGGTGGTGCTGGTGGTCTCCGCTCCCCACATGTACATCTTGTTCTCCAGCACCGTGGCGGTGGTGGGGATGCCTGTAGTGGGGAACTTCAGCACCGCGCGCGTCTTGCCGTACGTGGTGGAGTTGTTGCCGACGCTCAGCCAGGTCTGGCCCACGTTGAAGGACTGGATGGCGTCCTGGTTGGTGGTCGGCTGCTGCGAGGACAGCGTGGTGTCGGTCTGACCCGCCTGGATGATCTTCATCGTGCGGCCGGCCTTGGGGATGCCCACCACCCGGGTCGGCGACCCGAGCAGTTCACCGCCCTTGGTCTTGACCGCCAGCTGGTAGAAGTACGACTTGCCGATCTCCGCAGAGCTGGAGTCCGGGGTCGGTACCGCGGTGGTGTCCGTGTAGGCGGTCGTCGTCGACGCGATCGGGGCGATCAGCGTCGCCGCGGACGGCGTGAAGACCTGCTGCGTGGAACGGTGCAGCTGGTACTCGGCGATCGCGTCGTTCGCCGCGCCGCCGGTGTTGACGTACGCCGGCCAGGACAGCTCCGGACCGGTGCCGTGCACCACGGTCGGCGAGTTCAGCGCGGTGCCGACCTTGCCGTAGGTGACGGTCAGCCGCGGGATGGTCGACGTCTCGCCGCCGTAGCTGTTGCCGTCGCCCGCCTCGTAGCGCGGGCCGCCGGTCGGTGCGGTGCCCGACTCGTCGGTGGCCTTGAGCACGAAGCCGTGGTTCGTGGCGGTGCCGGACACCCACTTCTGGACGGTGTCGGTGACCGGGAACTTGTGCCACAGGTTGTACTTGCCGACCGGCTTCACGATCTGCGCCGGGTTCACCAGCCGGACCGAGTCCGCCAGCGTGCGCGTGGTGGAACTGCCGGTGTCACCGAGCACGATCTTGCCGGCGTTGCCCTTGGCGAAGCTCAGCTCGGCGGCGTCCAGCGTCTTCCAGACCCCGCCGGTCCCGGTCTGGTTGACCGTGTAGTTCTTCGTGCCGCCGTTGTGGTTCACCGTGTACGGGGCGGCCGTGGCGGCGTCCGACGCGGCCGGGTAGTGCACATCCACCCGGTAGCTGTCGGTCTCCGCGACCTGCGGCTGCCAGGTGTAGGACTCGCCCGTGAGCGCGTTCTTGTTGTACGCGAAGTCGTCGTTGGTCGCGGCCCCACCGGTAGTGGTGCCGCCGGGCCACTCGCCGACCTTGGCCGTACCCGTATCGCCGTCGTCCTGCTGGACGGTGGTGCCGGACAGCTCACCGAGCAGCGCACTGGTGTTGGTCCAGGTCGCCGTCGACTCGTCCCAGGCGCCGGTGGCCCGGTGCGCCTCGATGGTGACCTGGTTGCCGTTGGTGGTGTGCGACTGGTCGTAGTACATCTCCAGCCGCGCGGCGTCGACCTTCACGCCCGCCGGGATCTCGGTCAGCGGGAACTTGATCAGCGAGCGGGCGATACCGGTGTCGGTCTTGCCGGCCGACAGCTTCCAGGTGGAGTTGAAGTTCACCCCGGCCTGGTCGGACAGGACCATCGTGTCCTGCGAGGCCGACGGCGACGGCGCGACGGTGATCGTCGGGTCGATCACCACCGGATACTGACGCTCCTTCGCCGCAAGCCACTTGGCGTCCGGCGCGAGGGTCAGCTTCCAGTTCTTCCCGTCACGGGTGAGCTTCTGGCTGACCTTGGTGGAGTACGTACCACCGGTCGGCGACAGCGCGTCCTTCTTGGCGTCCGTCATATACGGCGCCGGAATCACCAGCACCGGAGTACCGGGCGCCTCACCGAACAGGGCGACCGAGCCGTCCTTGCGCGCCTTCGGCGTCAGGCCCTCGGTGTTCAGGGTGAACGTGAAGGACACCGGGCCGGCCGGAGCAGCGTCCAGGACGATGTTCTCCTTGACCTGCCCCCGGCCCACCTTGTACTGCAGATCCGCACCGGAGACCGCGTCCGGGTAGGTGACCGTGTCACCCTTGGCCGCGGGCTTCAGCGCCTTCGCGCCCACGAGCCCCAGACTGACCGACCGGCCGTCCGGCGCCTCGAAACGCATCAGCTTCCTGGCGTCCGAACCGAACCAGCTCCGCCCGGTGTTGGCGGTGTTGGCGAAGTCGAAGCCCTTGTCCTCGGTGGCGCGCACCGCGGTGTCGATCGGCTTCCACGTCTTGCCGGACCTGTATGAGACCGGCACGGCCGACAGCTCGGCCTCCACCCTGCCGTCCGACAGCTCCCAGAACCGGGCCTGCGAAGTGCGGCGGTCCGTCAGCTCCTTGACCCGCTTGGCCTTTGGGAGCTTCTTGCCCTTCGGCAGCTTCTCCCGGCTGGCTATCTCCAGCTTTCCGCCGACGGGCGGCTTGGCCGACGCCCTGTCGTCGTCGTCCGAGAACCAGCCCTTGACGGTGTCGACAATCCCCTTGTCGTCGTCACCCTTTGCCGCCGAAGGCGGCGCCGCATAAGCGACCTGCGGCAGCAGCGTTCCCGCCACCGCCGATACCACCAGACAGGAGATATATCTCCCGTACGGAACTTTCACCTCGATGCCTTTCCGCATCGACGCCCCATTCGCCGTACGCGAAATGGGCACGCCGAATGAGCCCGCGCGGAGGTTTCCGGCTGGCTTGACTCACTGCGCCACGACCGAAAACCGGAAGGTCACGGGCGTGGCGGTGTGATTTCTAATCACTCGACTGACCCCACGTCAACCGCCGGGACATTCAGGACAGTTGACTCCTGAAAGCGGCACCGATTCGCCCGTTTCATCCGCTAGCTCGCGCGCGGCGGGTCGCATGGGGTATAACCGCCCGGTTCCACACCGAGTCAATTCATCGAAAGCCGGGCCGTCATGCCATCCACTGAATCCACCGAAGCCAGCGAATCCACGGAACCGACCGAAAACGCGGAGCCGACGGAAAGCGCGGGGGCGACCGAAAACGCGGGGGCGACGGAAGGCGCGGGGCCGGACAACACCGGGCCGGACAACGCCGGGAAGCGCGTGCTGGACCGGGGCGGCCTGGCCATCGCGGCCGCGGTGCTGCTCGCCTGCGGCGGGCTCATCGGCTACGGAATCTTCAGCACCCCCGACACGCCGAAGGCCCGCGCCGTCCCGACCGCCGAGGTGACCTACGAGGTCACAGGGACCGGCACGGCCGAGCTCTCGTACCTCGCGCGCAGCGAGTCCGGCAAGGCGACCGTGGAGAAGAGCGTCGCGCTGCCCTGGAAGAAGTCGGTCCAGGTACCGCTCGGCAAGGCACCGACCATCGCCATCGTCCTGGGCGAGAAGGGCGGCCAGGCCAGCTGCACGCTCGCCATCCGCGGCAAGCACGTACAACTCGCCACCGCGTCCGGCAGCTACGGCCGAGCAACCTGCACCGGCGAGCTGCCGGCGGGCGAACTGGCCGACGAGCTTTCGGCCGGCGAGCCTTCAGCCGGCGAGCGCGGCGAGAACTGATACCCGCTCTTCTCATATCCGGCACACCGGGCGGGGTTCGTGCCGGGCACCGAGACAGGGCGCGGAGAACTCACGCCCGGCACCACCGAGCATGCTCAGCTTGAGAACGGACGCCCCGGACTCGCAGTCCGGGGACACGATCACCGTGGCGGCCGCTCACCGGCTGTGGAGTGCTCCGGGCCGACGGACACGGCCCGCCCGCCGCTCTCGGCGAGCTCGGTCTCGGCGAACGCATTCTCGGCGAACGCGGCCCCGTGGCCCAGCCGTCCGCGGTGACCCCGAATCTGCCGCGCCGACGCCGAACTCCAGCGCCCGACCCTCAGCGCTGGACGCGCGCCCGGCGGGAGACCACCGCGCGCAGGACCCGCTGCCCCTCGGTCGACACGTCCAGCGCCTGACGCAGCCCGACGCCGCCCTCCGCGTCCGCCAGGATCTCCAGGATCTGCACCTGGCGGCGGAGTTCACCGGAGACGAGCGGGCCCGCGCCGTCCGGCTCGCCCTCCCGACAGCGCTTGAGCACCTCGACGACATCAGCGGCGGCGGGCTCGTCGGCCCCTGGGCCCGCGTCGAAGCGGTGGTGCAGTTCGAGCGCGGCGACGGAGCAGTCGTCCGCCCACTCCCGCAGCGGGTCCGCCTCCCATTCCGAGGGCGCAGCGCCGAGCATCTGACGTACGAGCGCCGCCGCTTCGTCCTCGACGGCCGCGCCCTCCATCGTCTCGCGGGCCTCGGCGAGGCGAGCTGACCAGTCCTCCTCGCCCTCCACCAGACCGGCCCACAGCGGACGCAGCACGTCGGCTTCGGACGCGAGCAGCGGCAGACAGCGGTCCAGGCAGGCGAGCCCGCTCGCGGCCAGGCCTCGCTCATCCGCCTGTGCGATCAGTTCCCTCAGGCTCTTCGAAGCCACGGACGCCTCCCATCGCGGACGCAGTACTTCCTCTTACTGCGCCCCGTGGCTCAAATGCGTCACTCCGACGAGCCGGAAATCCCCAGATCCTTCCGGAAATCCTCAGATCCTTCCGGCAGTCGGAAGCGGAGTCCGCCGGCTCGGGCCTCGGGCCGCATGGCGCAAAGTACCCCCTTCGGCACCGGGCCGCCACCGTTGCGCCGCGTCCGACCGAGCAACAATCTCGAGCCACTCGCACACATTTAAGCCACAGCTCTGTTACATTCTGCGCACCCGGAACTCGGCCTGCAGAGCGCCCCGTTGGGACCGCCGCGGCCATGGACCCGCGGTGTGAGCCCGCACACCCCCGGGCAGGCTCGCACCGCGACTTTCTCCGCTCTCCGCATCGCCTTGGTGCACTGCATTCGCTGCCCCGGTCCAGCGCGAATCCGCAGCTCAGGCCAAGCCCAGCGTCCGCGCCAGTTGCTGGAAGCTCTGCCAGCTGCGGGTCGGCTTGCGCGGGTCCCACAGTTTCTGGGACGTCGCCGCCAGCGGCATGGCGATGCCGCGCGCCACCTGCTCCGGGGTCTGCGACTGGGACAGGTCGCACCAGACCGCGAAACGGCCACCCAGGATCTGGTCCGAGTACTTCCGCGGCACCGGCTGGGTGCCGCGGATCACGAACGGATTCCACTGCTCGTATATCCGCCGACCGGTCGGATATACGAAGGTCTGCGGCTGGCCCAGCACGTAATAGAGGTACTCGTCGTTGACGTTCACCAGCCGTCGGCCCTCGCGCAGATACTCCACCGGGGGGCGCGCGCCGATCTCCTTGCCGGTCCAGTACTCGACCTCGATGTCCTTGTCCACGGTGACCACACCGCCGCGGAAGAAGCCGTCGTTCCATGCCTTGAGCTTCTTGCCCTTGGGCCGCAGCACCGCCGCGCGGTCGTTCACCCAGGCCGTCGCCAGGTCCTGGACCCGCCCCTGCGGTCCGTACTTCTGCCGGGCCAGGGCCGCCAGCTGCGGAAAGGACGCCTCCGGGTTCTGCCGGACCAGCGCCTGGTACTCGTCGCCGCCCAGATGCCAGTACGCGCCGGGGAACAGTTCCGCGTACTCGCGCAGCAACTCGTCCACGATCCGCGCGGACTCGTCCTGCCCAATGTCGATCGCGCCCCGCACCGGCCGGCCGGCCACGTCCTTCAGCTGGAGCTGGGGATGCGCGGCGAGCACCGCGCCCAGATGGCCGGGAGAATCGATCTCGGGGATGACGGTGATGTGCAGCCGGGCCGCGAGCGAAACGATCCTGCGTACCTCGTCCTTGGTCAGGTGCTGACTCGAGACCATCTCGGGATGCGAGTCCGATGCGATACGGAAACCCTGGTCGTCGGAGAAGTGCAGGCCGAGCTGGTTGAGCTTGAGATCGGCCATCTCGCGCAGCCGGTCCTCGATCCAGCCCGCGGTGAAGTGCTTGCGTGCGATGTCGATCATCAGCCCGCGCTGCGGCCGGTCCGGCCCGTCCCGTACGACGCCTTCCGGCATCGCACCGCCGGACTTCACGGCCTGCTTCAGGGTCCGTGTCCCGTAGAAGGCTCCGGCCTCGCCGGCGCCGGTTATTCGCACCCGGCCGCCGGAGGTGAGGACGGTGTACGACTCGCGCCCGCCCTTGCCCGCGAGTGCCAGTTCCACGTCGCCCGCGCGGGCCGGGACCGCCCCGCGGTAGCCCAGTTTCAGTTCGCCGGCTATCAGCCGGCCCTCGTCGGCGAGCGCCTCGCTGCCCTTGGCGACGACGACTCCGCCGCCGGGCCCGGGCCGCCAGCCTGGACCGCGGGCCGGCTCGTGCGTGCGTACGGAGGGGATGGTGGCGGGCGCCTTGGAGAGGGCGTACGTCCGCGACGGCGACGGGCTCGCGGTGGTGGGGGCCTTCACGTCGCCCCGCGCACCACCTCCGCCCGCCCTGTCGGGCTCACCGGTCGAGCAGCCGGTCAGCGTCATCGAGAACGCCGCGGCTGCGGCGAGGACCGTGCCGGTGAACCGCGTGCGCCCAAAGTGCCGTATCACTCGGATACCTCCCATATATTGCGGAACTACGGTGAAGCACCCCCGTCCATCGTCCATCACATGATCGAAACTCTCTCGTCCGGGTGAAAATTACGCATCCGTCGGACAGCTGCTGTCAGGCGCGGATAGCGTTGTGGTCAATCCCCTGCGCCGCAGCCGTCCAGCTGTCCTTTTCGAGGAGCCCACGCTGTCCAGCGAATCCCACGCCGGCCTCCCGAAGCGACCGCCGACACTCCACCACACGCCCCGTGCCCTCACACCATCGGCCATACCGTCCCAGCTGGCCTCCCAGGCATCGCAGGCCTCCCAGGGCTCGCGCCCTGCCTCACCACCGGCCGCGACGCCGGACCGCCGCCGCCGCACTCCCGGCCTCGAGCGCTTCAACACCGCCCCCGCCGGCGCCGCCGAAACCACCCTCCTCGCCTGCTGCGGCAGCAGGCGCTGGGCCCAGCGACTCGTCGCCCACCGCCCCTACCCCGACCTCGACGCGCTCCTCGCCGCCGCCGACGAGGCCAGCTACGACCTCTCCCCCGCCGACCTCTGCGAGGCCCTCGCCGACGAGTCGTCCGCCGGAGTGCACCCGGGCGCGCCCCAGGCCGCCCACACCGCGCTCGGCGCCGCCCACGCCGCGTACGAGAGCCGCTTCGGTCACGCCTTCGTGATCTGCCTCGACGGATACCACCCCGAGGAGTACCTCGACCAGGTGCTGGCCGGCATTCGCGCCCGCCTCGGCCACGAACCCGACGAGGAGCGGGCCGTCTCCGCCGAGCAACTGCGCGGTCTCGCTCGCTCCCGACTGGCACATGTAGTCGCCAACCATCCGGAATCAGACGTCGCAGGGGCTTCCCGATAGCCCGTACGAGGCTGTTTGATTGCCTGTTTGATCACACCAGTGGACCCCGGGCTATCGAACCGACAAGTCGTCGCTACGATGGCCGGGGCCGGTGGACCGTACCCGGCCGGGCCAGACCGACCACCCAAGCCGGCAGGCCCCAATCCCCGCTTTCGGAGGGTTCTTCCGTGCCGGCTGGAACGCTGTACCGCGGCCGGGAAGGAATGTGGTCCTGGGTGGCTCATCGAGTCACCGGCGTCCTCATCTTCTTCTTCCTGTTCGTACACGTGCTGGACACCGCTCTCGTCCGCGTCTCGCCCGAGGCCTATGACGATGTCGTTGCCACGTACAAGACGCCGATCGTGGCGCTCCTCGAATACGGCCTGGTGGCCGCGATTCTCTTCCACGCGCTCAACGGCCTGCGTGTCATCGCCGTGGACTTCTGGTCCAAGGGCCCTCGCTACCAGAAGCAGATGTTCTGGACCGTGATGGCCATCTGGTTCGTGCTGATGGTGGGCGCCCTGTACCCGGTGCTCGGCCACGCCGTACGTGAACTGTTCGGGAGCTGACGTCAGACCATGTCTTCGAACAACACAGTTGCTGACACCCCTTCCGCCGTCGGTCCCGTCGAGGGCGAGAGCCTGTACGACGCCGAGAACCCGGCTCCGTACATCGAGGCAGCGCGCCTGCGCACCAGGAAGACCCCGAAGGCGACCCGCGGCAACTTCGAGATGGCCGCATGGCTCTTCATGCGCCTGTCCGGCGTCGTCCTCGTCGTCCTCGTCATCGGCCACCTGCTGATCCAGCTCGTGCTCGACGGCGGCGTCTCCAAGATCGGCTTCGCCTTCGTGGCCGGCCGCTGGGCGTCCCCGTTCTGGCAGACCTGGGACCTGCTGATGCTGTGGCTCGCCATGCTGCACGGCGCCAACGGCCTCCGTACAGTCATCAATGACTACGCGGAGCGCGCCAACACGCGCCTGTGGCTCAAGGGCCTGCTGTACACCGCCACGGTGTTCACCATCCTTCTGGGCACGCTGGTGATCTTCACCTTCGACCCGAACATCCGCTAAAGCCGGGGCTGACGAGACCAATGAAGATCCATAAGTACGACACCGTCATCGTCGGCGCCGGTGGCGCCGGTATGCGCGCGGCCATCGAGTCGACCAAGCGCAGCCGTACCGCCGTGCTGACGAAGCTCTACCCGACCCGCTCCCACACGGGCGCGGCGCAGGGCGGCATGGCCGCCGCGCTCGCCAACGTGGAGGAGGACAACTGGGAGTGGCACACCTTCGACACGATCAAGGGCGGTGACTACCTGGTCGACCAGGACGCCGCCGAGATCCTGGCGAAGGAGGCCATCGACGCGGTCCTGGACCTCGAGAAGATGGGCCTGCCGTTCAACCGCACCCCGAACGGCACCATCGACCAGCGCCGCTTCGGCGGCCACTCGCGCAACCACGGCGAGGCGCCGGTCCGCCGGTCCTGCTACGCCGCGGACCGCACCGGCCACATGATCCTCCAGACGCTGTACCAGAACTGCGTCAAGGAGGGCGTGGAGTTCTTCAACGAGTTCTACGTCCTGGACCAGCTGATCACCGAGGTCGACGGCGTCAAGAAGTCGGCGGGCGTGGTCGCGTTCGAGCTGGCCACCGGCGAGATCCACATCTTCCAGGCGAAGGCCGTGATCTACGCCTCTGGCGGCACCGGCAAGTTCTTCAAGGTGACCTCCAACGCGCACACCCTGACCGGTGACGGGCAGGCCGCCTGCTACCGGCGCGGACTGCCGCTGGAGGACATGGAGTTCTTCCAGTTCCACCCGACGGGCATCTGGCGCATGGGCATCCTGCTCACGGAGGGCGCCCGCGGTGAGGGCGGCATCCTGCGCAACAAGGACGGCGAGCGCTTCATGGAGAAGTACGCGCCCGTCATGAAGGACCTCGCCTCGCGTGACGTCGTCTCGCGCTCCATCTACACGGAGATCCGCGAGGGCCGCGGCTGCGGTCCCGAGGGCGACCACGTCTACCTGGACCTGACCCACCTGCCGCCGGAGCAGCTGGACGCCAAGCTCCCGGACATCACCGAGTTCGCGCGTACGTACCTCGGTATCGAGCCCTACACGGACCCGATCCCGATCCAGCCGACCGCGCACTACGCCATGGGCGGCATCCCGACGAACGTCCAGGGCGAGGTCCTGCGGGACAACACCACCGTCGTTCCGGGTCTGTACGCCGCCGGTGAGGTCGCCTGTGTCTCGGTGCACGGCGCCAACCGCCTGGGCACCAACTCGCTGCTGGACATCAACGTCTTCGGCAAACGGGCCGGCATCGCCGCCGCCGAGTACGCCGCGAAGACCGACTTCGTCGATCTGCCCGAGGACCCGGGGACGTTCGTCCAGGAGCAGGTCGAGCGGCTGCGCAGCGCCACGGGCAAGGAGCGGGTCGCGGACATCCGCCGCGAGCTGCAGGAGTGCATGGACGCCAATGTGATGGTGTTCCGTACCGAGCAGACGATCAAGACCGCGGTCGAGAAGATCGGCGAGCTGCGCGAGCGCTACCTGAACGTCTCGGTCCAGGACAAGGGCAAGCGGTTCAACACCGACCTGCTGGAGGCCATCGAGCTGGGGAACCTGCTCGACCTGGCCGAGGTCATGGCAGTCTCCGCGCTCGCCCGCAAGGAGTCCCGCGGCGGTCACTACCGCGAGGACTACCCCAACCGCGACGACGTCAACTTCATGCGCCACACCATGGCGTACCGCGAGGTGGGCGACGACGGCATCGAGTCGATCCGGCTCGACTACAAGCCGGTCGTCCAGACCCGCTACCAGCCGATGGAGCGTAAGTACTGATGGCTACCCCCACTCTGGACAAGGTCGACGCGGATTCCGCCGCCTCTCCCTACATCACGGTCACCTTCCGGATCCGCCGCTTCAACCCCGAGGTCTCGGCCGAGGCGCAGTGGCAGGACTTCGAGATCGAGATCGACCCGAAGGAGCGTGTGCTCGACGCCCTCCACAAGATCAAGTGGGACGTCGACGGCTCACTCACCTTCCGGCGCTCCTGCGCGCACGGCATCTGCGGCTCCGACGCGATGCGGATCAACGGCAAGAACAGGCTCGCCTGCAAGACGCTGATCAAGGACATCAACCCGGAGAAGCCGATCACGGTCGAGGCCATAAAGGGCCTGACGGTCCTCAAGGACCTGGTCGTGGACATGGAGCCGTTCTTCCAGGCGTTCCGCGACGTGATGCCGTTCCTCGTCACGTCCGGCAACGAGCCGACGCGTGAGCGTCTGCAGTCCGCCGAGGACCGCGAGCGCTTCGACGACACCACCAAGTGCATTCTGTGCGCCGCGTGCACGTCCTCGTGCCCGGTGTTCTGGAACGACGGGCAGTACTTCGGCCCGGCGGCGATCGTCAACGCGCACCGCTTCATCTTCGACTCGCGTGACGAGGCCGGGGAGCAGCGCCTGGAGATCCTCAACGACAAGGACGGCGTGTGGCGTTGCCGTACGACGTTCAACTGCACGGACGCCTGCCCGCGCGGTATCGAGGTCACCAAGGCGATCCAGGAAGTGAAGCGCGCGCTGATCACGCGTCGCTTCTGACCTTTCCGGCTGAATCTCTACGAGGGCCCCGCTCCCAGGACTTGGGAGGCGGGGCCCTTCGCCGTACCCGCTTCGCTTCACCGACCGGGGCGATACCTGGCAGGATCGATTACCGTCTGACATGACACAGCAGGAAGCGGGGACGAGACCATGAGCGAGCCCAATCCGTACGCGGACGGCGAGTACAAGTGGGGGCCGACACAGCCTCCGGGGACGCCGGCGTACGGCTACCCCAATCCGGCGCCGGGGTACGGCTATCCGGGCCAGGGACAGGACTACAGCCAGACCATGCCGGCCGGGGTTCCGGTTCCGATGGGTGCGCCCGCTCCGACGGGCGGTGCGCCGCTGGTGTCGATCGGTGACATCACCGTGATGGGCGACTCGATCGTGACGCCGGCCGGCACGCTCCCGTTGCGGGGATCGGTGTGGAACGCGACCGACATGTCGCACACGGAGGAGAAGATCCCGACGCACGCCATCGTGCTCGCGATCGTCTTCTTCATCTTCTGTCTGCTGGGTCTGCTCTTCCTGCTGATGAAGGAGAAGAAGACCACGGGCTTCATCCAGGTCACGGTGACCAGCGGCGGCAAGCACCACTCGACGATGATCCCGGCGCAAGGTCCGCAGACCTTCCAGATGGTGATGGGCCAGATCAACTACGCGCGGTCGCTGAGCAGCATGTAGGGCGCGCTGAGGGCCCGTTCATCACGGCGACGACGATGGGCGACGACGAGTCGGCGGTCGGGGCCTCGGCGGCCGGCATGACGCGGCGGAGATCCAGGAGGTCGAGCACATCCTGGCCGCGCAGGCCGGCGCGGCCTCAGAGATGCTCGGCGAGGAAGCCGCGCAGCAGCGCGGTGGTCTCGTCGGGCCGCTCCAGCGACGGCAGATGACCGGCCCAGTCCAGTTCGATGTGGCGGGCGCCGGGGAGCAACTGCGGCAGCCTGGCGGCAATCCGGCGGAAGTCGCCGACGTCGTGCGCGCCGCCGACGGCGAGGCAGGGCGCCTCGATCGCCGCGAGGCCGGGCTCCGAAGCGGGCGCGGGCGCCGGTGACACCGGCCCTTCGCCGGCCGCCTCGTCCGCCCCCGCCCGCGCCGCCTCGTCCGCAGCCGCCCGCGCCGCCTCCTCCGCAGCCAGCTGGATCTCGAACGCATGGCGCTGCATCACCCGGACCTTCTCGCGGACCCGCTCGTCCGCCTGCGGGCCCAGCCAGGTATCCAGGTTGAGCTCGACCGCGGCCGACACGTCACCGGCGTCGAGGAACGCATCCTCGCGCGCGCAGAAAGCCCTTAGTTCCGAGCTCGGTTCATGGCCCGGCATGCCCGCGCAGAGCAGGGCCATCGCGGTCACCCGGTCCGGCCTGCGGGCCGCCGCCTCCAGCGCGACGCGTCCACCGAAGGAGGAGGCGACCAGGGCCGCCCGCTCGATGCCGAGTTCGTCCAGCAACTCCAGTACGTCCTCGGCGTCGCTGTACTCACCCGCGTCCGCGGGTGTCTGCCCATGCCCTCGGAAGTCGCAGCGCACCACCTGGTATCCGGCATCCGCCAGCGCCTGCCACTGCGGGTCCCACATCCGCCGGTCGCACACCGACGAGTGCAGCAGTACCACCGCGGGTCCCTGGCCGGCCATGTCGTAAGAGAGCGTCATCCGGCCGAGGTTAGAGCCGGCACACCAGTCGCGCCCCTCGTTTTCCGCCCCACCCTCCATCCCGCTTGAACATGTTCAAAAGTAGGTCTACAGTCCATGACACCAGCTTTTGAACGCGTTCAAGGGAGGGTGGGGGATGGACCTCACTGTTGTTGCGTATGTCGTCTACCTGCTGATCAGCGTGGCGCTCACCATCTGGGTGGCGCGGACTCTGAGCCGCAACGGGCGCATCTTCATCGCCAGCGTCCTGCGGGGGGACGAGAAGCTGGCCGACGCCGTCAACCACCTGCTGGTGGTCGGCTTCTACCTCGTGAACCTCGGCTTCGTGGCCCTCTACCTCAAGGCGGCGGACTCGGTCGAGGACGCCCGCGGCCTCTTCGAGGCACTCTCGGTCAAGCTCGGCGTCGTGCTCCTCGTCCTCGGCTTCATGCACCTCGGCAACGTCTGGGTCCTCAACAAGATCCGCCGGCGCGGAGTGATGGAGCGCGAGCAGGTGCCGCCGGTCGGGCCGCAGGGCTGGACGAGCCAGGCCGGCCGGGGCACGGGCCCGTGGGACGCACCCGCCCCCGGTCCCGCCGGAGCGTGAGCGCGATGGGCACCCCGGTCCGGAGACTGACCGTCCTGTACGACGCCCAGTGCTCTCTCTGTGTCCACCTGCGCAGCTGGCTGTTGCGGCAGCGGCAGCTCGTACCGCTGGACCTGGTGCCCGCGGGATCGGACGAGGCACGGCGCAGGTACCCGCGCCTCGACCACGCCACGACCCTGCGGGAGATCACCGTCATCGGCGACAGGGGCCAGATCTACACCGGACCCGCCGCCTGGATCATCTGCCTCTGGGCCCTGGCCGAGTACCGGCCCAAGGCCCACTGGCTCGCCACCCCGGCCGGACTGCCGTTCGTACGGGTGACGATGCTCGCGGCGGCCAGGTACCGCGAGGCGACCGCGGCGGGAGGGGCCGCCGGTACGCCCTGCGACGACCGGTGTTCCGTCCCCGGTTAGGCTCGGGCACCGTGACTGAAGTGAAGGCCCCCAAGAGCGAGCAGACCCGCACGCTCATCCTCGAGACCGCGCTCCGGCTCTTCCAGGAGCGCGGTTACGACAAGACGACGATGCGGGCCATCGCCAAGGAGGCAGGGGTCTCGGTAGGGAACGCGTACTACTACTTCTCCTCCAAGGAACACCTCGTCCAGGGCTTCTACGACCGGATCGCCGCCGAGCACCAGGCGGCGGTCCGGCCCCTGCTGGACCGGGAGACCGATCTGGATGCCCGGCTCGCCGGGGTGATGACGGCATGGCTGGACATCGCGGCGCCGTACCACGAGTTCGCGGCCCAGTTCTTCAAGAACGCGGCCGACCCGGAGAGCCCGCTCAGCCCCTTCTCCCCCGAGTCGGAACACGCCCGCGAGGCTGCCATCGCCGTCCACCGGGAAGTCCTGGCGGGCGCCAGGGCGAAAGTGCCGGACGAACTGGCCGACGTCCTGCCCGAGTTGATGTGGCTGTCCCAGATGGGACTTGTCCTGTTCTGGGTCTTCGACCGCTCGGAGGGCCGTGAGCGCAGCAGGCGCCTCGCCGAACGCGGGGCGCGGCTCACCACACGCGGTATCGCGCTCGCCCGCTTCCGGGTGCTGCGGCCGCTCGTACGTGATGTGCATGAGCTGTTCACGGACTTCCTGCCGGGGATGGCGGAGACTGTCGCCGCCCGCAAGAAGTAGCCGGAACACCAAATCCACGAACACCCCGGCCGCGGCCGGGGTGTTCGTGGATCTGGCCGTCAGCGGCTGACTCCCACGTCCGAGAGCACCACGTCGTGGACCAGCGGATCGCCGCCGATCATGATGTGGCCGGCCCAGGGTTCATGAACGTCCGCAGTCACGGCCAGCAGATACGACCCGCCGGCCGGCGCGGACAGGATGTAGGAGCCGTCGGCCAGCGACTCCACCCGGTCGACCTGGCGGCCGCCCGGCGAGACGAGGGTGAGGATCGCGTCGCCGAGCGGCTCGCCCTCCTGCGTACGGACGAATCCGTGGACGACGGACCCTCCCATCGCGGCGGGCGCCCCGGACCGCGGCCCGGGAACGGCGCCGGAAGGGGCAGACCCCACCGGCTCCGGCGCGTCCTCCCGCGGCTCCACCGCCAGATGCGGCAGCCGCTTCTCAAGACCCGCCGGCAGCCACCAGTTGGACTTCCCCAGCAGATGCATCGCCGCCGGCACCAGCGCCGTACGCAGGATGAACGCATCCAGCGCCACCGCCGCCGCAAGCCCGATGCCCGCCATCGCGCCCTCCATGTCGCCGCTCAGCACAAAGGCGCTGAAGACGCAGATCATGATCAGGGCGGCGCAGTTGATGACCCGGCTGGTCTCGGCGAGGCCGACCCGGACGGCCCGGGCGTTGTCCTTCGTGTGCACCCACTCCTCGTGCATCCGGCTGACCAGGAAGACCTGGTAGTCCATCGAGAGCCCGAAGAGCAGGGACAACATGATGACCGGCAGGAACGCCGTGATGGGGCCCTCCTTGCCCAGGCCCAGCGCCTCCGCTCCCCAGCCCCACTGGAAGATCGCGACGAGTACGCCGAAGGAGGCCGCTGCCGCGATCAGGTTCATCAGGGCGGCGGTCAGCGGGACGACCAGCGAGCGGAACGCGATCAGCAGCAGCAGGAAGCCCAGCGCGATGATCGTCCCGACGAAGTACGGCAGCCGGTCGCCCGTCACCTCCGCGAAGTCCTTGAAGATCGCGGTCACTCCACCGACATGGACCTCTTCGCCCGACTGCGGGATGACCTCGCCGCGCAGAACGTCGATCAGCTGGTCCGTCTCCTCCGACTGCGGCGAGGTGGTGGGGACGACCTGGATCACCGTGACGCCGGAGTCCGGCGGCGAGGGCAGCGCGACCGCCTGAGCGACGCCGTCCGTGGCGCGCACTGTGCTCACCAGCGCCTGGACGGCCGCCGGTTCCGCGTCCCGCGCGACCAGTTGCAGCGGCCCGTTGAAGCCGGGCCCGAAGCCCTCGGCGAGCAGGTCGTACGCCTGCCGGGTGGTGGTGTCCTCCTTGTGGTTGCCCTGGTCGTTCGCGCCGAGCCGCAGCGAGAGCAGCGGGATCGCCAGCGCGGCCATCACCACGACCGCGACCAGCGCGATCGACTTGGGCCGACTCTGCACGGTCGCGGACCAGCGGGCGGCGGCGCCGCTCGCCTCCGCCGTGTCAGGACCGTCGGCGGCAAGCCTGCGGCGCTGGCGACGGCTGAGCACCCGCGGGCCGAGGACGCCGAGGAGCGCGGGCAGCAGGGTGATCGCGGCCAGCACGCTCAGTACGACGGTCAGCGAGGTGGCGATCACCACGCCGTCGAGGAAACGCATGTTCATCACGAGCATGCCGGCGAGCGCGATGCACACGGTGCCCCCCGCGAACAGCACCGCGCGCCCCGAGGTGTTCAGCGCGGTGACCGCGGCGTCCTCGGGCGCCATGCCCCGCAGAATGCCCTTGCGGTGCCGTGTGACGATGAACAGCGCGTAGTCGATGCCGACGCCGAGGCCGATCAGCGAGCCCAGCAGCGGTGCCACTTCGGGCACATCCGTCGCATGGCTGAGCAGCATGGTCGACAGCATT
The DNA here is from genome assembly GCF_042888505.1 of Streptomyces sp. NPDC002870. Lineage (NCBI taxonomy): Bacteria > Bacillati > Actinomycetota > Actinomycetes > Kitasatosporales > Streptomycetaceae > Streptomyces > Streptomyces sp. NPDC002870. The sequence continues at coordinate 27,539 of NZ_JBIAPW010000004.1, forward strand.
CCGGTGCCGACGCCGAAGATGGCCACCACCAGCGGCAGCACCATCGCGAAGACCGAGCCGAAGGCCAGGAAGAGGACGACCGCGGCTGCCGCGATGCCGACCAGCTCGGCCGTGCCGGTCGGCGGCTCCTGGATACGGGCGATCGCCTGCCCGCCGAGCTCGACCTGCAGACCCGCCCGCTCCGCGTCCTGCGCGGTGTCCACGACGTCCTCGACCAGCTCCTTCGGCACGGCGTTGGCCTGCTCGGCGAAGGTGACCTGGGCGTAGGCGATCCGCCCGTCCTTGCTGATCTGCGCCGCGCCCGCCTGCGAGTACGGGCTCGCGACCTCGCCGACCCCCTTCATGCCCGCGATCTCCTTGAGCGCGGGCTCCACCCGCTCCCGTACCGCCGTATCGCGCACGGATCCTTCCCTGACCCGCCACACCACCGTGTCGGTGTCGCCGGAACGCTCCGGGAACGCCTCGACCATCAGGTCGTACGCATGTGTGGAGTCGGTGTCCGGAAGGCTGAAGCTGTTGGAGTAGTTGGTGCCTGACGCGCTGCCGGCGGCCCCTAGACCGAACAGCGCCCCCACCCACAGCACCAGGACCACCAGCCGGTGCCGATAGCACCAGCGTGCCAATGCCGCCACGATTCCTGCCCCTTCGTCGATCCGTTTCCCCCGGGCCGGTCACCAGAATCGGCTGCGGATACGGTCCGTGGCGCGGCGCGGCCATGACTCTCAAGGAACTCCAAGACAGTGACCCGCCCCGCGCACCGGGAACACGCCGATACTGAGGGCATGAACCACGAGGGAGCGACCGTGCTGGTCGTCGAGGACGAGCCGAGCATCGCGGACGTTCTCGCCATCGCACTGCGCTATCACCGTTTTCAGGTGATTACGGCCGGAAGCGTACGGCAGGCACAGCAGCTGGCCGGGCAGACGCGCCCCGATGTGGCGCTGCTCGATGTGATGCTGCCGGACGGCGACGGGCGGGCGCTGGGGCGTGCACTGCGCGACCTGCATCCCGATACGGCCGTCGTCTTCGTCACCGCGCGCGACGCGCCCGCCGAGATCGTGGGCGCGCTCGGCTTCGGCGACGACTACATCACCAAGCCGTTCAACGTCGACGAGGTGGTGGCCCGCATCAGGGCCGTACTGCGCCGCACCAGGCCCGCGGACGTGCTGCCGGTGCGCCCGCCGCTGCGGTACGGGGATCTGGAGCTGGACGACGCGACGTACGCGGCGCGGCGCGCGGGCCGCTCGGTGCAGCTCACACCCACCGAATACGCGCTGCTGCGTTTCCTCGTACGCAACGGCGGGCGGATCGTCCCCAAGGAGCAACTGCTGCGCCATGTCTGGCAGTACGAGCACCAGGCCGAGTCGACCGTCGTCGAGACCTACATCAGCTATCTGCGGCGCAAGCTGGACCCCTTGGGCCCGCCGCTGATAACCACCCGCAGGGGCGTCGGATACGGACTCGCATGAGGTGCAACCACCGCGGCATCCACTCGCTGCGCGCCCGCCTCACCCTGGTGAATGTGGCGCTGCTGGCCCTCGGCATCGTCGCGGCCACCGCGGTCAGCCTGATGGGTATGCGGCACTACCTGCTGGACAACGTCGACTCCGAGCTGCTCGGGTCCCGCAACGCGCTGCAGGGCGCCGGCCTCACCCAGAAGCAGATCGACTCGCTGAGCGCGATAGGGGCCTTGCGGGACAAGTACGACCCCGAGAGGGCGGCGGCGAGGACCCTTCCCCGGGCGGACACGATCTTCGTCGCCCTCGACGCGAAGGGGCAGCCCATCGCCTTCGCGGGAGTCGCGCCCACGGAGCGGCAGCACGCGCTCTCATCGGCCGCGGGCGATCTGGCCGTGTTCACCGGGTCCGCTCAGGCGCACGATCTGAAGCTCGACGGCGACGCGTACCGCGCCGTCGGGGCGCGGCTCGCCGACGGCACGTTCGTACTGATGGCGACCTCCACCGAGTCCGTGCACGGAGCCATCCAGAAGGCGCTCAAGCTCGATCTCGCGCTGGGCACGGTCCTGTTGACGTGCCTCGCCGTGGCGACGGTGCGCGGCACGCGCCATCGGCTGCGGCCGCTGGAGGACATGGTGGAGACGGCCTCCGCGATCGCCGAGGGCGACCTCACGAGACGGGTGCCCGGCAGTCGCGATCCGGTCACCGAGATCGAGCAGTTGCGCGTCGCCCTCAACTCGATGCTCCACCAGGTCGAGTCGGCCTTCGAGACGCGCGAGCACAGCGCGGCCCAGCTGCGGCAGTTCGTCGCGGACGCCTCGCACGAGCTGCGTACGCCGCTGTCCGCGATCCGCGGCTATCTGCAGCTGTACGACAAGGGGATGCTGCGCGAGCCCGCCGAGCGGACCAGGGCGCTGGCCCGGATGACCGCCGAGGCCGACCGGATGGGGCGGCTCGTCGAGGAGCTGCTGACCCTGGCCCGGCTGGACCAGCAGCCCCAGCTGCGGGTGTCCTGGGTCGACTTGAGTGCTCTGGTGCGGGACGCGGCGGACGATCTGCGGGCCCAGCAGCCGCAGCGTCCGCTCGACGTACGGGCCGACGGCGCGATGGTCGTGCACGGCGACGAGTCGGGGCTGCGGCAGGTCGTCGGCAATCTGCTGGCCAATGTACGGGCCCACACCCCCGCCGACGCGCCGGTACGGGTGGAGCTGGCGCGCGAGGACGGCGCGGGCCACGGCCCCGGAGCGGTGCGGCTGCGGATCGCGGACGAGGGGCCCGGCATGGCCCGCGAGGACGCGGACCGCATCTTCGACCGCTTCTTCCGGGCGGCCGGCGGCGGGAGTCAGCCCGCGGGCTGCGGACTGGGCATGGCGATCGTGCGGGCGGTGGTGGCTTCGCACGGCGGCGAGGTGACGGTCCAGACCGCGCCGGGCAAGGGCCTGGCGGTGACGGTGGCGCTGCCGGCGTCGGCTCCCCCCTAGTGTCCCGGTCTTGAGGTCTCAGGCCGGCGCGTTCGCTGTACTGCTGCGTCGAGAACTTCGGCCTCGGCTACGCCTGCCGGGAAGCGAGCTGTACGACGGTGATGTCGGAGCTGGCCCCCACGCGCACGGGCGGGCCCCACGCGCCCGCTCCCCGGGTCACGTAGAGCTGGGTGTCGCCGTACTGTTCGAGACCTGCGACGGTGGGGTTGGCGAGGGCGGCGAGGTAGTTGCCCGGCCACAGCTGACCGCCGTGAGTGTGCCCGGAGAGCTGGAGATCCACCCCCTGCTTCACCGCGTCATGGATGACGACGGGCTGGTGCGCGAGCAGCACGGAGGCGCGGGCCCGGTCCCGGTCGCCGAGGGCCTTGCCGAAGTCGGGGCCGTCGCCCTCGCTCTCGCCCGCGACGTCGTTGACGCCGGCGAGGTCGAAACCGGCGATCTCGACGCGCTCGTTCTGCAGCGGGCGGAGCCCGAGCTCGCGGACGTGGTCGACCCACTCCTCAGCGCCGGAGAAGTACTCGTGATTGCCGGTCACGAAGAAGGCCCCGTGCCGCGCCCGCAACTGCGCGAGCGGCTCGGCGGCGGCTCCGAGGTCGGCGACGCTGCCGTCGACGAGGTCGCCGACGACGGCGACGAGGTCGGGCGAGGTGGCGTTGATGGTGTCGACGATGCGCTGGGAGTGCGCGCGGCCGAGGATCGGCCCGAGATGAATGTCGCTGACGACGGCGATCCGGAACCCGTGGGCTGCGCGCGGAAGTTTGCCGAGGGGCACGGTGACCCGCTTCACCCGGGGCCCACGGAGGACGCCGTACGTCCCGTACCCAACGGTCCCGAGAGCGACGGCGGCGGCGCTTCCGCCGACGACACGGGACACGAACAGCCGCCGGGACAGGACTGCACCCGGTTCGGCGGCCGCGCCCGGGTCGGCGGCTTCGGTGAGCTGGGTGGGGTCGACGGGCTCGGCCCGAGCCGGGACCGGGTCGGCAGCGTGCGTATCCACCGCCGCAGCCGCCGGGGGTGCGGCGGCCGTACCTGGGTCTCCGGGCTCCGGGGTGCCGAACGCGCCCGCGCACGCGGCCGGCGCGGCCGCAACCGCAGCCGGGTCAGCGGACTCGGCCCCAGCCGGGACGGCAGCGTGCGTATCCACCGCCGCAGCGACCGTCGCCGCGGCGAAGCCCGCGGCGGGCTCGGGGGGCTGGGGGGCCTGCCCCCCGGTTTCGGGATAGGGCGGGGTGGGGGAATTCCGCTCCAGCACCCGCCGCAGCAGCGGCCGCACACCCTCCCCCACCACCAGCCCCAGCGTCAGATACAGCAGCACCGCCAGCCACAGGTACCCCGGCCACGCCAGCACCCGCTCCAGCCAGAACGGCGCCCCCGCGCGCCCCGACACCAGCGCCCCCACCGTCAGCACCGGCAGGCCCCACGCCGCCGCCGTGCCCACCCGACGGGCCACCCCGCCGGGCGCCGTCGTGTCGCGGACCAGCCGCCGCCACACGTACCAGTGCACGCCCCCGAGCAGGGCGACGACCACAACCACCACGAGCAGAACAACCACCAGCACGGTCCGTTCCCCTAATCCCTGTCAGCCTCGGCGCGCGCGTCGCGCGTGTCGCGCCCGTCGCGCGCCTCGCGCCGCAATGCCCGCACCCCGCGCAACCCGATCACTCCAACGGCCGTCCCCAGAAGAAAGGACGTAATGGCGAGCAGAAGATGGACCCAGAAATAGCCCGTCGGGTCACCCGCGTCGTCGAATGCGAGCCCGCTGCCGTCCTTCCACAGGTTCTTGACGAAAGTGATCCAGATGAACCAGCTCCACACCCCGAAGGCGAGCAGGAACCAGGAGACGGGGCGGCTGAGCTTCATGGACTCAGTATCGCGGCCGTCCTCCGACCGGGCCCTCCGGGGTGGGCTGTCCTGGCGTTGCCCCCGGCGGGTCACCGGGCTGATAACCATATTTTCTGCAAAGGGATGTACGTTCTCGTCCGTGTCTGCTTTGAAGAAGACCGCGTTGACGGTCGCCGCCGCCGCGTTGTTGCCTGCCCTCGCCGTCGCCCCCGCGTCGGCGGACACCTACGAGGACGTGGCAGACGAGAAGCACCCCAACCCCCCGGCCTCCATGTCCACCGTAGGCGGCGCCCAACTCGGCAAGGCAGGCACCCAGGTCAGCCTCGGCCCCGGCGCGCCCGTCCTGCCCAAAGAGGTGACCGGCCGTTCCTGGATCGTCGCGGACGCGGAGAGCGGCGACGTACTGGCGGCGCACAACGCCCACTGGCGGCTCCCCCCGGCGTCGACGCTCAAGATGCTGTTCGCGGACACCGTGCTCCCCCGGCTGCCCAAGACCGAGATCCACAAGGTGACCACCGACGAGCTCGCGGACATGGGCGACGGCAGCAGCCTGGTCGGGGTCAAGGAGAACCAGACCTACTCCGTGCACGATCTGTGGCTCGGAGTCTTCCTGCGCTCGGGCAACGACGCCGTACATGTGCTGTCCTCGATGAACGGCGGCATTTCCAAGACCGTCCAGGACATGCAGGAGCACGCCGACGAACTGCAGGCGCTCGACACTCATGTCGTCTCGCCCGACGGCTACGACGCGAACGGCCAGGTCTCCTCCGCCTACGACCTGACCCTCATCGCCCGCAGCGGCATGCAGAAGAAGGACTTCCGCGAATACTGCTCGACGGCGAGCGCCAAGTTCCCCGGCGAGAAGGTCAAGGGCGAGGAGCGTGGGACGTTCGAGATCCAGAACACCAACCGGCTCCTCACCGGCGCCTACGGCATCACCCCGTACAAGGGCATCGCGGGCGTCAAGAACGGCAACACCACGCACGCGGGCGCGACCTTCACCGCAGTCGCCGAGCGGAACGGCAAGGTGCTGCTCGTCACCGTGATGAACCCGGACTCCCACGAGAGCCAGGCGGTCTACAAGGAAGCGGGGCGGCTGCTCGACTGGGGCTTCGCGGCGGCCGGGAAGGTCAAGCCCGTCGGCGAGCTGGTGCCGCCGAAGTCCGCCAGCACTTCGTCACAGGACGCGGAACCGGCCAACAACGGCGCTCCGGCAAAGATCGCCGCCGAGAACCGCGGCTCCGGCGGCATCGGCATCGCGCTCGCCGTCATCGGCGGGGTGCTGGTGCTGCTGACCGGCGCCGTGTTCCTGGTCAACCGCCGCTGGCCGATGCGCCGCCGCTAGCCCTGGCGGCCGCCGACTCTTCGGCCTCCTTGCTGCCCGTCGCCGTCCAGGCGGCGCAGAACAGCATCAGCTTCGCGGTGAAGTTGATCCACAGCAGCAGGGCGATCGGGACGCCGAACGCCCCGTACATGCTTCTCGCGGCGACGCCCCTGATGTAGCCGCCGAGCAGCAGCTTGAGCAGTTCGAAGCCGACCGCGCCGATCAGCGCCGCCACCACCAGGCGGCGGCGCGGCGGCTGCACGCCCGGCAGCAGCGTCAGGACGTAGAGCAGCAGCAGGAAGTCGGCCAGTACGGCGATCGCGATTGCCGCGACCTGAAGCAGTACGCCACTGGCTCCGCCCTCGTCGATGCCGAGGCGGTCGGCGCTCCAGCCGAGGGCGGTGGAGCCGAATGCGGAAGCGGCGAGCGAGACGAGCACGGTCACGCCGAGCCCGAGCAGTACGACCCCGTCCTTGAGCTTGCGCAGGACCGGGTTGCCCTCGTCCTCGTCGTCCAGCCCCCAGACGGCGCGCAGGCAGTCCCTTATCGAGCCGACCCAGCCGATGCCGGTGAAGAGCAGCAGCGCGCCCGCGACGAGCCCGACCGTACCCGCGTTGGCGACCAGGGAGTTGATGTCGAGCTGGTCGGAGATGCCGGGCACCTGCTCGGCGATCGTGTCCTCGAGCTTCTTCAGCTGGTCCTTGTCGAGCAGTGCGGCGCCGGCCGCCACGGCGACGGTGATCAGCGGGAAGAGGGCGAGAAAGCTGATGAAGGTGATCGCGGCGGCGAGCCGGGACCAGTGCACCCGGTCGAGCGTCTCGTAGGAACGCCAGGCGTGAGTCGTCATCAGCCGGGCGACGAGCGGGCCGATGACGGGGAGCTTGGTCAGCCATTCCATGTCGTACGCGTACCCCCCGCACCGGATACCAGCGTCAGGGTGCCGCAGAATCGCAGGCAGGCGGCGAGGAACTCGGGCCACGGGAGGCGCGCCGCCGCTGCCCGCCCCGGCGCGGGCCGCACGCGGCCCCCCGGCCGCAGACCGCTCACAGATCGGCGACCGCCGGTCCGTACATCGCCGCCCACATCAGGCCGTTGACGGCGAAGGCCGGGTCGCGCAGCACCACGTCCTCGGGTGCGCCGGCCGCGCCCCGGTCCGCGAACACCGCGTACCGCGGCACCGCAGCACCGTCAGGATGAACGCGATCACCGACAGCTGCCGCCGGGACAGCAGCGCCTGGTCGCCCGGCCGCTCGATCAGCGCGGAGCCGCGCTCAGCCATCCCGTCCGCCTCCCGCTGCCAACGGAGCCAGGGGGCGTGTCATCCAGGCCGCGCCCATGCCCGCGGTCAGACCGCCGAGTACGGCACCGGCCGCGATGTCCGTCGGGTAGTGGACGCCGACGACGAGACGGGACACGCACATCGCGGCGGCCAGGGGCGGTGCGAGACGACGGCCGGCCGGGCGCAGCGCGCCGAAGGCCACGGCGGCCGCGCCCGCCGCCGTGGCGTGTGAGCTGGGGAAGGAGTGGCGGCTCGCGGTGCGGACGAGGGGCTCGCCGTGCGGGAGTCGGGGGCGGGGGCGGCGTACCGCCCGCTTGACGCCCATGCTCGCCAGATGCGCCGCGCCCACGAGGGCGGTGGCGCGCAGCCAGGCGCCGCGCCGCTCACGGTCGATCGCCATGCCGACGAGCCCGGTGGCGATCCAGAGTGCGCCGTGCTCGCCGCTGAGGGAGAGCGCGCGGGCGGCCGCGGCGATCCGCGGCTGACTGCCGCAGTCGCGCATCGCCGCCAGCAGCCGCCGGTCGGCGGCGGCACAGTCGACGTATCTCATCTGCCACCCCTTCTCATGAGTCAGGGGCGACTCTTCTTGGCGACCGGCGGACTTTCGCCGTCATTCTTAGATGACACTCGTTTAATCACCCATTTCGGCGAGTCCCCGGAGTACCGCAAAATGCGGGCATAGGTGGCGATACGGTCACGGTCATGGCTGCCGACACCCTCATCAGCGACGCACGTGGCAGTGCTGGTGCCAGTGCTGGTGCTGACGCCGGTCCTGAGTTCGTGTCCGTAACCGGATGGGGCCGGACGGCTCCGACGACGGCCCGTCTGCTGCGTCCTCGTACCCACGAGGAGGCCGCAGCAGCGGTACGGGAGTGGGCGCGCGCGGCGGCATCGCGCGCGGGCTCGGGCGGGCGTACGGCGACGCGGCGCAGAACGCGGGCGGAGCCGTGCTCGACATGACCTCTCCAGCCACTGACTTTCCAGCCATCCGACTTTCCAGGAGAACCGACCGATGAAGGACGCCTTCGGCAGCCCTCAGTCCCTGCTCGTCCTCGGCGGCACGTCGGAGATCGGCATGGCCACCGCCCGTCGGCTGATCGCACGCCGCACCCGCACGGTCTGGCTGGCGGGCCGTCCCTCCCCGGCCTCGACGGCGCCGCCGCCGAGCTCCGCAGGCTCGGGGCCGACGTCCGCACCGTCGCCTTCGACGCCCTGGACTGCGCCTCGCACGAGGAGGTGCTGAGCAAGGTCTTCGCGGAGGGCGACATCGACATGGTGCTGCTCGCCTTCGGCGTCCTCGGCGACCAGGCGACCGACGAGGCCGATCCGCCCGCCGCGGTCCGGGTCGCGCAGACCAACTACACGGGCGCGGTCTCGGCCGGTCTGGTGTGCGCCGGCGCACTGCAGGGCCAGGGGCACGGCTCGCTGGTGGTGCTCTCCTCGGTCGCCGGCGAACGCGCCCGCCGCGCCAACTTCATCTACGGCTCCAGCAAGGCGGGCCTGGACGCCTTCGCCCAGGGTCTGGGCGACGCGCTGCACGGGACCGGCGTGCACGTGATGGTCGTACGCCCAGGGTTCGTCGTTACGAAGATGACGGCGGGGCGCCCTCAGGCACCGCTCGCCACTACGCCAGAAGCGGTCGCCACGGCCGTCGAACTGGGGCTGCGACGCAGGTCAGAGACGGTATGGGTGCCGGGGGCACTGCGCGTGGTGATGTCGGCGCTGCGGCATGTGCCGCGACCGCTGTTCCGCAGACTGCCGCTCTGACGGTCCCGGACCGGGGGTCAGGGGTGGTGGCGGTCAGAGGGTGGTGGCAGGCTCGTCGACCGGGGATCCCTGGGCGGGAACAGCCGTGATGCCGCCGCCGAAGGCGTACTCGTGGAGCTTGCGCCACACGCCGTCCGCGCCCTGCTCGTACAGCGCGAAGGCGGCACAGGTCCAGGCTGCCTCGTACTCGGACAGCTCTTCGTACGCCCGGTCCATCGCCTCCTCGGCGATGCCGTGCGCAACGGTCACATGCGGGTGGTACGGGAACTGCAGCTCACGCACGAGCGGCCCGGACGCGTCCCGCACCCGCTTCTGCAGCCAGGAGCAGGCCGCCGCGCCCTCGACGACCTGGACGAAGACGACGGGCGAGAGCGGGCGGAAGGTCCCGGTGCCGGAGAGCCGCATCGGGAAGGGCCGGCCGGCCGCCGCGACCGCGGCGAGATGCGTCTCGATCGCGGGCAGAGCCTCGGCGCCGACCTCGGTGGGCGGGAGCAGGGTGACGTGCGTGGGGATTCCGTGCGCGGCGGGATCCCCGAAGCCCGCGCGCCGCTCCTGGAGCAGGCTGCCATAGGGCTCCGGGACCGCGATCGAAACGCCGAGCGTTACGGTCCCCACGTCGTTCTCCTCAGTCCTCGGTAGCTAGGTGTGCAGCCGCCAGTGTGGCGGCTGCACCACGTGTGTGGCCAGAGCCCTTGGACACGGTGATGATTCGGTGCCGATGCATCACGGACTCGGTTCTTCTGTCCTTCTCAGTCCCTCTCAGAAGGGACTCTCAGTCCCTCTCAGAACGGACTCAGTGCTTCGCGGGCAGGAAGCCCACCTTGTCGTATGCGGCGGCCAGCGTCTCGGCGGCGACCGCCCGGGCCTTCTCCGCGCCCTTGGCCAGGATCGAGTCCAGCGTCTCCGGATCGTCCAGGTATTCCTGCGTACGGGTGCGGAACGGAGTGACGAATTCCACCATGATGTCGGCCAGGTCGGTCTTCAGCGCGCCGTACATCTTGCCCTCGTACTCCGCCTCGAGCTCGGCGATCGTCTTGCCGGTGAGGGTGGAGTGGATGGTGAGGAGGTTGGAGACGCCGGGCTTCTCGACGGGGTCGAAGCGGATCACGGTTTCGGCGTCGGTGACGGCGCTCTTGACCTTCTTGGCGGTCGCCTTGGGCTCGTCGAGCAGATTGATCAGGCCCTTCGGCGTGGAGGCCGACTTGCTCATCTTGATCGACGGGTCCTGGAGGTCGTAGATCTTCGCGACCTCCTTGACGATGTGCGGCGCCGGGACGGTGAAGGTGTCGCCGAAGCGGGTGTTGAAGCGCTCGGCGAGATCACGGGTGAGCTCGATGTGCTGGCGCTGGTCCTCGCCGACGGGGACGGCGTTGGCCTGGTAGAGCAGGATGTCCGCGACCTGCAGGATCGGATACGTGAAGAGCCCGACGGTGGCGCGGTCGGTGCCCTGCTTGGCGGACTTGTCCTTGAACTGCGTCATCCGGGAGGCCTCGCCGAAGCCGGTGAGGCAGTTCATGATCCAGCCGAGCTGCGCGTGCTCGGGGACGTGGCTCTGGATGAAGAGGGTGCAGCGCTCGGGGTCGAGACCGGCGGCGAGCAGCTGGGCGGCGGCGAGCCGGGTGTTGGCACGCAGCTCGGCCGGATCCTGCGGCACGGTGATCGCGTGCAGGTCCACGACCATGTAGAACGCGTCGTGGGTCTCTTGCAGCGCCACGTACTGGCGGATCGCGCCGAGGTAGTTCCCGAGGTGGAACGAGCCTGCGGTGGGCTGGATACCGGAGAGCGCGCGGGGTCGGTCTGAGGCCATGTTCATCATTCTCTCAGGTGTGGAACCGATCCCCGGCCGCCGGTGTATGAAAGGTGTGAGGACGCGGGAGGGGACCCTGGAAGCGGGTCCGGAGGGGGGCCGCATCGTCGACGACGCCGCGGTGATCGCGCGGGTGCGCGCCGGAGAGCCGGAGGCGTACGCGGAGCTGGTGCGCGCCCACACGCATGTCGCGCTGCGGGCGGCCGTGGCCTTCGGGGCCGGTGCGGACGCGGAGGACGTGGTGCAGAGCGCCTTCCTCAAGGCGTACCAGGCGCTGGGGCGGTTTCGGGACGGTGCCGCGTTCCGTCCCTGGCTGTTGCGGATCGTGGTCAATGAGACGAGGAACACAGTGCGCTCGGCTGTGCGGCTGCGGGCGCTCGCCGGACGGGAGGCACTCCTGACCGGCTCCGAGCCGCTGATACCGGAGTCGGCGGACCCGGCGGTGGCGGCCCTGGCCCAGGAGCGGCGGACGGTGCTGCTGGCGGCGCTGGAGGAGCTGAGCGAGGAGCAGCGGCAGGTCGTCACCTACCGCTATCTGCTCGAGATGGACGAGGCGGAGACGGCCGAGGCGCTGGGCTGGCCTCGCGGCACGGTGAAGTCCCGGCTGAACCGCGCGCTGGCGAAGCTGGGACAGCTCATTCCTGGGAAGGGAGGTGAGGAGCATGAGTGACGAGGAGCCGCACGAGGCACTGGCTGGGGCGCTGCACGGTGAGGATCCGCACGAGGCCTTGCGCCAGGAGCTGCGCGGGCTGGGGCGCGGGATCACGATTCCGGACGTCGACGGCGAGACGATGGCCGAGCGGGTGCTGGCCCAGCTCCTCGCCGAGGCGGTGCCCCCGCCCGCTGTGCCGCGGCGGGCCGAGCGGTTCAGGCGGTGGACGCGCCGGCGATGGCGCGCACTGACGGTCGCCCTGTCCGGGGTCCTGGTCGTGCTGGTGCTCACGCCTCCGGTGCGGGCGGCGGTGGCCGACTGGTTCGGGTTCGGCGGGGTCGAGGTGCGGTACGACCCCACGATGCCGCCGCGGCCGGGGACCCAGCCGCCGTGGTGCCACGCGCCGGTGCCGCTGGCCGAGGCGGAGCGGCGCGCGGGATTCCGGGCGCGGGTGCCGGGCGGGCTGGGCGACCCGGACGCGGTCTCGGTGACCGAGGGGCCCGCGGGCCGGTCGGTGGTGAGCCTGTGCTGGAGCGAGCGGGGGCGGACGATCCGGCTGGACCAGTTCCCGGCGAGGCTGGACCTCGGCTTCGCCAAGCAGGCGCGGCTCATCCCGGAGTGGGTGACGCTGAGCGGCGGGACGGGGCTGTGGTTCGCCGAGCCGCATCTGCTGCGGTTCGGCATGACCGACGCCCGCGGCGAGGCGTGGACGCAGTCCGAGCGGACGGCGGGCCCGACGCTGCTGTGGATGGCGGCGGACGAACGGACGACGCTGCGGCTGGAGGGTGTGGCTCAGTTGCCGCGCGCGAAGGAGATCGCGGAATCAACGCGCTGAAACTGGGCGCGGGCGGGGTGGAACCTGAAGAGGGCGGGCGGTGTACCAGAGGTGACGCGGTACGGACGGGCCGTACCGGACGTCGGCTGGGGGAAGTATGCGACGGCGAAGTATGCGGCTGCTGGGTCGACTTGCCGCACTGGTGACGGTGCTCGCGTTGACGTGGGCCCTGGCCCCGGGCGCGGTGGCCGGAGGGCCGACCAGTGTGCTGATGACCTCTCCGGAGAGCGGCGCGACCGCCTCTCTCTACTACTCCGACAAGGACTACACGACCCTGCTGACGCTGCTGGGCGACGCTCCGGCCGAGGGACGGACGGAGCGGCCGCGGTCGCTGGACATGGCGGTTGAGGCCCGGCAGATCAATGTGACCTGGATGGTCCATGACGTTCAGCCGTGGCGCGTGGACCAGGTGTATCCGAGCGATCGGGCGGGCGTCGTCTGGATACACACGGCGAGGGAAATGGAGTCGCAGACGGGCTCCTGGCACCAGGCGCGGCAGCCCGCGAAGCTGAGCGGACTCTTCAAGAAGCTGGGCCTGATGGACAAGAAGACGTCCGGCGGGGCCGGGGTGGCGGAGTACCCGCCCGTCCAGGACGACGGGCAGGCCCAGGAGCAGGCCCAGGGGCAGAGCCAGAACGAGGCTGAGCCCGCGACAGCACCTGCCGCCGCGCCTGCGTCCGACACCACCACCGGCTGGTGGTGGGCGATACCCGGGCTGGCGGCCGGGGCGGCGCTGACCCTGGTGCTGCGGCCGCTGGCCTCACGGCTGCCCCGCCCGCCGTTCGGGCGGGGCGGCGGCACACCGGAGCCGGGACCGCGCCAGCAGCTGCTGGACGGCTAGGCGGAAGGGCCTGTTTCACGCGAACGCTTGTTCTCCGTCGCCGGACGGGCTGGATTTCTAGCCTGTCCGGCGACGGAGGACGGACCTGCGGGTCAGACCGCTGCCGGCCGGACCAGGTCAGCCATCGTGGTCATCGGCCACCGGTCACCGGTCACCGCACTAGGCGGTCAGCCCGGGCGCGGGGTACGTGGCCATCAGCTCGGCGACCTCGGCGCGAATCGCGGCCAGCGCGTCCTCGTCGCCCGCGCCGGCCGCGGTCACGCCCCGGTCGATCCAGGCTGCGACGGCGGCCATGTGCTCAGTACCGAGGCCGCGGGAGGTGAGGGAGGGGGTGCCGATGCGGACGCCCGAGGGGTCGAAGGGCTTCCTCGGGTCGTAGGGGACGGTGTTGTAGTTGACGACGATCCCGGCCCGGTCGAGGGCCTTGGCCGCCACCTTGCCGGGCACGTCCTTGGGGGTGAGATCCATCAGGATCAGGTGGTTGTCGGTGCCGCCGGAGACAAGGTCGAAGCCGCGGGCGAGGAGCTCGTCGGCGAGCGCCTTGGCGTTGGCGACGACCGACTGGGCGTAGGTGCGGAAGGAGGGCTGGGACGCCTCGTGCAGGGCGACCGCGATGGCGGCCGTGGTCTGGTTGTGCGGGCCGCCCTGGAGGCCGGGGAACACCGCCTTGTCGATGGCCTTGGCGTGCTCCTCGCGGGACATCAGCATCGCGCCGCGCGGCCCGCGCAGGGTCTTGTGGGTGGTCGTGGAGATCACGTCCGCGTGCGGCACCGGCGAGGGGTGCGCGCCGCCCGCGATCAGGCCGGCGATGTGCGCGACATCGGCGACCAGGACGGCGCCGGACTCGCGGGCGATCTCCGCGAAGGCCGGGAAGTCGATGGTGCGGGGCAGCGCGGTGCCGCCACAGAAGATGATCTTCGGCCGCTCCTTGAGGGCGAGTTCGCGCACCTCGTCGAAGTCGATGAGGCCGGTGTCCTGGCGTACGCCGTACTGGACGCCGCGGAACCACTTGCCGGTGGCGGAGACGCCCCAGCCGTGGGTGAGGTGGCCGCCCATCGGCAGGGCCATGCCCATCACGGTGTCGCCGGGTTCAGCGAAGGCGAGATAGACGGCGAGGTTGGCCGGGGAGCCGGAGTAGGGCTGGACATTGGCGTGCTCGACGCCGAAGAGGGCCTTGGCGCGGGCGATGGCGAGCCGCTCGATCTGGTCGATGTTCTGCTGGCCCTCGTAGTAGCGGCGGCCTGCGTAGCCCTCGCTGTACTTGTTCTGCAGCACGGTGCCGGAGGCTTCCAGGACGGCCCTGGAGACGTAGTTCTCGCTGGGAATCAGCCGAAGCGTGTCGGCCTGAAGCTGTTCCTCGGCGCCGATGAGGGCCGCCAGTTCGGGGTCGGCGGCAAAGAGTGCGGGGTGCTGCGGGGGAAGAGTCATAGTGTCCTCCGGGGCGATCCGTTGCTCGGTCGTGGTCCCGGGGTACGGCTCGGCATCCCCCGCCGGAGGCGGAGGGCGCGGGCCGCACCACACGGGACGTGTCCCGGGGTGCAACTCGGGGGTCCTCCCGCCCAAGGCAGAGGGCGAGCGGCACCACACGGGACGGGTCCCGGGGTGCCCAGGCGGGCGGCACCTCGTGTGATCTTCCGCGCGCGGTTCCCTCGGGGTCACTTCCCCGTACGCCAGTCGCCGTGCGTAGTGTCCAGCCTAGCGGCCACGCCCCACAGCAAGGTTTCTTCGTCCACCATCCGAGCGACGATAGAAACAGGGGCACGACCCCGCCCCAGCCGGATGCCTTGTCTCTACTTGAACGGAGATCCCGTGTCTGCAACGGAGAGTGCCATTGCCTCCGCGGAGGCGCACAGCGCGCACAACTACCACCCGCTCCCCGTCGTCGTCGCCTCGGCCGACGGCGCGTGGATGACCGATGTCGAGGGGCGTCGCTACCTCGACATGCTCGCCGGGTACTCGGCGCTCAATTTCGGCCACGGAAACCGCCGGCTGATCGACGCCGCCAAGGCGCAGCTGGAGAGAGTCACCCTCACCTCCCGCGCGTTCCACCACGACCGGTTCGCCGACTTCTGTACACAGCTCGCCGAGTTGTGCGGCATGGAGATGGTGCTGCCGATGAACACCGGGGCGGAGGCGGTCGAGACCGCCGTGAAGACCGCCCGGAAATGGGGTTACCGGGTCAAGGGCGTCCCGGACAACATGGCGAAGATCGTCGTCGCGGCCAACAACTTCCACGGCCGTACGACGACAGTGATCAGCTTCTCCACGGACCAGGAGGCGCGGGCGGACTTCGGTCCGTACACCCCGGGCTTCGAGATCGTTCCGTACGGGGACCTGACCGCGATGGACGCCGCACTCACCGAGAACACCGTGGCCGTGCTGCTGGAGCCGATCCAGGGCGAGGCCGGGGTGCTGGTGCCGCCGGCCGGGTATCTGGCTGGCGTACGGCAGATGACCCGCGAGCGGAACGTCCTCTTCATCGCGGACGAGATCCAGTCGGGCCTCGGGCGGACCGGGAAGACCTTCGCCTGCGAGCACGAGGGCGTCGTGCCGGACATGTATGTGCTGGGCAAGGCGCTGGGCGGCGGCGTCGTTCCGGTGTCGGCGATCGTCTCCTCCAATGCGGTGCTCGGCGTCTACCGTCCCGGTGAGCACGGCTCGACGTTCGGCGGCAATCCGCTCGCGTGCGCGGTCGCCCTGGAGGTCATCGCGATGCTGCGCACCGGCGAGTTCCAGCAGCGCGCCACCGAGTTGGGTGAGCACCTCCACCACGAACTGGGCCTGCTGACCGGCGGCGGCGCGGTGGAGACGGTACGCGGGCGCGGGCTGTGGGCGGGAGTCGACATCGCGCCGAGCCACGGCACCGGCCGGGAGATCTCGGAGAAGCTGATGGACCGCGGGGTCCTGGTCAAGGACACCCACGGTTCCACCATCCGGATCGCCCCGCCGCTAGTGATCAGCAAGGAGGATCTGGACTGGGGCCTGGACCAGCTGAGGGCAGTCCTGGGCGCGTAGATCGCGCTCCCGGACCGCCGCCGGGTCACCCCGGTTCGCCGCCGGTCACCCCGGTTCGCCGCCAGTCAGAGGATGACGTGGGGCAGGAAACGGGCGTACTCGTCCGTGACCAGCCCCGCCGATTCCCGGATGCCGAGCCCCGCCGCCTCGCCTTCGACGACCCAGGCGCCGAGCACCACGCGGTTGCCGTCGAAGTCGGGCAGCGGGGCCAACTCCTGGTAGCAGCACGCCTCTTCACGCAATACGGGACCGGCGCCCGGCTCGTGGACCGTGACACCCGCGCCCTCGCGGCCGAGCAGGGGCTTGGCGACATAGCCTCGCTCGGCGGCGAGTTCGCGCGGGCCGTCGAGATAGGCGGGGAGCAGATTCGGGTGGCCCGGGTTCAGCTCCCAGAGGATCGCCAGCAGCGCCTTGTTGGAGAGCAGCATCTTCCAGGCGGGCTCGATCCAGCAGGTCGTGCCGGTGCCGCCACCGTTGTCCAGGGTGTCGACGACGTGCGGCCCGAAGCGGTCGGTGACCAGCCACTCCCACGGATAGAGCTTGAAGCAGCTGCGTATGAATCGCAGCCGGTCGTCCACGAAGCGTCCGGAAAGCCGGTCCCAGCCGATGCGTTCCACCGAGAGCGCCTCGGTGGCGATACCCGCCTGCTGGGCCGTTTCGCGCAGATACGCGACGGTCATCAGGTCCTCGCCCAGCTCGTCCCCGTCGGAGTGAACGAAGTGCAGCGGCCCCGGCGGCAGCAGCGGGGCCTGCCGCTTCCAGGCATCGATGAGGCGTTCGTGGAGGGAGTTCCACTGGTCCGCGCCGGGGAAACGATCCTCCATCCAGAACCACTGCGGGCTGGCGGCCTCCACCAGGGAGGTGGGCGTATCGGCGTTGTACTCCAGCATTGCGGCCGGGCCGGTGCCGTCGTAGCGGAGGTCGAACCGCCCGTAGAGAGAAGGGAGTTCCTCCCTGCGCCGCCAGGACTCGGCCACCCGTCCGGCCAGCCGCCGGTCGGTGATGCCGAGGTCGGCGAAGCGGTTGTGCTCGACGATGTGCGCAGCCGCGGCCAGGCACATGGCGTGCAGTTCCTCGACGACCTCTTCCAGCGCCTCGATTTCGGGCAGCGAGAATTCGTAGTACGCGCTCTCGTCCCAGTACGGGCGCAGCGAGCCGTCCGGGTAGCGGGTCAGCGGGTAGATGAGGCCCTGTTCCTCGACGATCTGCTGCCAGCCGGGGCGGGGCTCGATGACGTGACGCTTCATGCTGTGTGCGCCCCGTACTCAGCCGCCGCCGGAGCTGGAGCCGCCGAAGCCCCCACTGTCGACGGCGGTCCTGTCGAAGCTGCCGCCGTCGACCCGGCCGCCGCTGACCCTGCCGCCGTAGTAGTACCTGGCGCTGCTGCCGTTCCCGTTCCCGTTCCCGTCGCCGTCGCACTCGTAGTCCGGCAGCACTTCATAGGTCACCGGGTCGACACACCGCTCGTCCGGCTCGGAGCCGCACGCCGTGAGCGTCGCGGCGAGCACCCCCATGCCGCCGAGCACAACCGTGCTCGACCTCAGCCTGCGTAGCGCCATCAGTCGGTCGCCCCCGTTCGAATCAAGCCATTGCCAGGCGACTGCCCGGCCTGTGAGCCGCCGGTCAGACTAGAGGGCCGCCTCGCGCGCTCGTAAACCCGGTCCGCCAACCCGCCTCATCTACAGTCGCTTTGTGCTCATTGGGATGATCTGTGCGCTCGGTTCCGCGGTCTGCTACGGCACGGCCTCCGTCCTCCAGGCCGTCGCCGCCCGCGCCGTGCAGCCGGGCACCGGCTCCGGCGTCGACCCGGCGCTGCTGCTCCGCGCGCTGCGGCAGTGGCGTTATGCCGCCGGACTCGCCCTGGACGGCCTCGGTTTCGTCCTCCAGATCGTCGCCCTGCGCTCCATCCCGATCTACGCGGTCGGCGCGGCGCTCGCCGCCAGCCTCGCGGTGACCGCCGTGGTCGCCTCGCGCCTGCTCCCTGTCCGCCTGAGCGGGACGGAGTGGGGCGCGGTTGCAGTGGTCTGCGCGGGGCTCGCGATGCTGGGCCTCGCCTCGGGCGCGGAGGGCGACCGCGCCGGATCCACCGCCCTGCGCTGGGCCATGCTCGGCGTCGCGCTCGCCGTCCTGATCGTCGGCGCGGCCGCGGGCCGCCTCCCCGACAAACCGCGCGCCCTGGTGCTGGGCCTCGGCGCGGGCTTCGGCTTCGGCGTGGTCGAGGTCTCGGTCCGGCTGATCGACTCGGTCGCGCTGCCCGATGTGCTGGCCAACCCGGCGTTGTATGCGCTGCTGCTCGGCGGCGGTGCGGCGTTCCTGCTGCTCACCTCCGCCCTTCAGCGTGGCTCGGTGACGACGGCCACGGCGGGATTGGTGCTCGGCGAGACGATCGGCCCGGCGCTGGTGGGCGTGGTGTGGCTGGGCGACCGGACCCGCGAGGGCCTGGCGTGGCTCGCTGTGGCGGGCTTCGCGGTGGCGGTGGCGGGTGCGCTGGCACTGGCCCGGTTCGGCGAGCCGCCCGCGGCGTCTGAGGTGCCCGAAGGTGCGGCTCCCTGAGCGGGGCTGTTCCCCACCCGGAGCCCGTCCGGCGATTGAGGACAACGCCCGAAGGGCGCTCGGGGGTCTGGGGGCTTGCCCCCAGACCCGCCCCCGGGCAAGCCGCCGCAGGCTCACGGCAGCGCCCGGCAGAGCGCGTCCAGCGCCCCCGCCCAGCTGCTGTCCGCGGGCGTCGCATACCCCACCACCAGCGCGTCCCTCCCGCGCGGCGCGTCCTTGTGCCGGAACCGCGAGACCCCCACCACAGCCAGGCCGTGCCACGCCGCCGCCTGGATCACGGAGTGCTCGGTGCCGGGCGGGAGTTCGAGCACCGCGTGCAGTCCCGCCGCGATCCCGCTGACCCGGATCTCCGGCGCGCGCTCCGCCAGCTCCCGCACCAGTTGGTCACGCCGTCGGCGGTAGCGCAGCCGCATCCCCCGTACATGACGGTCGTACGCGCCCGACGCGATGAACTCCGCGAGCGTCAGCTGGTCCAGCGCGCTCGACACCCAGTCGACTGAGCCCTTCGCCTCGAGCGCCTGGCCCACGAGGTCCTCGGGCAGCACCATCCAGCCGAGCCGCAGCCCCGGCGCCAGCGACTTGCTCGCCGTGCCCAGATAGACCACCCGGTCCGGGTCGAGGCCCTGGAGCGCGCCCACCGGCTGGCGGTCGTAGCGGAACTCCCCGTCGTAGTCGTCCTCCAGGATCAGCCCGCCCGTCCCGCGGGCCCAGTCGACGGCGGCCGCGCGCCGGTCGGGATGCAGCGCGGCCCCCATCGGAAACTGGTGCGCGGGCGTCAGCAGCACAGCGCCCACGCCGCGCAGGGCCCCCAACTCGCCTGTCTGCGAGCCGAGTTCGTCGAAGGGCAGGGCCGGGGTCCGCATCCCTGCCTCGGTCAGCAGGTTCCAGTGCACATCGAGGCCGTACGACTCGACGGCCACCTCGCGCACCCGCCGCCGCCTCAGCATCTTCCCCAGCAGCGTCAGCCCGTGCACAAAGCCGGAACAGATCACGATCCGCTCGGGGGCCGCATAGACGCCCCGCGCCCGCGCCAGATAGTCGGCCAGCACGGTACGCAGCTCGATGCGCCCGCGCGGATCGCCGTATCCGAATGCCTCGTGCGGCGCGGCGGTCAGCGCCCGGCGGGCCGCCTTGAGCCACTGCGCGCGCGGGAAGGACGCGAGGTCGGGGCTGCCGGCCAGCAGGCTGTACTGGGGGCCGCGCCGGGCCGGCGTCGCCTTGACCGAACCCGTCGCCGCTTTCCTCGGCGCGGCCCGCCGGGCGACCCGCGTACCCGAGCCCTGCTGCGCGGTGAGCCATCCCTCCGCGACGAGCTCGGCGTACGCGTCGGCGACCGTATTGCGGGCGATCCCCAGGTCGGCGGCGAGCGAACGCGAGGACGGCAGCCGCGTCCCGGGGGCCAGCCGCCCGCCGCGCACGGCCTCCCGCAGGGCGTCCATCAGTCCCGTGCGCAGGCCGGAACCGCGCAGTTCCAGATGGAGGTCGGCACCAAAAGTGGCCCAGGGATCCGTCATGGGAATGGACCATACTCGTGCGCCACCACTCACATACGGTCGTACCCATGACGACGAACGAGAAGCGGGACGCGAACGAGAAGCCGGATGCGAACGAGGCATACGCCCCCGAGCACAACCCCCGCCTCCCCTGGGCGAAGCTCGCTCCCGAGGTCTACAAGGCCATGGTCAAGCTGGACGCGGCCGCCAGCCAGGGCCTCGACCCGACCCTCCTCGGACTGGTCAAGATCCGCGCCTCGCAGGTCAACCACTGCGCCTTCTGCCTCGACATGCACACCAAGGACGCCCTCGCGGCGGGCGAGTCGGTGGAGCGGCTCATCCAGCTCAGCGCGTGGGAGGAGTCGCAGCACTTCTACACCGGGAAGGAGATCGCGGCGATCGAGCTGACGGAGGCCGTCACCGTCCTCACCGACGGCTTTGTGCCCGACGAGGTGTACGAGAGGGCCGCCAAGCACTTCGACGAGGCGGAGCTCGCCCAGCTGATCTCGGCGATCACGGTCATCAACGCCTGGAACCGCTTCGGCGTGAGCACCCGCATGGTCCCCGGCCACTACACGCCCGGCCAGTACCAGCACTGACGGGACATCAGAGATGACTGTCGAAACCTTCCGCTCCCTCCACCACGGTCGCGCCCCCGGCGATCCCCTCGTCCTCCCGGGCCCGTGGGACGCGGCGAGCGCCCGTGCCTTCGCCGAGGCGGGTTTCCCCGCGCTGGCGACGCCGAGCGCCGGTGTCGCGTCCGCTCTCGGGTACGAGGACGGGCAGACGCCCGCCGACGAGATGTTCGCGGCCGTCACCCGTATCGCCCGCTCGGTGGACCTCCCGGTCTCCGCCGATGTCGAGGCGGGCTACGGCCTGCCCCCGAAGGAGCTGGTCGCCCGGATCCTCGACACCGGCGCGATCGGCTGCAACCTGGAGGACTCCGACTCCGCGACCAAGGCACTCAAGGACCCGCAACGGCACGCCGACTGGCTGGCGGAGGTCCGCGCGGAGGCGGGCGACCGGCTGTTCATCAATGCCCGCGTCGACTCGTTCCTGCGCGGAGTGAGAGACCCGGCGGAGGCGATCGCCCGGGCACGGCTGTATGTCGCGGCCGGCGCGGACTGCGTCTACCCGTTCGCCGTACCGCCGGGGCAACTCCCTCTGTTGCGCGAGGAGATCGAAGGCCCGATCAACGTCGCCCCGCTGCCGGGCGGTCCGACCGTCGCCGAACTGGGCCGCCTGGGCGCAACCCGCATCACCTTCGGGCCTTTCCTGCAGCAGACGGCCGTGGCGGCGGCACGGAAGGCCGCCGAGACCCTGCGCGGAAACTAGCTGCCTCCCGGTCCAGGATTCGAGGGCGTTCCTTCGGCCGGGGCACCCCTCAGCCGGCGTGGTCGGTCGGCTCCGCCCCCGGCCGGGTCGCCTCCGCGTCCTTCGCCAGGCCCACCGCCCCGAGAAGGCTCAGCCGCGGCTCCGCCTTGCGCAGGGCTTTGATCGCGGTCACGGAATCAGCCGGGCCTTCGACGCCGGCCGCGGCCAGATGCTCCCGCACCCAGCGGCCGCGCAGCTCCGCGTCCGTGGCTGCCGCGGCCTCGGCGACGAGGGCGGCGGCGCGCTCCAGGCCGGGGCGTTCCTCCGGCGGCGCCGTCGTCAACGCGGCGCGGACGGCATCGGCGATGCCGTCCGCGTCACGCAGTACGAGTACGGAGAGTTCCTGCTTGCCGGATCCGAAGAACATGTACGGATCCTCGGCCTCAGGGCCGCACTCCTCAAGCGAGTTGAGGTACTTCAGAGGTGCGGGTGCAGCCGCAGGCTACTTCTTCGGGAGCCAAGCCTTCCACGTCGCCTCGTTGGCCTTGACCCACTTCTCGGCCGCGGCTTCCGGCGACATCTTCTCGCCGGCGATCATCAGCGCGACCTCGTTCTGCTGCTCGGTCGTCCACTTGAAGTTCTTCAGGAACTCCGCCGCCTCGCCGCCGTTCTTGGCGAAGTCCGCGTTGAGGAACTTCTGCAGCGGCGTGTTCGGGTACGCGCAGGCGACAGCCTTCGGGTCGGCGTCACAACCCTCCTTGTACTCCGGCAGCTTGACCTCGACCATGTCGATCTGGGCGTTCAGCCACTGCGGGGTCCACCAGTACGTCAGGAAGGGCTTCTTCTCCTGCGCGTACTTCTTGATCGCGGTGATCTGCGCGGCCTCGGAACCCGAGTAGTTGGTCTTGAGGTTGAGCTTCAGGTTCTTGATGATCGCGTCGTCGTTGGTGACGTAGTCCGGGGAGCCCTCAAGGATCTCGCCCTTGTCACCGCTCTCCGCGGTCTTGAAGTCCTTGGCGTACTTGTTGAGGTTCTTGTAGTCCGTGACGTCGGGGTGCGCGTCCGCGAAGTACTTCGGCACGTACCAGCCGATGTGCCCGGTCACGCCGAGGTCGCCGCCCTTGACGACGGTCTTCTTCGTCGTGACGTACTGCTTCTCCTCCTTGGGGTGACCCCAGTCCTCCATGATCGCGTCTATGTCGCCCTTGGAGAGCGCGTCCCAGGCGAGGACCTCGCCCATCTGCTGGGTCTTGACGGTGTAGCCCAGCTCCTTCTTCAGGAGGTAGCCGGCGACGGCTGTATTGGCCTGGGCGCCGACCCAGGAGGGGACGGTCAGTTTCACCGTCTTGGCGCCGCCGGCCTCGTCCTTCTTGCCGGTCTCTGCGGCGCTGCAGGCGCTGAGGGTGAGGATGCCGAGGGCGCTGATGACAGCCGTGGTGGTACGAAGGGTGCGCATGGTGCTCCTGTTAATGGAAGGAAGGTTTAGTCGGTCTTGCGGGTGGCGGGCTGGGTGATCCGGTCCAGTACGAGACCGAGGCAGACGATCGCGACTCCGGCCGTCATGCCGATGCCCATCTCGCCGCGAGAGAGGCCCTTCACGACGTCGTAGCCGAGCGCCCCGCCGCCGACCAGGCCGCCGACGACGACCACCGCGAGCACCAGCACGACGCCCTGGTTGACGGCGAGCTGCAGTGCCGGGCGGGCCAGCGGCAACTGGACCTGGAGGAGTTGCTGACGGGTCGACGCGCCCAGCGAACGGGATGCCTCGAGCGCGGCCGGGTCGACCTCGCGCAGGCCCTGGGTGGTGATGCGTACGACAGCGGGCAGCGCGTACACGACGGCGGCGATGATCGCGGATGCCCGGGTGACGCCGAACAGCGCGACCACCGGGATGAGATACACGAACTGCGGCATCGTCTGCATGGCGTCCAGGACCGGCCGCATCCAGCGCTCCAGACGCCCGGCCCGCGCGCTCAGGATGCCCGCGAGGACGCCGAGCGCCAGCGTGAGCACGAGGGCCGCGAGCACCTGGGAGAGCGTGTCGAGGGACTTGCCCCAGACCCCGAGTACGCCGATCGCCGCCATCGAGAGCGTTGCGGTCAGGGCGGTCGCCCAGGTGCCGACCAGCCAGGCGAGTGCCGCGACGAGCAGCAGCACCGACCACCAAGGGAGCCAGATCAGCATGTCACGCAGGGGGTTGAGGATCCACAGCGTGAACTCGCGCGACCAGGCCTCGGTGAAGGTGAGGTTCTCGGTGATCCACTCCTGCGCCTTGTTGACGGGCGTGGAGATTTCGTACGTCCAGCCCTCCGGCCACGCCTTGCCGATGGCCAGCCGGCCGAAGGCCGCGGCCACGACGCCTGCGAACACCAGCGCCCAGGCGGAGCGGCCGTGCAGCAGCCCGCCGCCGGGTGAGCTCTCGCCGATACGGTCGCCGGCCGCCGCGGTCGTACGGTCCAGCCAGACGGCGATCAGCACGATCGGGATGCCCGCGGCGAGGGCCTTGCCCACGTCGACGGTGGAGAGCGCCGAGTAGACCTCCTCGCCGAGTCCGCCGGCTCCGACCAGGGCAGCGATGACGACCATCGAGAGCGCCATCATGATCGTCTGGTTGAGGCCGAGGAGCATCTGCTTGCGGGCGAGCGGCAGCCGGGCCGTCCGCAGCCGCTGCCATGCGCTCGCGCCGAGTGAGGCGGACGCTTCGAGCACGGCGGGGTCGGCGCCGCGCAGCCCCAGGGCCGTGAGGCGGGCCATGGGCGGGGCGGCGTAGATGACCGTGCAGAACAGGGCGGCGGGCGTG
Source organism: Streptomyces sp. NPDC002870 (assembly GCF_042888505.1). NCBI lineage: Bacteria > Bacillati > Actinomycetota > Actinomycetes > Kitasatosporales > Streptomycetaceae > Streptomyces > Streptomyces sp. NPDC002870. The sequence goes on from NZ_JBIAPW010000004.1 coordinate 52,002, forward strand.
CCGGTGCCGAAGACCAGCACGAACGGCAGCAGATACGCGAACGCGGGCAGCACCTGCATGGTGTCGAGCACCGGGCGCAGCGCCCGGTCGACCCGGCGGGACAGCCCGGCCGCGAGCCCGATCAGCACGCCGAGCAGCGCGGCGACGGTGACCGCGACGACCATCAGCGCAATGGTCAGCAGCGTGGCGTCCCACATCCCGAGCAGTCCGCACACGGCGAAGGCGCCGAAGGCGGTAGCCGCGACCTTGACCCCGCTCCGTCCGAGCCCGGCGGCCCGCCAGGCGAACAGCACACCGGCGGCGAGTACGCCCAGCCAGCCCATGGCGTCCAGGAACTGGTAGACGCCGTCGACCGCGTCGGTGGCGGTGTTGGAGAGGTGGAGGAGGAAGTAGAGGAAGAGGGGGTGGGTGTCGCGGTTGTCGACGACCCATTTGTTGGCGTCGTCGAGGGGCCCGGACACGTCGACGGTCAGCTGAGCGGGCCAGCTGCCGCTGCCCCACAGGGCGACCCCGACGGGTATGAGCACCAGCGCCGCGACGCCGAGCAGCAGCAGCTTGCGGTGGACGCGGTGGCGCAGCAGGGCGCGCAGCCCGGGTTCGGGTGCGGCCGCTTCCTTGGCGGGGGCGGTGACGACGGCCGTCATGCGACGACTGCCTTGTCCGTCGCCCCGTCCGTATCGGCGCCCCGGTCCACGCCGGCCACCACAGCCAGCAGCCCCACATGGTCGACCACCCCCACGCAGTGGCCGTCCTGCATCACACGCGCCGGGCCGCCGCTGCGGGCCACCGCCTCGATCGCCTCGAAGACCGTCGCGCCGGGGGCGATCGCCGCGCCCGATTCCGTCTCGGTCGCGTCCACGGCCGGGCGCATCGCCGTACGCACCGTCATCACCTGCTCGCGCGGCACGTCGCGGACGAAGTCGCGTACATACTCGTCGGCGGGCGAGCCCACGATCTCCTCCGGCGTGCCCAGCTGCACGATCCGGCCGTCCCGCATCAGCGCGATACGGTCGCCCAGCTTCAGCGCCTCGCTCAGATCGTGCGTGATGAAGATCATCGTGCGGCCCTCCTCGCGGTGCAGCCTGATGACCTCCTCCTGCATATCGCGGCGGATCAGCGGGTCCAGCGCGCTGAACGGCTCGTCGAAGAGCATCACTTCGGGGTCGACTGCGAGCGCCCGCGCAAGGCCGACGCGCTGCTGCTGACCACCGGACAACTGGCCGGGCCTGCGGTGCTCGAGGCCCTCCAGGCCGACCTTCGCGACGACCTCCGCCGCCCGGGAGCGGCGCGCGGCCTTGCCCAGGCCCTGGATCTCGAGTCCGTACGCGACGTTGTCGATCACCGAGCGGTGCGGCAGCAGGCCGAAGTGCTGGAAGACCATGGAGGCACGGTGGCGGCGCAGTTCGCGCAGTCGCGCCGTGTCCATGGAGAGCACGTCCTCGCCGTCGATGGCGATCGCCCCGGACGTCGGCTCGATGAGCCGGGTCAGACAGCGTACGAGCGTCGACTTGCCGGAGCCGGACAGGCCCATGACGACGAAGACCTCGCCCTTGCGCACATCGAAGGAGACATCGCGCACGGCTGCCGTGCAGCCGGTGCGCTCACGCAGCTCGGCCGGGGTGAGCGCGCCAAGTTCGGCGTCGCCGGGAACGCGGTCGGCCTTCGGGCCGAAGACCTTCCACAGGTTTCGTACGGAGAAGACGGGCGGTGCGGCACCGTCGTCCACTGCATTGTGGGCAGTGTCAAGAGTTTCGGTCTCGGACTTCAACGGGCCAGGCCCCTCTCTTCGGAAGCCGCGGACAGCAGCTCCGCGCACTTCTCGCCCACCATCAGGACCCCGATCATCGGGTTGACGGCGGGCATCGTCGGAAAGACGGACGCGTCGGCAATGCGGATGCCGTCGAGGCCACGGATTTTCAAGTCCGGTGACACTACGGCACGTTCATCTGCCCAGGCGCCCATTCGGCAGGTTCCGGCGGGGTGGTAGACGGTGTGCGCGACCTTGCGCGCGTACTCGCCGATCTCCTCGTCCGAGGTGATCTCCGGCCCCGGGCATACCTCCCTTTTCAGCCAGCCCGCCAGCGGCTGAGCGGTCGCGATCTCACGGGCGAGCTTGATCCCGTCGACGAGCGTACGGCCGTCGTAGTCGTCCTCGTCCGTGAAGTAACGGAAGTCCAACGCAGGCTTTACTTCCGGATCCGCGCTGGTCAGGTAGAGGCGGCCACGGCTGCGCGGCTTGGGGATGTTCGGCGTCATCGACACTCCGTGCGCGGGCCGCTCGTAGCCGAGGCGCTCCGGGTTGTCGGTGAACGGGATTTGGTAGAAGTGGAACATCAGATCGGGCCCTTGGGCGTCCGGATCGCGCCGTACGAACAGGCCCGCGTCGCTGTCCATCGCGGAGTTTTCGGGGATCGGCTCGTGCGTCTCCCAGACGATCACCGACTCCGGGTGGTCCAGGAGGTTCTCCCCGACGCCCGGCAGATCGTGTACGACGGGAATGCCGAGCTCTTCCAGGTCGGCGCGCGGCCCGATGCCGGAGTGCAGCAGCAGCCGGGGCGTGTCCACCGCGCCCGCGCAGACGAGGACTTCGCGCCGTGCCTGTACGAGCAGCTCCTCGCCGTCCTTCGTACGGACGTGCACGCCTGTCGCCCTGGGGTTCCCCCTGCCTGCGGTGAGGGGATCGTCCAGCTCCAGCTTGTACGCCCAGGTCTCCAGCGCGATGTGGAGGTTCGGCCGGTCCAGGAAGGGGTGGAGATACGCGACCGAGGCGGAGGACCGCTTGTTGTTCTCCGGGTGGTACGCGAGGTCGAAGAAGCCGACGCCCTCATGGAACGGCTTCTTGTTGAAGCCCTCGACGCGCGGGACCGCGAGCGCGGCCTGGGCGGCGTCGACGAAGTCGCGGGCGATGGCGTTACGGTCCGCCTCGTCGACCGGCACGATGTTGTTCCGCAGCCGGTCGAAGTACGGGTCCATCGCGGCCGCGTGCCAGCCTTCGGCCCCCGCGGCCGCCCACTCGTCCCAGTCGGACGGCAGCGGCCGGAAGGCGATGAGGGTGTTGTGGGACGAGCAGCCGCCGAGCACCCGGGCACGGCTGTGCCGGATGTGGGAGTTGCCGCGCGGCTGTTCGGTGGTGGGGTAGTCGTAGTCGAGTTCGCCGCCGAGCAGCCCCATCCAGCGCCGCAGGGTCAGCACGTCGTCCCGGCCGACGTCGCTCGGCCCGCCTTCGATGACGGCGACGGTGACGTCCGGGTTCTCGGTGAGCCGGGAAGCGATGACCGATCCGGCGGTGCCGCCCCCGACGACGACATAGTCGTACGTAGTCATGTGTTCGTTCTCCTGCTCCTGCTCAGCCTGCGAACCAGCGCACGGGGCGGGGGGCGAGGTTCTGGTAGATGTGCTTGGCCTCGCGGTACTCGGCGAGTCCGGCGGGTCCCAGCTCGCGCCCGATGCCGCTCTTCCCGAATCCGCCCCACTCGGCCTGCGGGAGGTAGGGGTGGAAGTCATTGATCCAGACGGTCCCGTGCCGCAGCCGGCCGGCGACGCGCCGCGCCCGCCCGGGATCGCCGGTCCACACCGCGCCTGCCAGCCCGTACTCGGTGTCGTTGGCGAGGGCGACGGCCTCGTCCTCCGTACGGAACGTCTCGACGGTCAGGACGGGTCCGAAGATCTCTTCGCGTACGACGCGCATCCCGCGGTGGCACTGGTCGAGGACGGTGGGCCGGTAGAAGTACCCCTCGTATCCCTCACCTTCGGGCCTGCGCCCGCCGGCCCGCAGCACCGCGCCCTCGGCCAGGGCGGAGGCGACGTATCCCTCGGTCTTCGCGAGCTGCTGCTGCGATACGAGGGGCCCGCACTCCACGCCGGTGTCGGTGCCGCGGCCGAGGCGGATGTTCTCGGCGCGGCGGGCGAGTTCACCTACGAAGCGCTCGCGCAGCGACTCCTCGATGATGAGTCGCGACCCAGCTGAGCAGACCTGCCCGCTGTGAATGAAGGCGGCGTTGAGAGCCTGGTCCACAGCGGTGTCGAAGCCCTCGTCGCTCTCACACGCATCGGCGAAGACGACATTGGGGTTCTTGCCGCCGAGTTCGAGGGCGACCTTCTTGACGCTGTCGGCGGCGGCGCGCATCACCTTCGTACCGCTGGTGAGCCCGCCGGTGAAGGACACGAGATCCACGTCGGGGTGCTCGGCGAGCCTGGCCCCTACCGTGTCGCCCGCGCCGGTCACGATGTTCGCGACACCGGCGGGCAGCCCCGCCTCCCCGAGCAGCTGGATCAGCTCGACAGTCGTCAGCGGCGTGATCTCACTCGGCTTGATCACAAAAGTATTGCCCGCGGCCAGCGCCGGGGCAATCTTCCAGCTCGCTTGCAGAAGCGGGTAGTTCCATGGCGTGATCAGGGCGCAGACCCCGACGGGTTCATGCACCACCACGCTGTGTATCTCGTCGGACCCGGCGTCGACGACTCGCCCGCCGCTCTCGTTCATGACGAGGTCGGCGAAGTAGCGGAAGGCGTCACTCACGCAGTCGACGTCGACGCGGCCTTCCTCGACGGTCTTGCCGGCATCCCGGCTCTCCAGCAGCCCGAGCGCTTCGCGGTTGCGCTGGAGCAGGTCCGCGACCCGCCGCAGCAGCGCGGCCCGCTCGGCCACCGGCGTGCGGGACCACTCCCCCTGATCGAATGCCGCTCGCGCGGCGGCGATCGCGGCGTCGGTGTCCTCGACTCCGCCCTCCGCAACGACGGCCATGACGGTCGCGTCAGCGGGGTCGAGTATCTCGCGCGCGGCGCCGGAGGAGGCTGCGCGCCACTCTCCGCCCACGTGGATGGTCTGTTGTGCCGACACGTCGCGTTTGACCTTCCGTTCCCGATATGTTCCACGCTGGTGATAGCCAGCGGACGGGTCGCCTGCCCAAGGGTTCGGAAAGCATGCGCCTCACTGTCTCAAAGTGGCCCGTATCACTCTGCCGTGGTGGGGCAGGCATACTCCGGTCTCACGAAATGCGGTGCGTGCCACGAACAGCAGCACTGCAGTCACCGGGTTCACGACGGCGGGACGGACGGCGAACCCTGCCCGGGGTTCCGCGAATCACGAAACCGCCCCCGGCAGCCAGTCGGCTGCCGGGGGCGGTCGGGGTCAGATCCCTCAGATGAGGCCGAGCTCGCGGACCGCCGCGCGCTCCTCCTCCAGCTCCTTCACCGACGCGTCGATCCGCGCACGCGAGAAGTCGTTGATGTCCAGGCCCTGGACGATCTCGTACTTGCCGTCCTTCGTGGTGACCGGGAAGGACGAGATCAGGCCCTGCGGCACGCCGTACGAGCCGTCCGACGGAATACCCATGGAGGTCCAGTCGCCCTCGGCGGTGCCGTTCACCCAGGTGTACACGTGGTCGAGCGCGGCGTTCGCGGCCGACGCCGCCGAGGACGCGCCACGGGCCTCGATGATCGCGGCGCCGCGCTTGGCGACGGTCGGGATGAAGGTGTCGGCCAGCCACGTCTCGTCGTTGACGACCTCGGCGGCGTTCTTGCCGGCGATCTCCGCGTGGAAGATGTCCGGGTACTGGGTCGCCGAGTGGTTGCCCCAGATGGTGAGGCGCTTGATGTCGGTGACGGCGGCGCCGGTCTTCCGGGCGAGCTGCGAGATCGCGCGGTTGTGGTCGAGGCGGGTCATCGCCGTGAAGCGCTCGGCCGGTACGTCCGGGGCCGCGGCCTGCGCGATCAGCGCGTTGGTGTTGGCCGGGTTTCCGACGACGAGGACCTTGATGTCGTCCGCGGCGTTGTCGTTGATGGCCTTGCCCTGCGGCTTGAAGATGCCGCCGTTGGCGGAGAGGAGGTCACCGCGCTCCATGCCCTTGGTCCGCGGACGGGCGCCTACGAGCAGGGCTACGTTCGCGCCGTCGAAGGCGACGTTCGGGTCGTCGGTGATCTCGATGCCGCGCAGCAGCGGGAAGGCAGAGTCGTCGAGCTCCATCGCGGTGCCCTCGGCGGCCTTGAGGCCCTGCGGGATTTCAAGAAGGCGCAGCTTGACCGGCACATCCGCGCCGAGCAGGTGGCCGGAGGCGATGCGGAAGAGCAGCGCGTAGCCGATCTGGCCGGCCGCGCCGGTCACGGTGACGTTGACGGGAGTGCGGGTCATGGCGATCTCCGTAAGACAGCTGGCGGTGGGGGTCCCTGCCCCTGGTGCTGGACGGCTCTTCGCACCGGTTCCGTACGCTTTTGAACGTACGCTCCGAACGTCTTGAACGACGATCTGAACGGACGTTCGATCGGACGTTCTGAATCTTGACGTGAAGAGACATCCAGCGTCAGGCTATCGGACCCGCGACCCCGTACTCCCCCGCCCCCTTGTGGCGCGGCTCACTGCTGCCCGGTGCAGCCGGTGACCCCCGTCTTGAGCGTCGCGCAGGCCTTGGCCTCGGCCGGCGCGGCCACCGCGGTCATCGGGGTGTACGCGTCGTTGTCCGCGTTCACCAGCTCGTTCTGCGCACCCTTGCCGGCCGCGCTGATCTGCACTGCGTCGCCGGGGACCGCCCGGGTGATACGGGCCCAGGCCGCCTGGCAGGTCTTGCTGTAGCGGACCTCGATGAACGCCTTGCCGACGGTCGCGGACGAGACGGTCTTGGCCAACTCGCCGCCGCAGCCCATCCCTTCCGGGTCCTTGCCCGTGCAGTCCTTGCCGCTGCACTTCACGCCCGCGGGCAACTGCGGACTGCTGGTGGCCGGGGCTGCCGACGGGGGCTTGGCAGCGGGCTTGCCGTCCGTGCCGTCCCCGCCGAGGTCGGTCAGAAGCACGGCGGCGGCGATCACCAGCAGCGCGCCGACGAGGCCGGCGAAGAACATGGTGACTTTGCGCTTGCCGTCTCCCTGGTGGTCGGGGGAGGGTGCGGCGCTCAACGGCGCGGTCGGCGGAGCGGGGTGGCCGGGACCGCTCTGCGTCGGCACGTAGGGGGTAGGGCGCTGCGGCTGCTCCCGGCTGCTCGGGTCCCAGCCGCTCAGGTCCCAGCCGCTCGGGTCCCGGCCGCTCGCATCCCGGCCGCTGGGGCCACTGGGGTCCGCGGACGCGGCCGTCCGGCCGCCCGGGGCAACCGCCTGCGCCGGGCCGAACTCCCCGAGCGCCGCCCGCGCCTGGGATATCCGTATCGCTTCCATCGTCATGTCGTGGCGCATCTCGGAACGGCTCCAGGCGCGCTCCGCGAGCTCCCACATGGTGGTCAGATGGCCTGTGTTCGTCCCGGTCACCTCGGCCAGCGCGACGATCGCGCCCCTGGGCGCGAGCAGCCGCCCGTTCAGATACCGCTCCCACGACGTCTTGCTGTATCCGGTGCGGTCCGCGACGGCGGCGATGCTCAGCCGGCTGCGGTCGACAAGCCGGCGCAGCTGACTGGCGAACTCCCGGACCTGCGGGTCCAGTTCCTCCGGCAGTGCCTTCCAACGAGGCATGTACTTCCCCCCTTGTCCCCTTTTCCCCCCGAACGGACTACCCAATGGGATGCGCAGGCCCAGGATGTCAGTTCCTGTTATCGGTGTGCACGGGAGCATTCGGGATGGACTGCACGCCCCGTCGCGCGCCCCGCCCCGCCGCGCAGCCGCCCCGCCCGTCGCGCACGATCACCGCGTGGCGGAATGGTCACCTCCGTGCCACAGGCCCCTGTCGTCCCTTGTTCGCGCTTGGCGCGTCCATGACTCTTGAAAACACGACGGCGCCCGTCCTCCCTCGGGGGAGAGGACGGGCGCCGTTCCCTTTGCACCGGATCGGCGCCGCCTCAGGCGGGGACGCCTCGATCAGGCGGACGCCATCTTCTTCTGCAGGTTGGCGTCGAGCACGTCCAGGAACTGCTCCGTGGTCAGCCACGGCGCGTCCTTGGAGATCAGCAGTGCCAGGTCCTTCGTCATCTGGCCGGCCTCGACGGTCTCGACGCAGACCTGCTCCAGGGTCTCCGCGAAGCCGGTGACCTCGGGGGTGTCGTCCAGCTTTCCCCGGTGGGCGAGACCACGGGTCCAGGCGAAGATCGACGCGATCGGGTTGGTCGATGTCGCCTTGCCCTGCTGGTGCTGGCGGTAGTGGCGGGTGACGGTGCCGTGCGCGGCCTCGGCCTCGACGGTCTTGCCGTCGGGGGACATCAGGACCGAGGTCATCAGGCCCAGCGAGCCGAAGCCCTGCGCGACGATGTCGGACTGGACGTCGCCGTCGTAGTTCTTGCACGCCCAGACGTAACCGCCCTCCCACTTGAGCGCCGCAGCGACCATGTCGTCGATCAGGCGGTGCTCGTAGGTCAGGCCCTTGGCGTCGAACTCGGCCTTGAACTCGGCGTCGAAGATCTCCTGGAAGATGTCCTTGAATCGACCGTCGTACTTCTTGAGGATCGTGTTCTTCGTGGACATGTAGACCGGGTACTCACGGGCCAGGCCGTACCGGAACGAGGCGCGCGCGAAGTCGCGGATCGACTCGTCGTGGTTGTACATGGCGAGCGCGACACCGGCGCCCGGGAACTCGTGGACCTCGAGCTCGATCGGCTCGGAGCCGTCCTTCGGGGTGAAGGTCATGGTGAGCGTGCCCGGGCCGGGGACCTTCAGATCGGTGGCGCGGTACTGGTCGCCGAAGGCGTGACGGCCGACGACGATCGGCTTGGTCCAGCCCGGGACGAGCCGCGGCACGTTCTCCATGATGATCGGCTCGCGGAAGATCACGCCGCCGAGGATGTTGCGGATGGTGCCGTTCGGCGAGCGGTACATCGCTTTGAGGTTGAACTCCTCGACCCGCGCCTCGTCGGGCGTGATCGTGGCGCACTTGACGCCGACGCCGTACTTCTTGATGGCGTTGGCGGCGTCGACGGTCACCTGGTCGCTGGTGGCGTCGCGGTGCTCGATACCCAGGTCGAAGTACTTCAGCTCGACATCGACGTACGGCTGGATCAGCTTGTCCTTGATGAAGGACCAGATGATGCGGGTCATCTCGTCGCCGTCGAGCTCGACGACGGGGTTGGCAACCTTGATCTTGGCCATGAGGTGGAACATCCCTCTCACGCTGCGGCGGGGTCGGAGATGTCAGCGACGTCAGTGATGTTGTGGTCTCGGACTCGTCGATGTATCTCGTCGTCAAGATACTCGACAGGGTGCGACAAAGCGGGCTAACGCACGGTGAAGTGCACGGCGTCCTCCAGGAACGGAACGTCCAGCCACGGCTTCGGCTGCGTCACCAGCGCGAGCAGGACGATCAGGATGCCGAGCACTCCGTACGTGACCATGTCGGTGAAGCGGGAACGCACCGCGAGCATGCCCACGGAGGGCAGCATCCGGCGCAGCACTGCGCCGGTGAGCAGGGCGACGCCGATGAGGATGGTGCCGACCCGGAAGGCGTCGGCGAAGCCGTCGGTGCCGACGATCACGAGGCCGAGCCCGGCGAGCGAGAGCACTGTGAGCAGGGGCCACTGCCGCGCGGGCGCGGGAGCCCCGCCGGGAGCGGCCCGCCCGCCGCCTTCGGGCCTGGCGGTGTCGCGGGTGAGGGATGGCGGCCGCCGCGAAGGGGCCTTGCCGGGTGCGGCGGATTGCGAGGTGTCGGGGTACCCCGCATCCACGGCACGCGCCTCGATGCCGCTCCGGTCGCCGTCGTCAGGGCGGCCGGGCCGGGGATGGACGGCCGCGGCGAGCGCGGCGGCGACGGCGGCCCCGACGTCGGGCGCGGTGCGCTTGTGGTGGGGGCGGTCCTGCCCGCCGGGGCCGGTGGCGGCCGCAGATTCGGCAGCGGCGCGGCCGTCGGCGATACCGGAGGTGTGGCCCTCAGCCCGCGGCTCGGGCGCGGTCACGCCGTCGGCGTCACGGGCCGCGCGGCCATCGGCCTTACCGGCGGCGTGGCCCTCGGGCCCCGGCTCGGGCGCGGTCACGCCGTCGGCGTCACCGGCCGCGCGGCCATCGGCGTTACCGGCGGTGCGGCCCTCGGGCCCCGGCTCGGGCGCGGTCACGCCGTTGTCGTCACGGGCGGCCCGGCCGTCAGCCCCCGGCTCGGGGGCCGTCACGCCGTCGGCGTCACGGGCCGCGCGGCCGTCAGCCCGCGGCTCGGGGGCCGCGTCCGCGGTGCTCGTGTCCGGCTCGGCCTTCGCCGCCGATGCAGTGGCCCCGTCGGCAGCGGACGCCGCGCCCTCTGCGAGCGGCGCGGCCGCACCGCGATCGTCCGCCCCCGCTTCGTCGTTCGTGCGTACGCCCATGGGCTCAGCCTTCCCGGTCAGCCCGCGGCGGCGACGGCGGCACGCTCGGCCGCCTCGACGACGTTGACCAGCAGCTGCGCGCGGGTCATCGGGCCGACGCCGCCCGGGTTCGGTGAGATCCAGCCTGCCACCTCTGCGACGCCCGGGTGGACGTCGCCGGCGATCTTGCCGTCCTCGTCGCGGCTGACGCCGACGTCGAGCACGGCCGCCCCCGGCTTGACGTCCTCCGGCTTGATGATGTGCCGTACCCCGGCCGCCGACACGATGATGTCGGCCTGCCGCAGATGCATGCCCAGATCGCGGGTGCCGGTGTGGCACTGCGTCACGGTCGCGTTCTCGGACTTACGGGTCAGCAGCAGCGGGATCGAGCGGCCGACGGTGATGCCGCGCCCCACGACCACGATGTGCGCGCCCTTGATCTCGACGCCATGGTGACGCAGCAGCTGGATGATTCCGTACGGAGTGCACGGCAGCGGCGCCTCCACGCCCAGCACCAGCCTGCCCAGGCTCATCGGGTGCAGCCCGTCCGCGTCCTTGGCCGGGTCCATCAGCTCCAGCACACGGTTGGTGTCGATGCCCTTGGGGAGCGGGAGTTGGACGATGTAGCCCGTGCACTCGGGGTTGTCGTTGAGTTCGTGGACGACCGCCTCGATCTCCTCCTGCGTGGCGGTGTCCGGCAGTTCGCGCTGGATCGACGCGATGCCGACCTCCGCGCAGTCGCGGTGCTTGCCGTTGACGTACCAGCGGCTGCCCGGGTCGTCCCCGACGAGCAGGGTCCCGAGGCCAGGGGTGATACCCCGTTCCTTGAGGGCCGCCACGCGGGCGGTCAGGTCGGACTTGATCGCGGCTGCGGTGGCCTTGCCATCGAGAATCTGGGCAGTCATGGACCCATCCTCGCGGATGGACCCGCCCCGGTTCCAATTCGGGCCGCGACTGGACAGCCGCCGGGCAGTCACCGGGCCGTCTCCGGCCGCCTCCCGGCCCCCCGCCAGGACATCTTGAGGTTGCACTTGCACAACACATGTGGTCCCCGACTGGACAAAATGTCGACCTTAATACCACGATGAGCCGCGCAGTACCGCGGCAGTGTTGGGGGGCAAACCGCTGATCTTGTGACGTTCCTCCGCTCGGACCGCGTCGTCCCCGCACTTCCCAACGGAGGAAATCCGCCATGAGCTTCGGCGACCCGAACAACCCGTACGGGCAGCAGCCCCCGCAGGGTCAGCCCAACCCGTACGGCCAGCCGCAGGGCCAGCCGCAGCAGCCGGGCTACGGCTACCCCCAGCAGGGCCAGCCGCAGCAGCCCGGTTACGGCTACCCGCAGGCCCCGCCGGTCCAGCCGTACGGCGGTGGCTTCCCCGGCGGCCCGACCGAGATGCCGGGCGGTGTGAAGGCAGCCCGCGTGATGCTCTTCGTCATCGCCGGCCTGCAGGTCATCGGTGCGGTCCTGTTCGCCATCACCGGCGCGGCCATCAGCAAGGCTCAGGACGACCCGACCCTCAAGGACGACGTCCAGTTCCAGGACCTCGCCGACTTCTCGACCGGCGCCATTTACGGTCTCGCGCTCCTCGTCCTGCTGTGGGGCGTGCTCGCCGTCTTCCTGGGCGTCAAGTTCAAGAGCGGCGGCAACGGCATCCGCATCACCACGATGGTGTTCGGCATCATCACGGCGATCCTGGGCATCTACCCGTTCGTCATCGTGGGTCTGGCGCACACGGTGCTCGCCATCCTGGTGACGGTGTTCATCGGAAAGTCCGACGGCGACGCCTGGTTCAGCCGCCCCCAGCACTGAACCAACTGAACCATTTGACTGCACGAAGGCCGTAACACTCGCCGGCCGGCGGGTTTGCGGCCTTCGGCCGTTCTCACGTCCCGGCCGCGTAGGCCGACAGAGCAGACAGCGCGGACGGCCCGCCGGGAATCGCCGACGGGCCGTCCGCAGATGTGCGTGTCAGTGGAAGAAGTGCCGCGTGCCTGTGAAGTACATCGTCACGCCCGCCTTCTTCGCCGCCTCCACCACCAGCTCGTCCCGCACCGAACCGCCCGGCTGCACCACGGCCTTGACGCCCGCCGCGACCAGGATCTCCAGGCCGTCCGGGAACGGGAAGAACGCGTCGGACGCGGCGTACGAGCCCTGCGCGCGCTCCGCCCCCGCGCGCTCCACCGCGAGCTTCGCGGAGTCGACGCGGTTGACCTGGCCCATGCCGACGCCCACGGACGCGCCGTCCTTCGCGAGCAGGATCGCGTTCGACTTCACAGCGCGGCAGGCCTTCCAGGCGAAGGCGAGCTCCGCCAGCTGCTCGCCGGACAGCGCCTCGCCCGTGGCGAGCGTCCAGTTGGCCGGGTCGTCGCCCTCCGCCTGGAAGGCGTCGGACTCCTGTAGCAGCGCACCGCCGGAGACCGGCTTGAGGTCGCCGGGCTGCAGCGGGGTGCCCTCCACCCGCAGGACGCGGATGTTCTTCTTCCGGGCCAGGACCTCTACCGCTCCGTCCTCGTACGCCGGTGCGGCGATGACCTCGGTGAAGATGTCCGCGACCTGCTCGGCCATCGCCACGCTGACCGGGCGGTTGACGGCGATCACGCCGCCGAACGCGGAGAGCGGGTCGCAGGCGTGCGCCTTGCGGTGCGCCTCGGCGACGTCCGCGCCGATCGCGATGCCGCACGGGTTGGCGTGCTTGATGATCGCGACGCAGGGCTCCTCGTGGTCGAAGGCGGCACGGCGCGCCGCCTCGGTGTCCACGTAGTTGTTGAAGGACATCTCCTTGCCGTGCAGCTGCTCGGCGTTGGCGAGCCCGCCCGGCCGCCCGTCGGTGTAGAGCGCGGCGGCCTGGTGAGGGTTCTCGCCGTACCGAAGGGTGGCCTTGCGCTCCCACGCGCCGGCCAGGAACTCGGGCAGGGTCGCGCCCTCCTCGGGGGCGTACGCGTTGGTGAACCAGGACGCGACGGCCACGTCGTACGCGGCGGTGTGCTGGAACGCTTCCGCGGCCAGACGCTTGCGCGCGGCCAGGTCGAAGCCGCCGGCCTTGACGGCGTCGAGCACATCGCCGTACCGCGCCGGGCTGGTGACGACCGCGACCGACGGATGATTCTTCGCCGCCGCGCGGACCATCGACGGGCCGCCGATGTCGATCTGCTCGACGCACTCGTCAGGGGCGGCGCCGGAGCGAACGGTCTCCTGGAAGGGATACAGGTTCACGACGACGAGGCCGAACGGCTCCACGCCCAGCTCGGCGAGCTGCTCACGGTGCGACTCGAGCCGCAGGTCGGCGAGGATCCCGGCGTGCACGCGCGGGTGCAGCGTCTTGACCCGGCCGTCCAGACACTCGGGGAAGCCGGTGAGCTCCTCGACCTTGGTGACCGGCACCCCGGCCGCGGCGATCTTCGCGGCCGTCGAGCCCGTGGAGACCAGCTCCACGCCCGCCTCGTGCAGCCCGCGTGCGAGCTCCTCAAGACCCGTCTTGTCATACACACTGACCAGCGCTCGCCGGACGGCTCGCTTCGCAGCAGCCTCAACAGTCACGGGATAACTACCTTTCGTCCCTCAATGCGGTAGCCGTTACGGGCCAGACGCCCCACGACCTCGACGAGCAGCCGTCGCTCGACTTCTTTGATGCGCTCATGAAGAGCGTCTTCGTCGTCCTCATCCCGTACCTCGACCACGCCCTGCGCGATGATCGGGCCGGTGTCGACGCCGTCGTCGACGAAGTGGACGGTGCACCCGGTGACCTTGGCGCCGTACGCGAGCGCGTCGCGCACACCGTGGGCCCCGGGGAAGCTGGGCAGCAGGGCGGGATGCGTATTGACGCATCGACCGCCGAAGCGGGCGAGGAATTCCTTCCCCACGATCTTCATGAAGCCGGCCGAGACGACCAGATCCGGTTCGTACGCTGCGATGGCCTCGGTGAGTGCGTGGTCCCAGGCGTCGCGGCTCTCGTAGTCCTTCACCTTGCACACGAAAGTGGGCAGTCCGGCGCGCTCCGCGCGCTCGAGTCCGGCGATCCGGTCCCGGTCGGCCCCGACGGCGACGACGCGTGCACCGAAGCCCTGCGGATCCTCGTCGATCGCGTCGAGCAGGGCCTGGAGGTTCGTGCCGGACCCGGAGACAAGGACGACAAGGCGTGCGGGACGGCGGGAGGGGGGCGGGGAGGCCACGTCGGGTCTCTTTCTCGCGGGTGCGGTACGGCTGGCGGTGCGGCTTGCCGTAACCGCTTGCTGTGCGGCTTTGTGTGGTCGTACGAACGAATCGCGCCCCCCAATAGGGGAACTCTACGAAGGGGCCGACCGTCAGCAACGATACCGGCACACAGAACGGCCCCCACGGGACGGGGGCGGGGCCGGGAGGTAGCGTCAGGGGACAGTCCCGTCCTCTGACGGGCACTACGACACAAGACCCCATGTGCGCTGGGTCTGAGGGGAAGACGTTCACCACATGCCGGACCGACGCCGCCGTACGGACCTCCTGTTGCCGCGGGAGCGCCAGTCCACGGACGACAACAACCCCTTCGCGCCGCCGCCCGAGGGCAGGCCGGACCAGCCCTGGCAGCCGCGCCGCCCGGCGAACGACGGCAATGACGCCGACGACTCCTCCTCATCCGACTCGTCAGGCTCGTCCGACCCCTCCGGGTCCTCGGGCTCCTCCTCGGGCGGAGAGGGCTCCGGCTGGGGCAGCCAGTGGAGCAGCCGCCAGCCGGGTCGCTCCTCGGGCGGTGGCTTCGGCGGCCGCCCCGGCGGCCAGAACGGTCAGAACGGCCAGAACGGCGGCGGCCGGCAGGGCCCGGACAGCGGCTCCCCCGGCGGCCTCCGCTGGGACCCGACGGACCCGGCCCAGCGCAGGGCGCGCTATGCGCTGCTGTCGGGCATGTGGGCGTTCTTCTTCGCGCTGTTCGACTTCCCGGAGATCGCGCTGCTGCTGGGCGCGCTGGCGCTGTACTGGAGCATCAGCTCCCTGCGCGCCAAGCCCCAACCCCGCGCAACGGACGCGGTGACGTCACCCCAGCCGCCGCAGCCGACGCCGCCGACCTCGAAAAAGCCCCAGCTGACGGCGGCCGTGAGCGGCCTGGTGATGGCGAGCATCGCGCTGGTCATCGTGGCGGGGTCGTTCACGGCGCAGCTCGTCTACCGGGACTACTACACCTGCGTGAACGACGCCCTGACGAAGTCGGGCCAGCTCGCCTGCAACGACCTGCTCCCGGACCCGCTGCGCGGCGTGATCGGCGTCAAGGAGTAGCCCGCCCGGGCAGTTCACCGGGGGGGCGGGGGTTCGGCTCCCTCCCCCGGCGGCTCGGTTGCAGCCGACGGCTCGGCTGCGGCCGGCGGATCAGTTGCCGTCGGTGGCTCAGGCAGCGCCGACTCCCGCTCCCGCTCCGGCGTCGCCACCGGCTGAAGCCCCGCCGTCAAACTCCCCGATGCCTCCTTGAGCACCGCCGCCGGCTCCTCCCTGCTCTCCCTCTCCGCCCAGGAACCCGACGGCAGGAAGTCGTACGCCTCCGCCGCCCCATCGTCGTCGTCCGCCTCCGCCGCCCCGTCGTCGTCCGGCTCCGGCGGCCCGTCGTCGTCCGGCTCCGGCGGCCCGTCGTCGTCCGGCTCCGGCGGCCCGGCCGGCGCGGGCACCGAGGGCACCGGTGCCGCAGCCCCCGAGGCCGGCTCGGGCACCGGCTCCACCGCCCCGCGCCTCCACCAGCGCCCCGGCACCCGCACTCGCCACGCCCGCACCCCCAGCGCCCCCGGCACCGCGATACCCGCCGTCCATGCCAGCGCCGCCGCCCCCGTCAGCCACCACACCGGGCCGAACGCGGCCAGCCGGTCCGTGCCCATCGGGCCGCCCGCGGCCGCCGCCATCAGGGCCGTCAGGACCCCGCAGCCCACCGCACCCAGGAGCGCCGTCAGCGCGGTCTCGCGAACGCCCCACGCGCTCTCCCGTGCCCCGTGCCGCGGCGCCGCCGCCCGTACCGTGAAGCACGCGATCACCACCCCCGCCACCACCGGCACAGCCACCGCCGCCCAGTGCAGCGGCGTCCCCCGCCCCACGCCCGGGACCGCGGCAAGCAGCGGAAAATGCGGCAGCGCGGGGTCCCCAGCCAGCGCGAGCGGGGTGGCCGTCGCACCCGTACCGAGCGCGAAACCTGGCCCGAGTCCGTACGCAGCACCCCACACCGCTGCGTTCGGCACCAGCGCGAACCCCAGCAGCAGCACCGCGAGCCGCCCCGACCACGGCTCCGCCAGGCGCAGGAACGAATCCTGCACCGCGCCCGAGTGCAGGACCAGTGACACCGCGACCACCAGCGCCCCGCCGCCCAGCAGCGCCAGCGCCCCCGCCGCGGCGGACCGCAGCGCGACCGCCCCCCGGGTACGGGCGAGCGCCTCCCTTACCCGCCCGGGCAGCCAGGCGGGCAGCGGCGCGTGCGGCCTGCCGCTCGCCGTCCACACCCCGGCCGCCGCCGCGAGCGCGGTCACCAGCGGGAGATGGAACAGCGCGCTCAGCGGATCCGCCGCCAGCGGCCCGTCCGCCGTGTAGACCGCCGCACCCGCGCCGACCAGGAGATAACCCGCCGTCACCGCGCACAGCGCACCCGGCGCCGACGGCCGCAGCCGCCCCTCGCCCAGCTCCAGCGCGTCGCGCGCCGCCCGGTACACCAGCCAGGCCGGCAGCGCGACGAACAGCAGCGGCACGACCCCCACCGGCGCCGGGGCCCCGGAGAGCGTTTCGGCGCGTACGAGCTCGGTGCCGTGGGCCAGCAGCCACAGCACGGCGACGAGGCGCAGCGCCCCGTCGGGGCCGTTGTCCGGGTACGGAGAGCTGATCCACAGCGCCATCACCACAAGGGCGAGCGCGCCCAGCCCGAGCCCCGCCGCCATCGCCCCGCGCATGAAGGACGCGGCCAGGGCGGGCACAGGGCCGCCCTGCACGGGTACCGCCGTCTGCGGTACAGAAGGGCTGTGATCGGTCAATTGGGTCACGCGGCCATGCTGCCAACGACACGCGCCGTAATCGCGTAACAAGCGATCACCCGTTGTGTCGTTCAATATACGTTTATGTACTTTCTTGTCGAGTGCAGTGCTGCCGGGAGCCCTTCATGACTCAGAGCACCACACGCTCCGTGCACCCCCCGCTGCCCTCCCCCATGGAACGGCGCAGGCGGCGTGAGGCGAAGTTCCTGAGCGAGGAGGAAGCCGCGACCGTGATCGGCGTCACGCGGGCGACGATCAGGTCCTGGGAGACCGGCCGCACCAGCCCAAGGGGGCGCAACCGCGAGCTGTACGCGCGCCTGCTCGCCGACCCTGCCGAGAGAATCAGGGAGTACGGGGATTCCGGGGAGTACGGGGGCTCCGGGGAGTACAGGGATTCCGCAGAGTACGGGGACTCCTGGGAGTACGGGGATCCCTGGGAGTACGGCGCATTGTCCACCCGGCAGTGCGAAAACCCCGCCGAGCGCACGGCCGAACGGCCCACGGTCCCGGCAGACCCCGCCCCGCCGCACCCCGACCTGCCTGGATCACCGGCCCCCGCCGCCCGGGAGGCCCCGCCGCCGAAGCCGCCGGAAGAGCCGGCACTCCCCGAGTTCACCCCCGCCGAGGCCTTCGACGCGCTCTACGAGTTCGCCGCCCCCGCCCTCGTACGCCAGACCTACCTGCTCACCGGCCGGCTCCGGCTGTCCCACGAGTCGGTCGAGCGCGCCTTCCATCTCGCCTGGCAGCAGTGGCCCAAGGTCGCCGTCGACCGGGACCCCGCGGGCTGGGTACGGGCCGCCGCGTACGAATACGCCATCTCCCCCTGGCAGCGGCTGCGGCCCGCCCACCGGCACCCCGACGCCCCCCGCGTCGAGCGGGACCCGCACCGGCTGCTCGACGCGCTGCAGGAACTGCCTCCGTCGTACCGCCACACGCTGCTGCTCTACGACGGCCTCGGCCTCGATCTCCCCGAGACGGCCGCCGAGACCGAGGCGAGCACCCCCGCCGCGGCCAACCGCCTGATGCACGCGCGGGCCGCCCTCGCCGAGCGAGTGCCTGAGGTCGGCGTGCCCGAAACGCTGCACGAGCAGCTCACGGCCCTCGCGGACGCCTGCCCGGTGCCGCGGCTGAGCTCCGCCGGCGCGGTACGTACGGGCTGCGAGCGCCGGGCCCGGTTCTGGACGCGAACCGCCATAACCGTCACCACACTGATCATCGGCGCCACTGCCTACACCCTGGCCACCGCGCCGACGCGGTACGAACCCCCGATCGCCCCCGGGCAGCAAGTCGGTGGCGTACCGCCGCACAGCGGGCCGCAGCTGCTGACCCCGCGGGTCGTGGAGCTGCGCGCGAAGCTGCTCGCCGAGCCGGCATACGGTCCGGAACGACTACTGCCGCAGGAGCGCTGACTCAGGTGCGCAGGTGAGCAGCTGAGCAGCGAGCAGCTCAGTACGCGAGTGGGCCCGCCCCTCACAGGATTCACCTGGAGGTGCGGGCCCACTCGTACGTGACGTACCTGCCGCGAAGGTCAGGCGCCCAGGATCTCGCGCGCCAGCTTGGCCGTCTCGGTCGGCGTCTTGCCGACCCTGACGCCGGCGGCCTCGAGGGCCTCCTGCTTCGCCGCGGCCGTGCCGGAGGAGCCGGAGACGATGGCGCCGGCGTGGCCCATGGTCTTGCCCTCGGGGGCGGTGAAGCCCGCGACGTAACCGACGACCGGCTTGGTGACGTTCTTCGAGATGAAGTCCGCCGCACGCTCCTCGGCGTCGCCGCCGATCTCGCCGATCATCACGATCAGCTCGGTCTCCGGGTCGGCCTCGAACGCGGCCAGCGCGTCGATGTGGGTCGTGCCGATGACCGGGTCGCCACCGATGCCGACGGCCGAGGAGAAGCCGATGTCACGGAGCTCGTACATCATCTGGTAGGTCAGCGTGCCGGACTTGGACACGAGACCGATGCGGCCGGGCTTGGTGATGTCGCCCGGGATGATGCCGGCGTTGGACTGGCCGGGGGTGATCAGGCCGGGGCAGTTCGGACCGATGATCCGGGTCTTGTTGCCCTTGGCGGTCGCGTACGCCCAGAAGGCTGCGGAGTCGTGGACCGCGATGCCCTCGGTGATGACGACCGCGAGGCCGATCTCCGCGTCGATCGCCTCGACGACGGCGGCCTTGGCGAAGGCCGGCGGCACGAAGAGGACGGAGACGTCGGCCCCGGTCTTCTCCATCGCCTCGGCGACGGAGCCGAAGACCGGCACCTCGGTGCCGTCGAAGTCGACGGTCGTGCCCGCCTTGCGCGGGTTGACGCCACCGACGATGTTGGTGCCGTCGTTCAGCATGAGCTTGGTGTGCTTCATGCCCGTGGCGCCGGTCATGCCCTGGACGATGACCTTGCTGTCCTTGGTGAGGAAGATAGCCATGGTTCTGGAGTCCCTCTTCCCTTACTTCGCGGCCGCGAGCTCGGCGGCCTTGTCGGCCGCGCCGTCCATGGTGTCCACGCGCTGCACGAGCGGGTGGTTGGCGTCGGAAAGGATCTTGCGACCCAGCTCCGCGTTGTTGCCGTCGAGGCGCACGACCAGCGGCTTGGTGACGTCCTCGCCCTTGGACTTGAGCAGCGCCAGGGCCTGCACAATGCCGTTGGCGACCTCGTCGCACGCGGTGATGCCACCGAAGACGTTGACGAAGACGGACTTGACGTCCGGGTCGCCGAGGATGATCTCGAGGCCGTTCGCCATGACCTCTGCGGAGGCGCCGCCGCCGATGTCGAGGAAGTTCGCGGGCTTCACGCCGCCGTGGTTCTCACCGGCGTACGCGACGACGTCGAGGGTCGACATGACCAGACCCGCGCCGTTACCGATGATGCCGACCTCGCCGTCGAGCTTGACGTAGTTGAGGTTCTTGGCCTTGGCGGCAGCCTCGAGCGGGTTGGCTGCGTCCTTGTCCTCCAGCGGCGCGTGCTCGGGCTGACGGAAGTCCGCGTTCTCGTCGAGCGAGACCTTGCCGTCGAGCGCGATGACACGGCCGTCGGCGACCTTGGCCAGCGGGTTGACCTCGACGAGGAGCGCGTCCTCTTCGATGAAGGTCTTCCACAGGGTCACCATGATGTCGGCGACCTGGTCGGCGACATCGGCCGGGAACTTCGCGGCCGCGACGATCTCGCGGGCCTTGTCGAGGTCGACGCCCTCGTTGGCGTTGACCGGGATCTTCGCGAGGGCCTCGGGGTTCTCCTCCGCGACGACCTCGATCTCCACGCCGCCCTGGACCGAAGCCATGGCCAGGAAGGTGCGGTTGGTGCGGTCGAGGAGGTACGAGACGTAGTACTCCTCGGCAATCTCCGGCGCGGTCTCCGCGAGCATGACCTTGTGGACCGTGTGGCCCTTGATGTCCATGCCCAGAATCTGGCCGGCCTTCTCGACCGCGTCGTCCGGGTCGGAGGCGAGCTTGACGCCGCCGGCCTTGCCGCGGCCGCCGACCTTCACCTGCGCCTTGACGACCGACCGGCCGCCCAGACGCTCGGTCACCGCGCGCGCCGCCTCAGGCGTGTCGATGACTTCACCGGCCAGCACCGGTACACCGTGCTTGGCGAAGAGGTCCCTCGCCTGGTACTCGAACAGGTCCACGCGCGTCCGTCCCTTTTCTGATGATCGCGGTTCGTTGTCTGCGTGGGCGTGCCGCGAAGGGCAACGTGACTGCGCTGTCACAAGGGAGGCGTACACGGTGTCCGTGACGCGGCATGTCCGCCTCGCAGGTTATCCCCGTGGGACGTAGGTCCCTAAATCGCAGCTCACACCTGAGCGGTGATAACAGTCACAAGAGCGCCCCGACGGCAGAGCCGGAAACGGAACCGGGCGGTCCCCACCCCAATGAGGACCGCCCGTGGAGCTCCGTAGAACCGCGTGACTTCCGACCCGCCTGTCAGATGTCTGCGTCAGATGTTCTGCGTCAGATGCCCTGCGTCAGGTGCGACGCGTAACCCGGAGTGACCGCGGAGGCCATGCCCTGGGCGCCGGAAACGGCGTTGCCGGCGAGCGGGGCCGCCGTGACGGTGCCGGTCAGGTCCTGCGCGAACGGCTGGACCTCGGAGACCACACCGCCCGCGAACGGCGTCACGTCGCCGGCGACACCCTGCGCGAGGGAGCCGGCGCTGCCGCCGACGCCGTACGCGACCGGCGCCACATGGTCGACCACGGTGTGGACGAGCGGCTGGACCGAGCCGACGACACCGCCCGCGAAGGGCTGGACGTCGGAGACGACGCCGCCGGCGAACGGCTGGACCTCGCTGACGACACCGCCGGCGAACGGCGTCACGTCTCCGACCACGCCCTGAGCGAGGCCGCCGGCGTCGCCGACCGCCTGGCCGGCGACCGGGACGACGCCGTTGACGGCCCGGCCCGCTATCGGCGGCAGAACGTCCTGAGCGGCGGCGTCGACGACCGGAGTGGCGTCGGCGACAGCGCCCTGGGCGTAGCCCTGGACCTGGGTGGGAGCCTGATCGAGGTCCGCCGCGAAGGCGGAGAGCGGGCCGAAGAGGTAGTCGATCTCGCCCTGGACGTCGGCGACGTCGGGGGCGGCGGGCAGGTCGTACGCCGGGAGCTCGGCCTCGGCGTACTGGCGTGCCTGGTCGGCGGTGCCCCGGGCGTCGAGGGCGTCGACGTGCGCGGTCGCGCCCTGAGCGGCGCCCTTGGCTGCGGGTACCGCGCCCTTGGCGGTGCTCTGCGGGTCGTGCGCGGCGCCCTTGGCCTGGGCGGCAGCGTCGACGGCCTCGCCCCGGACGTCGGAAGCGACGTCCTTGACGTCCTCGACGGCGTCGGCGGCCTGGTCGGGCGTGGAGAGCGGTACGGAGACGGCCACCTCGTCGGCGCTGGCCGCGGCGGTCCCGAGGGCCCACATGCCGGTCGCCGTGGCGGCGACGGCGATGGAACGGCGGATGTTCTTGTGCATGCTTACGTCAAATCCTTCGAATTCGTTCGGCTGTCCGGAACTATCCGGGTTGGCGGGCAGACCTGTCCCGCCCCCGCGCGGCAGGTCTTGAGCGGGGGAACGGACTGCCCTAGCCGGGGAATTCGAGGATGTCGCGTGCTCTTTCGCGGGTCGGCGCATCGCCCGCCGCCCAGCCCGCGCCGGGTACCAGCGCGAACGGCCTGGCGTACGCACTCGTCGCCGCGTGCTGGTCGCCCTTCCGCTGCGTGTGCGTCTCGCTGGACTCCTGCAGCGCGCCCTGCGTGGAGTCGCAGGGCTTGCCGGGCACCTGAGCGGGTGCGGGCGACGGCTGCTCGTACCGGACTTCGGCCTGCTGCCGGCCTGCGGCGGTGTCGTACCCACCGGCCGATTGGAACGTGGTGACGGCCATGCCCGACGACCCGTCGAGCACCGCGAGGCCGCCGGGGCGCTCGGCCGCGGGCCGCGCCGCGGATTCGTCCACGGGCCGGTCGTCGGGGAGTTGCGGCGTACGACCCTCGTCCCCGCCGCCGACGGGAGGCGTCAGCGGTACGGGAAGTGGCCCGTTCGCCGTCGGTGGCAGGGGCAGGGGCAGGGGTTCGAGCACCGGCCGTACGACGTGTCGCACGGCGTCCACGGCGGGCTTGGCCGCCTGCCGCACGGACTGGACGGGTTCAACCGGCTGGACGGTCGAGTTCACCGCGTTCACGGAGTTCACCGCGTTCACGGAATCCGCTGCCACGCGCCGCAGTTCCCCCGCCGGGGCAGGCCCGGCGGGTGACGCGACGCCCGTCTCGGCGTCGGCCGACACCGGCGACGCCGACACCGGGTCCGTCACTTCCGCCGCGTGCGCCTGTCCGCCGTACAGGAAACCGACGGTCAGCAGGCCCCCGAGAAACAGCATCACCCGCAGCGCACGCCGCTCGCCCGCTGCCCGGCGCAGTACGCACAGGACAGCAGCAGAACGAGCAGCTGCGGCAGTCACGGTGAAGGGGCCTTCCCGGTCGGGCGGAAGGGGACCTTCCGCGGGGATCGGGACGATGCTCGCCGAGTCTCCCGGGTCGGCGCAAGTCCTACGTTACTGATGGGTCGCCATGTCCGGTATGGGCAGTGGACGCTTCTCGATCGCCGCCGCCATCACATCCGGGAAGAGGTCTGGCGTACATGCGAAGGCCGGTGCGCCCAGCGCCGCGAGAGCCGCGGCGTGCTCCCGGTCGTACGCAGGTGTCCCCTCGTCGGAGAGCGCGAGCAGCGCCACGAACTGCACGCCCGACGCCTTCATCGCCGCAACCCGCTTCAGCATCTCGTCCCGTATGCCGCCCTCGTAGAGGTCGCTGATCAGTACGACGACGGTGTCGGCGGGGCGGGTGATCTGCGACTGGCAGTACGCGAGCGCCCTGTTGATGTCGGTGCCGCCGCCGAGCTGGGTGCCGAACAGGACGTCGACCGGGTCGTCGAGCTGGTCGGTGAGGTCGACGACCGCGGTGTCGAAGACGACCAGGCGGGTGGCGATGGAGCGCATCGACGCCAGGACCGCGCCGAAGACGGATGCGTAGACGACGGAGGCCGCCATGGAGCCCGACTGGTCGATGCAGAGGACGACGTCCTTCTTCACCGACTGGGACGCCCGGCCGTATCCGATCAGCCGCTCGGGGACGACGGTGTAGGCACCTTCTCTTTCAGGAATCGGCAGAGCGTTCTTCAGGTTGACCCGGATGGTGCGGTCCCAGTCGATGTCCCGGTGGCGCGGCCGGTTGATCTTCGCGGAGCGGTCGAGCGCACCGGTGAGGGTGGACCGGGTGCGGGTGGCGAGCCGCTTCTCGAGGTCGTCCACCACTTTCCTGACGACAGCCCTGGCTGTCTCCTTGGTCGTCTCGGGCATCGCCTTGTTGAGGGAGAGCAGCGTGCCGACGAGGTGGACATCCGCCTCGACGGCCTCCAGCATCTCCGGCTCGAGCAGGAGCGTGGACAGGCCGAGCCGGTCGATCGCGTCGCGCTGCATGACCTGGACGACGGAGCTGGGGAAGTACGTGCGGATGTCGCCGAGCCAGCGCGCGACGGACGGCGCGGACGCCCCGAGCCCGGCCGAACGGTCACGTCCGCCGTGGTGGTTGCCGCCGCCGCTGCCGTAGAGGGCGGTGAGGGCGCCGTCCATCGCCGCGTCCCTGCCCGCGAGCGCGCATCCGGTGCCGTCGGCGGACTCCCCGCCGAGCACCAGCCTCCAGCGCCGCAGCCGTTCGTCGTATTCGGTTCCTGTCATCGGGTCACCCCCGCAAGGTCGTTGTCGTCGATTCCGAGGAGCAGCTGAAGGACGGGCAGCACCGCGTCCGCCCGCTCGCCGTCGAGGCCGGGGCCGAATCCGGGCATCGTGGGCCCGGCGTGCACCGGACCGGATGCCGCCGCGGGTCCGCGCCGGACCAGCTCGCCCAGCGTGCGGCGGACACCCGACTCGTACGCGGAGAAGGTGCGGCGCAGCAACGGCAGTACGTCGGTGAAGGCGTCCGCCGGCACGCCGGTCAGCCAGGCGTCGACGAGGGTGAGCAGGCGCTCGTCGTGGACGAGGAGCATCCCTCCTCCGGACGCCCCGCCGACGAAACCCTCGATCCAGGCGGCCGCTTCTGCGGGCGGCGTGCCCGGCGCGAGCGCGAGGGCCATGAGCCGCGCGGCCTCGTCCTCCGCGAGCCGGCCGTCGTCCAGCAGCAGCCGGGCAGCCCTGCCGCGTATCACCCCCGGCACGGTGTCGCGGGCCGCGAGCCGGTGCAGTACGGAGCCCCAACGCTCGCCCAGCTCCGGCGCCTTGGGCAGCAGCCCGATCGCCGTGTGCACCCCGTCCAGATGACCCCGCATCTCGGCCGCACCGTCCGCGTCGAGCCCGGTGCACGCGGGCGGCAGGCCGACGCAGATGCGCTCGGCGAGCCCGGCCGCGACCTCGCCGAGCGCGGCGGTGTCGGTGGACCGCACATCCCCGTACCGCAGGGAGCGGGCCAGGGCGGGCAGCGCCTGGGCGAGATGGCCGACGTCGGCGTCGAGGGCGGCGCGGTCGGCGAGCGCCCTCATCACGACGGGGAGCGCGTCGGGCAGTTCGGCCAGCAGGCACTGCTCGGCGAGTGCGGTGACTTCGGCGAGGGCGGTCGCAGACACAGCTGTGTTCTCGGCCTTCGCCGTGGCCGCGGTGAGCACCGTCGTACCCCAGACCCCGGCCTCCGCGACCCGGACGAACAGCTCGGGCTCCCAGCGCAGCCGCCAGCTCTCCCGGAACGTGCCCGTGCTCCCCCGCCCCGTGACGGGCTCGCCCCAGCCGATGGCCAGCAGCCGCAGCCGGTGCAGCAGCCGGCTCTTCGCCGCGTCGGTCTCCTTGCGCAGATCGAGGTCCAACTCCCGCTCCAGCGCCTCCGGTTTGAGCCGCAGGCTGCGCTGGAGCCGACTCAGGTCGCGCTGCAGCGGCACTGCGGGCGCGGCGTCCGGCACCTCGCCGAGCACGTCCCCGACGATCAGCCGGTCCCGGATGAGGTCGAGCGGCACGTCGGAGCCGTCGCACATCACGGCCCGGATGGCATCGGTCGTCTCGGTCAGCCCGGCGAGCGGACGACCGCGCATGGCGGCGAGCGTGTCGGCGAGCCGGACGGCCTCGATGACATGGGCCGAAGAGACCATCCGGTCCTCGTCCCGCAGCAGCCCCGCGACCTTCGTCATCCAGCGCTCGACGGGCCGGTCGGGCACGCCGAAGAGATGGCCGTACCAGCCGGGCGAGTCGATCCCCGCGCCGTACCCGCTGTGCCGGGCGAGCCTGCGGTGCGTCCAGGGCACCCAGGTCATCTCGGTCTTGACCTTGGGCAGGCCTTTGAGGAGGGCCTTGTCGGCGGCGAGGGTGGTCTTCGCGGCGAGCGCGGGCACGTGCCAGGCGCCGCAGACGACGGCGACGCCGTCCCCGAACTCCTTGTTCGCGGCGCGCAGTTGGATCCGCATATGGGCCTCGCGCGCGAGATCACGTTCGTGCCCGCCGTGCCCGTACATCTCGCGCAACGCGGCCATGGCCTCGCCGAGCGCCGCGAACGGCGCGCGGGGGTCATCTGCCTGGCCCCCCGGCCCGCGGTGCTCGATGACGTCCTCCCACCACCGCTCGGGGTCGTCGTACCCGGCGGTTTCTGCGAGGACGGCGATGGGATCGATCCGTACGCCCCGGGCTTCGAGAGACTCCTGCCCAGGCACGACATCCCACTCGGGGTCAGCCGCCTCCACGCCGACACCCGCAGATACCCGGCCCTCGAGAGACCCCTGCCCCGGCACAACGTCCCACTCGGGATCGGCCGCCTCCACGCCGACACCCGCAGATACCCGGCCCTCGAAGGACCCCTGCCCCGGCACAACGTCCCACTCGGGATCGGCCGCCTCCACGCCGACACCCGCAGATACCCGGCCCTCGAGAGACCCCTGCCCCGGCACAACGTCCCACTCGGGGTCAGCGGCCTCCACGCCGACACCCGCAGATACCCGGCCCAAGAGGGGCTCCTCTCCGTCCGGCGCCGGTCCCTCCGGTCGGGCCGCGTCCGCAGACTCCTCCGCCGCTGCCAGCGCCAGCGAGTGCGCCGCCGGGAGGTCGATGAACCGCACCGGCACCTCCCGCTCCAGCGCCCAGCGGATCGCCACCCACTCCGGGGAGAACTCGGCCAGCGGCCAGAACGCCGCCCGCCCCGGATCGTCCACGGCATGCGCGAGCAGCGCTACCGGCGGGCGCATCTGCTCGTCCGCCGCGAGCGCCACCAGCGCGTCTCCCTCGGGCGGCCCCTCGATCAGCACCGCCGGTGGCGACGCCGCATCCAGCGCGGCCCGCACCGCCCGCGCCGAACCCGGCCCGTGGTGACGGACGCCGAGCAGCAGTGGTCCGGTCATGCGCTCACCTCGCGGCAGGCACGGTAGAAGTCCTTCCAGCCCTCGCGCTCACGGACCACCGTCTCCAGATACTCCTGCCAGATGACCCGGTCCGCCGCCGGGTCGCGGACGACCGCGCCGAGGATGCCGGCCGCCACGTCGCCGGGCCGCAGCACCCCGTCGCCGAAGTGCGCGGCGAGCGCGAGACCGCCCGTGACGACTGAGATCGCCTCGGCCGTGGAGAGCGTGGCCGAGGGCGACTTGAGCTTGGTGCGGCCGTCGGCCGAGACACCGTCCCGCAGCTCCCGGAAGACAGTGACCACCCGGCGGATCTCCTCGAGCCCCTCCGGCACCGCCGGCAGATCGAGCGAGCGCCCTATCTGGTCGACGCGCCGCGACACGATGCCGACCTCTTCCTCGGGCGTCGCGGGCAGCGGCAGCACGACGGTGTTGAACCGGCGGCGCAGCGCGCTGGACAGGTCGTTGACCCCGCGGTCGCGGTCATTGGCCGTGGCGATGAGGTTGAACCCGCGCACCGCCTGCACCTCCTGCCCCAACTCAGGGATCGGCAGGGTCTTCTCGGACAGGATCGTGATCAGCGAGTCCTGTACGTCCGCGGGGATACGGGTGAGCTCCTCGACCCGAGCGGTCATGCCCTCGGACATCGCGCGCATGACGGGGCTGGGCACGAGCGCGTCCCGGCTGGGGCCGTGGGCCAGCAGCTGGGCGTAGTTCCAGCCGTAGCGGATCGCCTCTTCGGGCGTGCCCGCCGTGCCCTGCACGAGCAGCGTCGAGTCGCCGCTCACGGCCGCGGCGAGATGCTCGGAGACCCAGGTCTTGGCGGTGCCCGGCACGCCGAGGAGCAGCAGCGCGCGGTCGGTGGCGAGTGTGGTGACGGCGACCTCGACGATCCGGCGCGGCCCCACGTACTTGGGCGTGATCGCCGTGCCGCCGGGCAGCGTGCCGCCGAGCAGATATGTGGCGACGGCCCACGGCGACAGCTGCCAGCCGACCGGCCGCGGCCGGTCGTCGGCCGCGGCGAGCGCCTTGAGCTCCTCGGCGAATGCGTCCTCGGCATGCGGCCGCAGAACCTCGGCCCCGGTGGCTGCGCCGGCAGTCGCGCCGGTTTCGGACACGGTCATGGATCCCCCTCCAGATCGTTTGACCCGATGTGGGATCCACCGTGCACCATGCCACTGACAATCGACCGTCGCCGCAGGTCAGGGCCTCAATGGCCATGAGCCGCAGGGGAGTTGGGGGAGCTACTCCACGATCGGGGAGACCGCGATGCAACCGGCCGCCGCAGCCAGGCCCTCGCCCTTCTCCTCCTTGATGACCTTGCCCTTGTACGTGATCTTGCAGCTGACCTCGGAGCCGGTGACGTCCGCGGCGACCGGCATGACCGCGGGCGGCATGATGCCGCGCAGCGTGACCGTCTTCTTCCACGGCAGCGTGGGCTTCTGCACCGTCTCGATCTTCGGCTCCGTCGCCTTGCCGCCACCGCCGTGGAAGTCGATCGAGTCGACGTTCTTCCCGGTGACCTCGTACGTCACTTCGTACGTCTCGTTCGTGGCCTTGTCGACGGCGTCGACGGCCTCGGTGCAGGCGGAGAGGCCGAAGGCGAGGCCGGTGACGGCGACGGCGCAGACGGCGGCACGGGCGGTGCGGTTGAGGCAGATGGTGCGGATGTTGCTGCTCATGCGGAATCCCCCCGGATTTTTGAGGCTGTGACCCGCAGCCAATCGCAAGGGGAAGGTGCGGTCAAGCCGTTGCCGAGCGTGCGAATCCGCAGGTCATGACCCGTTGTCAGTGGTGCCCCGTAGCGTCTTCATCATGCTTCGATCTCACGGGGAAGAACCCCCGAACCCCCCGGAGCAGGGGGTGCGCTGGACGTCGGATCAGGTGCTGGCACTGGCTTCTGACGATGCGTCACGCAGGGCGGGAAACAAACTCGGCGCGGCCGGGCCGTGGTCCGGTGCGGGCAGCAGCGGCTCGGGGGCCGTGTGGGGCCTGTGCAAGGGCAGCGGCAGCAAGCCGTACCAGACAGTCGTCGACACCACGGGCCCGGCCTACAAATGCAGTTGCCCGAGCCGGAAGTTCCCGTGCAAGCACGCGTTGGGGCTGCTGCTTCTCTGGGCGGCGGACGCGGACGCCGCACCGGTCTCCACCACGCCGGACTGGGCCGGGGAGTGGCTTGAAGGGCGCAGAAAGCGCGCCACGGACAAGGAACAGAGCGACGCGGGCGCGGGACAGCCCGCGAAGACCTCCGACCCCGAGGCGGCCAGGCGCCGGGCCGAGCGCCGGGCGGGGCGAATCACCGCGGGAGCCACGGAACTGGAGCAGCGGCTCACGGATCTGCTGCGCGGCGGCCTGGCCGCGGCCGAACAGAGGGGGTACGGACTGTGGGAGGAGACCGCGGCTCGCATGGTCGACGCGCAGGCGCCCGGGCTGGCGGGCCGGGTGCGCGAGTTGGGCGCGATTCCGGGCTCGGGGCCGGGCTGGCCGGTGCGGCTGCTGGAGGAGTGCGCGCTGACCCATCTGCTGGACGAGGCGTGGCTCGGGCTGGAGAATCTGCCGGATCCGCTGGCCGCGACCGTCCGCACGCGGGTCGGCCTCACCTCGCCCGCCGAGGGCCCGCCGGTCAGGGACGACTGGCTGATCCTGGCTCAGTACGACTCCTCGGACAGCAAGATCACCACGCGCCGTATATGGCTGTACGGACGCGAGTGCGGGCATACGGCACTGCTGCTCTCCTTCGGCGCGGCGGGCCGCTCCCCGCAACAGGCGCTCCCGGTCGGGCTGATGATCGACGCCGAGCTCACTTCGTACGCGGGCGCGGGGCAGCTGCGGGCGGAGATGGGCGAGCAGTTCGGACCGCCCGTCCCGATCGGGTCCCCGCCGCCGGGCGGGCCGGCCGCGGCGGCCCTCGACGCATACGGCAAGGCTCTGCGGGACGACCCCTGGCTGGACTCCTGGCCGGTCACGCTGAGCGGGGTCATACCAGTCCCGGCGGGCGAGGGGTGGCAACTGGCCGATGCCGACGGCGAGTCCGCGCTGCCCATCGCGCCCGGCGCGCTGTCCCGCCCCGGGCTGTGGAAGCTCGTGGCGGTCTCCGGCGGTGGCCCGGTCACCGTCTTCGGCGAGTGCGGCCACCAGGGCTTCACGCCGCTCGCCGCCTGGGCGGCCCGGTCCGAGGACGCCACGGGTGCGGCCGAGACAGTCCCGCTCATCTGACCGTAGGGAGGACGTCATGACCAGCACCGTCAGCACCTCACCGTGGGAAGAGCTCGTCACCTCGGCCCTGCTCGGCACCGACCGCCGTACGCCGCCGGATGCGGTGCTGTCCCGGGGCAAGGACGCGCCGGTCGCGCTGTTGGACGCGGCGGCGGTCCAGACCATACGGCGCAGGGCGGGGCTGCTGCCCGCGCCCGCCGCCGACCGCCCGGAGCCCGCGCCGCACGACGCCCGCCCACAGCTGCCCGCGCCCGCCCGGCGCCGGCTCGCCCAGTTGCTGGCCGACCGGTCGGCCCCTTCGCACGCGGGAGGGCGAAGGGGCACGGCACCCGATCTCACCGAGCTGCTCCCCCAGTGGCTGGCCGCGGCCAACGAGCACGGGTACCAGGCACCGCCGTCCGTACTGCCCGCTCTGTTGGACGCGGCTCGTGCGCGTACGGATCTGCGGCCGCAGGCCCTCACCTTCGCGGGGCCGCGCGGGCTGTGGCTGGCCCGGCTCAACCCGGAGTGGAAGTTCGCGCTGCGCGGCGCGTCCGGCAGCGCCGTGCTGCCGGACGCCGGTGACGCCGAGGCGGTCCAACGACTGTGGGAGGAAGGGCTGTTCGCCGAGCGGGTCGCGCTGCTGGCGGCTGTGCGGGTGCACGATGCGGGGGCGGCGCTGGCGCTGCTGACCGCGACGTGGGCGACGGAGCGGGCCGAGGACCGGCTGATGTTCCTCGACTCCCTGCGTACCGGACTGTCCGACGCGGACGAGCCGTTCCTGGAACAGGCCCTGTCCGATCGCAGCCGCAATGTCCGTGCGACCGCGGCGGAACTCCTCTCGGCGCTGCCGCACTCCGCACTCGCCGGGCGGATGGCGGCGCGGGCGGCGTCGTGCGTCAGCCTGGACCGCAGTGGCGACGGCGACGCGGCGATAGGCGTGGAGGCGCCGCACGAGTGCGATGCGGGCATGCAGCGCGACGGAGTGGCGCCGAGCCCGCCGACGGGGCGTGGCGAACGATCCTGGTGGCTGGGCCAGTTGGTGGAGGCGGCCCCGCTGTCCAGCTGGCCGCGGCGGCTCGGCGGGCGTACGGCCCAGGAGATCGTCGCACTGCCCGTCGCCGACGGCTGGGGCGAGGAGCTGCACGCGGGGTGGTGCCGGGCGGCTGTGCGGCAGCGGGACGCGGAGTGGTCCCGCGCCCTGCTCGGTCCGCCGGCCAACCCGCCGGAGACCGGCCCCGGCACGTCGTCCCTCGCCGAACGGGCGAAGCTGCTCGCGACGCTGCCGGACGCGGAACGGGCGGTGTGGGTCGCGGAGTTCATCGCGGCGCACGGCCTGTCGGAGGCGTTCCAGCTGCTGGGCGTCTGCGCGGTGCCGTGGGGGGAGCCGCTCGGCCGTTCGGTGGTGGACGCGCTGGACATCGCGCGCGAAGCGGGGAGCTACCCATGGAGCTTCAGCGGGGTGATGGGCCTGGCGGAACGCTGCCTGGACCCGGCGGAGGCGAGCCGGCTGGAGCTGCTGACGGCGACCCCGGACGAGACGGAGGGGGCGTCGCCGGGGGCGGGAGGGTACTGGTCGGAGGCGTTCCAGCGGTTGGTGTCGACGTTGCGGCTGCGGGCGGCGATGCGGGTGGAGCTGGGGGGTGTTTCTTCCCCCACCCCGCCCTCCCCCTACGCCCTGGGGGCGTGGGGGGACCCCCATCCCGAAACGGGGAGCAGGTGAGATGAGCGCGGGGCTGCCGCCCCCGCCCCGCAAGGGCGGCAGCCCGCGGGCCGCAGCTACCCGGAGGCACAGGACGCAGGCGCTGCGTCACGCCCGCCGCCACCGGCACTGGCGCAGGCAGACAGGCCCTGCCCCGGTCCGGCTGGCGGACGCAAGGCTCAGACGGACACTCCGTCCGCCTGCCGCCGGACGACGTCAGGGGGGGCATTGCCAGGGCACGGACGGCGTCCGGCACCCGCGGACCGGCGGACCGGCGGAGGCAGCGAAACCGGCGCTACTCCCGCCCGATACCAGCCTCTGGCAGGCCCCGCAGGGCACGGGCGGGCGTCACGCTCGTCGCCGTCGGGCGCTGTTAGAACATCGGCAGACCGGCGGGCGCAAGGCGCATTGCACGCCCCGCGCCGTGGCGGCGTCAGGCGTCCGCAGGGCGCTGGCGTCAGGCGCCTGCGGGCTGGCGGACGTTTGCGTTGACCCAGTCAACGATCGACGCCGTCGTCGCGCCCGGCGTGAAGATCTCCGCGACGCCCTTCTCCTTCAGCGGCGCGATGTCCGCCTCGGGGATGATCCCCCCGCCGAAGACCTTGATGTCCTCCGCGTCGCGCTCCTTCAGGAGCTCGATGACCTTCGCGAAGAGCGTGTTGTGCGCGCCGGAGAGGATGGACAGGCCGATCGCGTCCGCGTCCTCCTGGATCGCCGTGTCCACGATCTGCTCGGGGGTCTGGTGGAGACCGGTGTAGATGACCTCCATGCCCGCGTCACGCAGCGCCCGCGCGATCACCTTGGCCCCGCGATCATGGCCGTCGAGCCCCGGCTTGGCCACCACCACGCGGATCGGACCGGTCACACCCATCACTGCCTCCACCTACTGATGCATACCGACTGCGCCGTCCTGGGCACGGGTCCCGAACCGCGGCGGCCCGGGGAAGTGAACGAACGTTATCTCCAGCATCTCGCAACCCGCCGTTTCACGGTGGATAGCGAGGGGGAAATCACATGTGGGACAACTTAGCTATGCGTCGTACCCGCACACGCGGCACACACGCCGCACCGCACCACCGCGGGGACGATCGCTACGGGAGCCGCTCAGGGTTCGTAGCCCCGTGCCGTCAGCCGCGCGGCACGGCGCTACGACCACCTTCGGCACTGGCCCGGAGCGGGCACAGGGCCTGAGTGGCGCCCACGAGGGCACACGGGGGACGGAGCCGTCCTCCCGCGTGCCGTACGGGAGGTAGGCCATGAAGGCTTTTCCCTTCTTTCCGCTGTGTCTGCGCCCCGTGCGACACCTACAAATCCCGGCCGTGCTGCTGCGTGCCGCCACCCTCGAGCTAGCGATCCTCGCCGGCCATCTGCTCCTCTACCCCGCCGGGCTCGTCCCGGAGCGTCGCGAACCGGACCCGGACCCCGCCCCAGGACCGAGCCCCCAGCTCCCGGCGCCGGGCGCGGACCGCCCTCCCGCCGTCCTCCTCCATGGCTTCGTGGACAACCGATCCGTGTTCGTACTGCTGCGCCGCTCCCTCGCCCGGCACGGCTGGCGGCACCTCGAGTGCCTCAATTACTCCCCGCTGACCTGCGACATCCGCACGGCCGCCGAGCTGCTCGGCCGGCACATCGAGGAGATCTGCGCGCGTACGGGCCGCTCCGAGGTCGACATCGTCGGACACAGCCTCGGCGGCCTGATCGCCCGCTATTACGTACAGTGCCTGGGCGGTGACCATCGGGTACGCACCCTCGTAACCCTCGGCACCCCGCACTCCGGCACCAGCGTCGCCCCGCTCGCCAGCGCGCACCCCATCGTGCGCCAGATGCGCCCCGGATCCGCCGTGATCGAGGAGCTGCGCACGCCCGCGCCCGGCTGTCGCACTCGTTTCGTGAGCTTCTGGAGCGACCTCGACCAGCTGATGGTCCCGGTCGAGACGGCCTGCATCGACCACCCGGACCTCATCGCGCAGAACGTACGGGTCAGCGGAATCGGGCATCTCGCGCTCCCGGTCCACCCCGCCGTCGCGGCCGGCATCCGGGAGGCGCTGGAGTCGAGCCGGCCGGCGACCGGCGCATCCGGCGCCGTCTCCGTCGCCTGAGTCCCGCGCCTGGGTCCCGCGCCTGGGTCCCGCGCCTGGGTCCCGCGCCTGGTTCCTGCGCCTGATTCCCGGGCGGGCGGCGCGTGCCACCACGCCCAGCCCCGGCAAACCGGGTAACGAAATGTCGAACACTTTTCGAACGTAGAGCCAAAGCTGTGCCCGCAGTCCGCCGAAAGGCATCCGAATGCCCGTTTCCTGATTGCCTAAAACCTGCGGAAGATTGTCGCCGTCGCATACCGCCGGGTACAGTCGCGCCACTGCTTTCCCTCTGGGACCCCTGCGCTCGACGGCCCCAGAACCCAGGTCCTGCTGCCGAGGCGAGAGAGAAGTTGGTGAACGACCAGCACGCCCACGCCGGGTACGTCGATTACGACGGCTACGCCACTGGCAGCTTCGACACCGACCCGCTCTTCGGTGCGCTTCCCGGCAGTTACGAAGCCGGCCACAGCGGCCAGTACGACACCACCCAGTGGGACACCGGGTCGCACCAAACCTCCGGTTACGACGTCTACGCCGCGCAGCAGGCACAACAGCCGCAGCAGCCGCAGCAATTCCCGCAGTACGAGACTTACGAGACTCACGCGCAGTACGACGGCACCGCCCAGTACGACGCCACCGCCCAGTACGACGGCACCGCCCAGTACGACGCCACCGCCCAGTACAACGCTGTCGGCCACTACGACACCGCCGCGGCCCAGTACGACACCACGGGCCAGTGGGACGCAGCCGCGTGGAATCAGACCGCGCAGACGGGTCAGTACGAAACCGCCGCGGCCACATTCGCCTACGACGCCACCGGGCAGTGGACAGCGCCCGCCTTCGACACCGGCACCTACGACGCCACCGCCTGGAACACGGGCGCGGAAGGCGTCGTACCGCACGTACCGCAACAGTTCACGCCGGAGCATGAGTTCATCCCGGACCAGGACTTCAGCCCCGCGGCGCCCGCCGACCCCACCACCGAATACCAGGCGGAGTTCCAGGCAGACTTCCAGCCGGACTTCCAGCCGGAGTCCCAGCCGGACCTCACGTACGAGTACGAGGAGTACCAGTACGAGGCCGAGCCTGAACCCGAGGCCCAGCCCGAGCACGAGGCCGTACTCGAGGCCGACCCCGAAGCGGAAGCCGAACTCGACGGCGAGTTCGAGCTCGCCCCGGAAGCCGAACCTCTCGCCGCCGTCATCCCCCGCCCCGTCCGCCGTTCCGGCGGGTCCCGCGGCCGTCGCCGTACCCCCGCGAAGCGCTCCGCGCTCCTCACCGTCGCCGTGCCCTCCGCCTGTGTGATGGGCGTCGCCGGCATCGCCGCCGCCTCCGTCGGCAGCCTCGGCGCCAGCGGCGACACCAAGGGCGACAGCAATGTGGAGGCGGCCGATCCGTCCTCCCCCAAGGCGATCGCGGCCAACAACAAGATGGACACGCAGCTCGCCGCTCTCAGCGCCGACGCCCGCGACTTCGGCGACCGCGCGTCGCGCACCCAGGAACGCCTCGACCTGAAGGCGCGCCAGGAGGCGGAGAAGAAGAAGCGCGAGGATGAGGCCAAGCGCCGCGAGGCGTTGCGCCCCAAGTTCGTGCTGCCGGTGAAACGAGACGGCCTGAGCGCGTACTACGGGCAGGCCGGCGTCAACTGGATGTCCGTGCACACCGGCATCGACTTCCCGGTGTCGTACGGCACCGAGGTGATGGCCGCGACCGACGGCACCGTCCGTACGCAGTGGAACAGCGCCTACGGCAACATGGCCATCGTGACCTCGTCCGACGGCACCGAGACCTGGTACTGCCACCTCAGCAGCACCAAGATCCGCTCCGGTTCGGTCAAGGCCGGTGACGTCATCGCGTACTCCGGCAACTCCGGCAACTCCACGGGGCCGCACCTCCACTTCGAGGTACGGCCCGGCGGCGGCTCGGCGATCGACCCGCTGCCGTGGCTTCGCAGCCACGGCCTCGACCCGACGTAAAGACCGCTCGGAGCACGGATCAGGGCAGCGCACGGACCAGAGCCCGCTCAGTGCACGGAGCCAGAGCCCCGCTCAGCGCACGGATCAGGGCAGCCCACGGACCAGAGCCCGCTCAGGGCACCGGCCAGAGCACCGATCAGAGCTTTTCGACCGGCGCGTACCGCAGCAGCAGCCGCTTCGGCTTGGTGTCCCCGAAGTCGATCGTCGCCTGCGCGTCCGCGCCCGACCCCGTCACCTCCACCACGGTCCCCAGGCCGAACTGGTCGTGCGTGACCCGGTCTCCGACCACCAGCGAGATCACCGGCTTGTCGGTCGTACGCCGCGTGGCGAAGCCCGAAGCAGCGCCGCCCGCGCGTGAACGCGAGGACGAGAGCGAAGAGGCGATGCCGGACGTCGGACCCGCGGGCGCAGCCATCGGACCGGTCCGCTTCCACTGCAGGTGCTGTCCCGGGATCTCCTCCAGGAAGCGCGAGGGGGGGTTGTACGAGGGCTGACCCCAGGCGCTGCGCATCGACGACCGCGTCAGATAGAGGCGCTCGCGGGCGCGCGTGATGCCGACGTACGCGAGGCGCCGCTCCTCCTCCAGCTCCTTCGCCTGGCCGAGGGCGCGCATGTGCGGGAAGACGCCGTCCTCCATGCCCGTCAGGAACACCACGGGGAACTCGAGGCCCTTCGCCGTGTGCAGCGTCATCAGCGTGATGACGCCGGAACCGTCCTCGTCCTCGTCCGGGATCTGGTCGGAGTCGGCGACGAGCGCGACCTTCTCCAGGAACTCGGCGAGCGTGCCCGCGCCTTCCTCCTCGGCGCGGTCCTGCTCGAATTCCAGGGCCACGGCGGCCAGTTCCTGCAGGTTCTCGATGCGCGTCTCGTCCTGCGGATCGGTCGACGCCTGCAATTCGGCGAGGTAGCCGGTCCGCTCCAGGACGGCCTCGAGCACGGTGGCCGGTCCGGCGCCCGACTCGACGACCGTACGCAGCTCCTCCATCAGCACGTTGAACCGTTTGACGGCGTTGGCGGAGCGGGCCGCCATGCCGTACGCCTCGTCGACGCGGCGCAGCGCCTGCGGGAAGGTGATCTTCTCGCGCAGCGCGAGGGCGTCGATCATCGCCTCGGCGCGGTCGCCGATACCGCGCTTGGGGACATTGAGGATGCGGCGCAGCGGGACATTGTCCTCGGGGTTGGCGAGAACCCGCAGATACGCGAGGACGTCCCGGACCTCCTTGCGCTCGTAGAAGCGCACTCCTCCGACGACCTTGTACGGCAGTCCGACCCGGATGAAGATCTCTTCGAAGACACGGGACTGGGCGTTCGTACGGTAGAAGACGGCGACATCGCCCGCCTTCGCGTCGCCTGCGTCCGTCAGCCGGTCGATCTCGTCGGCGACGAACTGCGCCTCGTCGTGCTCGGTGTCGGCGACATAGCCGGTGATCTGCGCGCCGGCGCCGGCGTTGGTCCACAGGTTCTTCGGGCGGCGGCTTTCGTTGCGCTCGATGACGGCGTTGGCGGCGGAGAGGATCGTCTGCGTGGAGCGGTAGTTCTGCTCCAGCAGGATCGTCGTCGCGTCCGGGTAGTCCTCCTCGAACTGGAGGATGTTGCGGATGGTCGCGCCCCGGAAGGCGTAGATCGACTGGTCGGCGTCGCCGACGACGCAGAGCTCGGCCGGGTCGTCGTCCGGGCCCGAGGGACCCACCAGCTCGCGTACGAGTGTGTACTGAGCGTGGTTGGTGTCCTGGTACTCGTCCACCAGGACATGGCGGAAGCGGCGCCGGTAGTGCTCGGCCACGTCCGGGAACGCCTGGAGCAGATGCACCGTCGTCATGATGATGTCGTCGAAGTCCAGGGCATTGGCCTCGCGCAGCCTCGCCTGGTACATCCGGTACGCCTCGGCGAGCGTCTTCTCGAAGCCGTCGACAGCCTGGTCGGCGAAGGTCTCCTCGTCGATCAGCTCGTTCTTCAGGTTCGAGATCTTCGCGCTGAAGGACTTCGGCGGGAACTTCTTGGGGTCGAGTTCCAGATCACGGCAGACCAGGGCCATGAGGCGCTTGGAGTCGGCGGCGTCGTAGATCGAGAACGACGAGGTGAAGCCGAGCCTCTTCGACTCACGGCGCAGGATCCGGACGCAGGCGCTGTGGAAGGTCATGACCCACATGGCGTTGGCGCGCGGGCCGACCAGCTGCTCGACGCGCTCCTTCATCTCGCCGGCGGCCTTGTTCGTGAAGGTGATCGCCAGTATCTGGCCGGGGTGGACGCTGCGGGTGCCCAGCAGATGCGCGATCCGGTGGGTCAGCACCCGGGTCTTGCCGGACCCGGCCCCGGCGACGATGAGCAGCGGCGAGCCGGTGTGCACGACGGCGGCACGCTGCTGCTCGTTCAGCCCCTCGAGCAGAGCGGCGGGGTCCACGACGGTGCGCGGGGCGCCGTCGCGGTGGTAAGGGTCCCGGGCCGGGGGGACGTCGTAAGCGCCCTGGAAGAGATCGTGAGGGATCTCCTCCGGGGCCGAGTCCTCGGGTGGCGGCGGGTGGTGCTCCGCGCTGGGCTGGAGGTCCGCCAGGAAGCTGTCGTCAAAGAGGCTGCTCATCGCTCTACGAGTCTAGGCCGCCGCACTGACAGCTCGCCGCCGCATTGGGATACGGCGGCGATGCGGCGGCGATACAGCGGGCATACAGCGGCCATACGGCGGCGCGATCCCGCCGGGCACGACGCCCGCGACCCTCCGTGATCGGGCCGCGTCGCCGGGTCATCATGCGGAAGGTATCGGTCCGACGATCACCAAGGTCACGAAAATGTATCGGACATATCGAACATCAACCTTCACAGCAGCCACACCAGTTGGCTAGCGTGCTCCCCCAGGTGGCCCGTATCCCCCTGGCGATCCACGCCACATCGGGCAGCCTGCGCCGAATTCGGGCTTTCCGCAAGGAAGTTCGGAACCGGGGACCCACCATGCACAACCGGGGTGAATCGGACCGTGCCCCATCCGGTCCGTAGGGCGATCTTCCGTTCCGCCCGAACCCGACAGCTAACCCGGTAGGCGGTCCACGGAAGAAGGAGATGCCGGCCTTGGCGTCGCATCGCAAAACGCGAACCGTTAAGACCTCCCCCGCCGTCGGGTTCACGACGGCAGCCCTCGCCTCCGTCACCCTGTTGTCGACGCAGAGCGCCAACGCCGCACCCGCCGAGCCGAAGCCCTCGGTCGAAGACGTCCAGAAAAAGGTCGACGACCTTTACCGGCAGGCCGGCACGGCGACCCAGAAGTACAACAAGGCCAAGGAAGCCACCGAGGAGAAGCGCCGCGAGGTCGACGAACTGCTCGACGACGCCGCCAAGCGCACGGACAAACTCAACGAGTCCCGCCGGGAGCTCGGCACCTACGCGGCCGCGCAGTACCGCACGGGCGCGGTCACCCCGACCGCCGCGCTGATCTTCGCGGACAGCCCGCAGGCGTACTTCGACCAGACGCAGCTGATGGACCGGATGACCGACCGTCAGCGCAGCGCCATCACGGACTACGAGACCCAGCGGGCCGCGGCCGCCGAGCAGCGAGCGGAGGCGACGAAGAGCCTCGAGTCGCTCACCCGCTCCCAGCAGGCTCTGCGCACCAGCAAGAAGGACGTCCAGGCGAAGCTCGCAGAGGCGCGCACGCTGCTGTCGAAGCTGACGGCCGAGGAGAAGGCGCGGCTCGCGGCGATCGAGCGCCAGAAGGAGGAAGAGGCCCGCCGCAGGGCCGAGGCCAAGGCCCAGGAAGAGGCAGAGGCCCGTGCTGCGGCGGAGGCCGAGCGCCGGCGCCAGGAGCAGGAGCAGAACCAGGGCGGCAGCACAGGCACAGGCACCGGGTCGGACACCGGCACCGGCACCGGCACCGGCACTGGCTCCACGGGTGGCGCCACGTACGCGGCCAAGGCCGAGAAGGTCCTGTCCTTCGCCCGCTCCCAGATCGGCAAGCCGTACGTCTGGGGAGCGTCGGGCCCGAGTTCGTACGACTGCTCGGGACTGACCCAGGCCGCCTGGAAGGCGGCGGGCGTGGACCTGCCGCGCACCACCTGGGACCAGGTGAAGGTGGGCGAGCGGGTCGAGACGAAGGATCTGCTCCCGGGTGACCTGGTCTTCTTCTACGACGACATCAGCCACGTCGGCATCTACATCGGCGACGGCAACATGATCCACGCGCCCAAGCCGGGTACGAACGTGCGCGAGGAGTCGATCTACTACATGCCGATCTACGGCAGCGTGCGCCCGGCCTGAGACCGGCTCACCGCACGAACGCCCGGGGCCGACAGCGGCGCCCGGGCGTTCTCATGGCCGGCTCACGCCCGGCTCACGGCCCCGCTCACGTCCAAAGCGTCGCGATGAAGATGTTCGCGACCGTCAGCCCGCCCACCGCGCCGAACAGCGCCTTCTCCGCCTTCTCTTCGTCCCGCTTGACGTACACCAGGCCCAGGATCACGACCAGCACCGCCAGCTTGATGCCGACCTTCAGGTTGTTCACCGGCTGATCGTCCGCCTGATTCAGGCCCACCAGCGCGACGCCCGTGATCAACATGGTCAGCGCGCCGTGCAGCATCGCCGGGGTGAAGCGGGCCGTCCCCGCGCCCATCGCCTTCATCTGAGTGAGGAAGCCGCCGAGCAGCGACGCGATGCCGATGATGTGCAGGGCGACGAAGACATTTATGAGTACGTCCATGTCGCGGAGCCTAGCCCTCCCCATACCACCGATCTCCAGGCAGGTATGCCTCATTCGCCGCATCGGTCACAGCGCCACGGGGATCCGGGCCGGCACCATCAGTTCCGCTCTCAGAAAGCGGTCTCACATGTCCAGCTTCGGGCAGTACCGGTCCACGCCTCATTCCCACGACTCCCAGGTTTAGCGTCCTTGCTCAGGTGACCGACTCCCCACCGCCGCCGAGCTCCTGGGCGGCAGTCGGCCACCCCCGCCGAGAACTCCGGCGGCGGGCCGCTCCCCTGTGCGGACCGCCGTCGGACTCGGCTCGGACTCCGCGTCTGGCTCGGCTCGGACTCGGAGCCGGACTCGGACTCGGACCACAGGGAAGACGGAAGGACGTGGACGCCCTCGTGGCAGCGCACCGGAAACCCAAGCAGCATCCGCTCAGCGGGCCCGCCGCACGGACCGCCGCCACCCTCGCGCTCGCCGGCGCAGCGACCGCCACCGCATTCGACGGGACCGGGCACGCCGAGCCCCGTCTCACTCCCGCGCAGATCAAGGCCAAGGTCGACAAGCTCTACCAGGAGGCGGAGGCCGCCACCGAGAAGTACAACGGGGCCAAGGAACAGACCGCGAAGTCCCGGGCGTCGCTGGACCGGCTGCGCGAGGAGGCCGCCCGCAGGACTGAGCGGCTCAACGCCTCACGCAACGCCCTCGGTTCGATCGCCACCGCCCAGTACCGCGCCAGCGGCATCGACCCGGGGTTGCAGCTCGCCCTCACCTCCGATCCCGACGAGTATCTGGAGCGGGCCGCGCTCGCCGAGCGGGTCGGCACACGGCAGGCGGACGCCATCGGCGGTGTGCACCAACAACTCGTGGAGATCGCCCGGTTGAGAGCCGAGGCGGGCGAGCGCATGGACGTTCTCAAGGCCCGGCAGACCGAGCTCGCCCAGCACAAGGCCACCGTCCAGGACAAGCTCGCGGCCGCCGAACGCCTCCTCGCCGAGCTCACCGCCGTACAGCGCGCCTCGTACGAGAGCTCGAACAGCGCGGAAAGCCCCGCGGACACGCGTGCCGACCGGTCAGCCGTCCCGCGCGGCTCCCTCGATGCCCCCAACCCCCGTGCCGCCCAGGCCGTCGCGTACGCCTACGGAGCGCTCGGCAAGCCGTACGTCTGGGGCGCGACCGGGCCCGCCTCCTTCGACTGCTCCGGGCTCACCCAGGCCGCCTGGGGCTCCGCCGGGATCGCGCTGCCACGCACCACGTACACGCAGATCAACGCGGGCCGACGGGTCTCCCGTTCCCAACTCGCCCCCGGCGACCTGGTGTTCTTCTACTCCGGTATCAGCCACGTCGGCCTGTACATCGGCGGCGGCCAGATGATCCACGCCCCGCGCCCCGGCGCCCCGGTCCGCGTCGCGCCGATCGACGAGATGCCCTTCGCGGGCGCGACCCGCCCCGCCTAGGCCGGCGGGGTGAGACCCGGCCGCAGTTGCTGCGTCAGCCACTCGAACGCGTAGGGCAGCTGCCTGCTCCACACCGGAGTGACATGCCCGCCCTTCGTCGCCCGTACATCCACCTTCGTCGGTGGCTTGGCCGCCCGCTTCAGCGCAAGTCCCGGCTCGTACCCGTCCGCGCCCTCACCCGTCGCCAGCAGCGAGACCCGCGGCGGGGTCTTGGCCGACTTCAGGATGTGCAGGACGTTGTTCTCCGTGCGCAGTCTCGGGTCCGCGGCAGTCAGCGAGTGGGACTCGGCGGCCGGGTCGTTGTAGCCGGAGAGGCTGACGGCCGCGCTGTAGCGGTCGGGATGGGCGAGGGCCAGCTTGGCCGCGCCGTGCGCGCCCGCCGAGTAGCCCGCGATCGCCCAGTTCTCGGGTGCCAGCGACACCCGGAAGTTGTCGGCGACCATCTTGCGTACGTCGACGGTCAGCCAGCTGTCCGCATTCACCTTGCCCGGTATGTTCGCGTACCCGGTGTCCGCGTCGCCCAGCATGGTGCGCGGCGACACCACGATGAAGGGCGCGACCCTGCCCGACTCGATCAGCGGCTGCACCCGGTCCTGGAACTTCAGCGTCCGGAACCAGTTCTTCGAGGAGCCGGGGAAGCCCGCGAGCACCTCGACGACCGGGAACTTCTGGTCGCGGTACGCGGGGTCGTCGTACTGCGGCGGCAGCCATACGTACACCTCGCCCACGACGCCCGAGACGGCGCCCTTGAGCTCGGTGCGCCGCAGACCGCTGCCGAGCGACGGGTCTTTGACCTTCTCCCACTTCTGGATCGCCTTCGGCAGCGCGGAGATCTGCTTGCCGCCGGTGCCGTTCGGCCCGAGGTCGAGCGCCGATTCGACATGGTCCGCCGTGCCGAGCAGATCGTCCCAGCTGTCGTAGAGGCCATTGGCGTTGTTGACCGCCACGAACACCACCAGGACCGCCGTGGCCTGCGCGAAGAGCACCATGAGCAGCCGGCCTGCGCCCCGCACCAGGGCGGGTCCGCGCAGCCGGCTCCAGAGCAGCAGCGGCAGCAGTACGGCAAACACGACCAGGACGATCGTGATCAGGAAGAAGGGTTTCCCCGTCAAATTCATCACGCAGAACAAGAGGTGAACATGGCATAGACGGTTGCCCGGCTATGTACCGGTTACCTCACGATGGAACCTAAACCAGACGACGGGCCGTCGCCCATCGCGTCAGCTCGTGCCGGTTCGAGAGCTGCAGCTTCCGCAGCACCGCCGACACATGCGACTCCACTGTCTTCACCGAGATGAACAGCTGCTTCGCGATTTCCTTGTACGCGTAACCGCGCGCGATCAGCCGCAGCACCTCGCGTTCCCGCTGGGTGAGCCGGTCGAGGTCCTCGTCCACCGGCGGCGCGTCCGTCGAGGCGAAGGCGTCCAGCACGAAGCCCGCCAGCCGCGGTGAGAACACCGCGTCCCCGTCCTGCACCCGGAAGATCGAGTCGACCAGATCCGTGCCCGTGATCGTCTTGGTGACATAGCCGCGGGCGCCGCCCCGGATCACCCCGATCACGTCCTCGGCCGCGTCCGAGACGGACAGCGCCAGGAAGCGCACCGGGTTCTCCGACGCCGCCATCAGCGAGGCGCAGCGGCGCAGCACCTCCACCCCGCCACCGCCCGGCAGATGCACATCCAGCAGGACGACCTCGGGCCGGGTCGCCGTGATCACGGTGACCGCCTGGTCGACGTCGGCGGCCTCGCCGACCACTTCGACACCGGTGCGGTCGGTCTGGCCGATTTCGGCCTGCACTCCGGTGCGGAACATCCGGTGGTCGTCGACGAGCACGACCCGTGCGCGCCGCTCGGCAGTCTCTCCAGCAGCCTCGGTCTCGGTCATTCGCCCGCCCTCTCCATCTCCAGCTCGACCTCGGTGCCCCCGCCGGGCACCGAGCGAAGCCGTGCCGTCCCGCCGTTGCGCTGCATCCGGCCGATGATCGATTCTCTTACGCCCATCCGGTCGCCGGGGACGGAATCCAGGTCGAAGCCCGGCCCCCGGTCCCGTACCGACACGAAGACCGTACGGCCCTCGACCTCGGCGTAGACCTGGACGGCCCCGCCCTCGCCACCGTACTTGGCCGCATTGACCATTGCCTCGCGTGCGGCCTGCATCTGTGCGGCCAGTTTCTCGTCCAGCGGGCAGTCGCCGACGACCACGACCTCCAGCGGGACGCCGTGCTTGTCCTCGACTTCGGCTGCGGCCTTCTTCACCGCCTCGGCGAGCGTGTCCGGTTCCTGGTCCTCGTCCTTGCCGGTGCCCTCCGGCTTGTAGAGCCAGTTCCGCAGCTCGCGCTCCTGGGCGCGGGCGAGGCGGCGGACCTCGCCCGCGTCGTCGGCGTTGCGCTGGATCAGGGTGAGGGTGTGCAGGACGGAGTCATGGACGTGCGCGGCGACCTCCGCTCGTTCCTGGGCCCGGATGCGCATCGTCCGCTCCTCGGAGAGGTCCTGGGTCATCCGCACCAGCCAGGGGCCGGCGAGCAGGGCGA
Source organism: Streptomyces sp. NPDC002870 (assembly GCF_042888505.1). Classification (NCBI taxonomy): domain Bacteria; kingdom Bacillati; phylum Actinomycetota; class Actinomycetes; order Kitasatosporales; family Streptomycetaceae; genus Streptomyces; species Streptomyces sp. NPDC002870. The sequence goes on from NZ_JBIAPW010000004.1 coordinate 96,571, forward strand.
CACCGGCGATGACGGCGAGGGCCGCGGTCAGTACGTTGCCGAGCTGGGCGGCGGAGCCGCGTACCACCATGAAGACGCCGAGGCCCATACCGACCAGGGCGACGCCCGCGAGCGCGCGGCCCAGCTGCAGCAGCCTGCGGCGGCGGCCACCCGTCGACAGGGTGGCCCAGCGGGCGCGGCGGGCGTTGTCCGCCTGCCGCCACACCAGCACCACGCCGGCGCCGATCAGCAGCGTCGGCCAGACATAGCGGCCGGTGCTGCTGCCCATGTCGACACTGCCGGCGAAGATCGCGGCGCCGAAGAGCAGCGCGACCATCGCGAAGAGCTGTCCCTTGTCGGGCTTGCGCAGCCGGCGCCTGCCGTCGGGCGTGGCCTCGAACACGGAACGCGGCTCGGCGGCCCTGCCTCCGACGCCGAGCGGCACGACGATCCAGAAGACGGCGTACAGCAGCACGCCGAGACCGTCGGCCATGAACAGGCCGAGGAAGACGAGACGGACCCAGATGACGGGCAGTCCCAGATGCCCGGCGAGGCCGCGGGCGACACCACCGAGCATCCGGCCGTCGGCGCTGCGGTACAGCTTGCGCAGCGGCTGCTCCTCGGGCGCGGGGGCGCGTGAGGGTCCGGCGGATCGGGGCGTGGCGACTGGCATGCCCCGATCGTCACATGCAGGGGCGGGCCGTGGTATCAGGGTCGTCCCTTAATCCGACCCTGAATGCCGGGACCCGCGGCCGGGCCGATATCAGGGAAGGGCCAGGGTCGGGGTGGGTGCCGCCCCGGCGCGGGGCCCGTCACCATGTACGTATGACACAGCCGACCACTCCGCCTCCTGCGAAACCGGACGCGCCGCCCGAGGCGCGTGCCGAGACGCAGCCGCTGCGCCGCGCCCCGGACCAGAAGGTGGTGGCGGGTGTCTGCGGCGGGCTCGGCCGGTATTGCGACATCGACCCGGTCATCTTCCGGATCGTGATCGGTGTGCTCTCCGTGACCGGTGGCATCGGCCTGATCTTCTACGGCTTCGCCTGGCTGCTGATCCCCCTCGACGACGAGGAGGAGAACGAGGCGCGTCGCCTGCTGTCGGGCCGGGTGGAGGGCGCTTCGCTGACCGCCGTGCTGCTGGCCCTGATCGGCTGCGGACTGTTTCTGACCATGCTGAGCAACAGCGGGATGCTCGCCTTCGCCGCCCTCCTCTCGCTCGCGGTCGGCGGCGCGTCGGTGTGGTCGCAGCGCCGCCGTGTCGCCGCACCCGACGGCGCGTCTATGGACACCGCGACGGCGCACGCGGTGGCCGAGGCGCCGCCAGAGACGAAGGCGCCGCCCGTCCGCGACAGCCCGTCCTGGTGGCGGGACCCGATCATCAAGGACGGCACGACGGGCCCGGTGGCGACCGGCTATCTCTGGGGCCCGGAAGAGGCTGCGGCCCAGGTGGCCGCGGAGGCCGCCGCACCGCCCCAGCGGCGTCCTTCACCAGCTCCCCCGCAGACGCGCGGGCCGCGCGGAATCGGGGGCACCGTCTTCCTTTTCGCCCTGCTCGCGGGCGCCCTCGGCATCGGGCTCAGCTGGGACAGCAGTCCGCTGGGCACGAGTCTGCAGATCGGTCTCGTCTGCGCGCTCGCGGTGTTCGGGCTCGGCCTGCTGGTCAGCACGCTGCTGGGCCGAACCGGCTTCGGCACGATCATGATGACGATGATCACGGCGGGTCTGCTGGCGGGGGCTGCCGCGCTCCCCAAGGACATCAGCACCCACTGGGCGCGTACGGACTGGAAGCCGGCCTCGGTGGCCGCCGTGCAGCCGCGGTACGAAATGGGCTCCGGCGTCGCGACCCTCGACCTCTCGTCCCTCGCCGTCCCCGCCGGCCGGACGGTGTCGACGAGGGCGCAGGTCGGGGCAGGCCAGCTCAAGGTCGTGCTGCCGAAGGACGCGCCGGTGAAGCTGCGGGTCAAAGCGGGCTTCGGCGACATCCGGCTGCCCGAGGACGCGGCGAACGACATCGACGTCGCCCCCGGCCAGGACCGGCAGAGCACCCTGCCGGCGCCGGCCGGCGCGAAGCCGTCGGGCACGCTGGAACTCCGCCTAGAAGTAGGAGTCGGACAGGTGGAGGTGACCCGTGCCGCGTCGTGAACTCCGGCATGAATTCCGGCCGGGCAAGCTGATCGCGGGCCTCGCCGTGCTGGCCGCAGCGCTGCTGTACGCGGGCGATGCGGCCGGCTCCTGGCAGACACCCTGGTTCGTGGTCTTCCCGGTCGTCTTCGGCGGTCTGGTCCTGGCCGGGGCGGTGACCTGGACGCACTACGGCATTCGCCGCCGCCGGTCGGCCAGAAGGGCGTCGAGCGAGAGGAACGAGGCCCCTGCGAGCACCAACGGCAGCCAGGCCATCAAATAGGCGAGGTCGTTGCCGTAGTAGTACGGCTCGGTCTGCCAGCTCACCGTCAGCCACAGGCTCAGCGAGATGAGCGCCCCGCCGAGCGCGGCGAGCCGGGCCAGCAGCCCGACGAGGGTGCCGATGCCAACGGCGAGCTCACCGAGGGCGATCGCGTAGCCGAAGCCCTCGGGGTTCTTGAGCGCAAGGTCGACAAGAGCGGGCACGGCGGAGGTGTCGCGCACGCTGCGCATCAGATCGCCGACGGAGCCCTGCCCGCTCGCGGCCATGAACTGACTGTCCGTGAGCTTGTCGATTCCCGCGTAAATGAACGTCACGCCGAGGAAGAGCCGCAGCGGCAGGAGAGCGTAATGGCTCGCCCGTTCTTTCCAGCCACCACGCCTGCCGTCGATCGTGCCGTAGTCGGCCGTCGTCCGATATGTGTGTGTCATCACTGGTCCCGCCTTCGGTTGACCCGTCAACTGACCATACGTACGCCGAAGCGGAGCCGCTCACCAGGCGTGCGGCTCACTCTGTGACATCGGCGAGGGCGGGATCGGTCCGTTGAGCCGGCCGGGTCAGTCCGATCTCAGTCCGTCACCTCGATGAGGCAGCGGTTGCTTTCCATGCCCGAGGCCGTCACGACCTGGATGTTCACCGGCCCCGCCTCGACGTCCACCGGGACCGGCACGGTGAGCGCGGTGTCCGTCGGGTTGGCGAAGCCGCCGGAGACCGGGATCAGCGGGACATGGACATGAACCGCGCCGAAGCGCACGACCATCCGGGCGAGCCGGTCGGGCGTGCCCGCGCCCGGGGGCACGAAGCCGGCGCCGCGGATCTCGATGTCGTCGCCGGTCCGGATGGGGGCGTCCAGATCCCCTGCCTCGCGGGCACGGACGACCGAGAGCACGATCGGCCGGCCGCCCTCCGCGTACTTCCCCGCGAAGTACGTCGCCGCCGAGACCGCGACCAGCAGGGCAGCCCCCCACGGCAGATCGGGCAGTTGCTCGGGCCGGCGGGCGAGCCGTACCAGCGCGAAGACCGCCGCGACGGAGCTCACCAGGACGTACTGCACATCCGCGAAGCTGCCGCGCCCGCTGTCGTCGCAGAGCAGATCCGCCAGGCGCGGCCGGTCGGCGCGGATCTTCTGCAGCCGCTGGCCGGTGACGCGTACGGCCACCACGCGGCGTACGACGACGGCGATCGCGCACACGAGCGCGAGGACGAACAGCATCCCCGCGCCATGGGCCAGGTCGAGTCCTTCGATCAGCGCGTCCCGGTCGGCGGCGGACGATGCCCAGGCCAGCTGGAGGGCGAGCACCAGCACCGAGAAGACGACGAGCAGCACCCAGGCGGTGGCGACGGCGCGCGAGGTGGAGAGGCGGTTGTCCTCGCCGATCAGCGGGGCGAGGAGGCCGCCGCGCGACCGGTGCAGGCGGGCCGCGACGCTCAGCAGGGAGCCGACGACGAACGCGGCGAGCAGCCCGGAGGTGCGGGCGCCGGTCCAGCCCGCGCCGGTCGCGGTCACGATCTGGCCGAGCGCAAGGGCGGCGAAGGCCGTCCAGATGACCAGCAGCGAGCGTTGCCAGACGAGTTGGAGCCACGCGTCGCCCGCCTCACGGCTGCGGTCGGCGACCGTGCGGGCCGACTGGGTCAGCTCGTCCGACACCCACTGGCGCGAGGCGCCCGGCGAGTGGGCGACGGCGGCCGGCAGCCCCTGGCCGGCGGCGAACTCGTCCCGCTTGGCGAGGAATTCGGCCACTGCTCGCCGATGCCCTTCACGCGCGCCGTGCGTACTTTCGTCGCACTGTCCCGCTTCTTGCACCGCCACGAGTAAAAGCCGCCTTCCCCGCCCCGCACTGACTGAACTTCCGTGTAATTCATGGGAATTGTGCCGTAAGAAGGGGGCGCACGCCCCGTCGCCCGAGGCTACAGGGGGTGAATGTGCCGGTGCCCGATTGACCCCCTGCTGAATTGCTGCCGCTTGCTACTGCTTCGCTACTGCAGCAGTTCGGGTTCCGCCTGGCTGATCTGCCGCCACAGGGGCTGGTAGTTGATCCATGCGACCAGATCGCTGCCGAGCTGCTCGCGGGTGGCCACCGCGTCCCGGTGCTCGATCAGCACGGGCTTGCCCGCCGCCCGTGCGGCGAGCTGTATCTGGGCGCAGCGCTCCATGGAGATGAACCACCAGGCCGCGGCGTCGACCGAGTCGCCGACGGTCAGCAGCCCGTGATTGCGCAGGACGACGGCCTTGTACGCGGCGAGGGCGCCGGCGATCAGCCGCCCTTCCTCCTCGTCGACGATCACTCCTGTGTACCGGTCGACCAGGGCGTGGTCCTCGTAGAAGGCGCAGGCTTCCTGTGTGATCGGCTCGATCAGCTCGGCGAGCGCGGACAGCGCCCGCCCGTGCACGGAGTGGGTGTGCGCGACGGCGACGACCTCGGGCCGGGCCCTGTGCACCTGGGCGTGCACGGCGAACGCCGCCTGGTTGACGTGGTGCCGCCCGATGACAACCTGGCCCTCCCCGTTGACGAGGATCAGATCACCGGCGGCGACACGCGCGAAGGGGACGCCGAAGGGGTTCACCCAGAAGCAGTCGGTGAGCTCCGGGTCCCGCGCGGTGATGTGGCCGGACACCCCGTCCTCGTAACCGAACCGCCCGAAGAGCCGCAGCGCCCCGGCGAGCCGCTCCTTCCGGTACGCGCGCTCGTCCACGACGGACGCGTGCACGGGCGGCATGGCGAATCGCAGCTGCTCGACGGGGATCGGGGCGGGCGTCTCAGTCATGGCTGGGAAGCTACCTCCGGGTACCTCAACTGACCAGAGACGTCACGCGCCTTGCACGAGAATGCGTCCATGACCGAACCGACATCCCCCCTGGTCCCACTCCTCGGCCTCGAACCGCACGTGGAGGGCGGCTGGTTCAGGCAGACGTGGCAGACGGCGGGCACGACGACCCCGCCCGGCTACCCCGGGCCGCGGGCGTACGCCACCGGCATCTACTTCCTGCTGCACCCCGGCGAGAGCTCGCGCTGGCACCGCGTACGCTCCGACGAACTCTGGCTCTGGCACCGCGGCGGCCCGCTCCTGCTGCACCTCGGCGGCACGGACGAGAAGCCTTCGGCGGCCGAGACGCTCACCCTCGGCCCGTCGGTGGAGTCGGGCGAACAGCCCCAGCTCCTTGTCCCCGCGAACACCTGGCAGGCGGCGGAACCCGCGGGCAACGAGCCGGTCCTGGTGACGTGCATCGTGGCGCCGGGCTTCCACTTCGACGACTTCACGCTGCAGGAGTCGTAGAAACGCCGACGCCGACGCTCAGGACTGCTGAGCGGCGGCGTCGGCGGCGTCGGCGGCGTCGGCTATTCCCACTCGATGGTGCCCGGCGGCTTGCTCGTCACATCGAGGACCACGCGGTTGACGTCCGCGACCTCGTTGGTGATCCGGGTCGAGATCCTGGCCAGCACCTCGTACGGCATCCGCGTCCAGTCCGCCGTCATCGCGTCCTCGGAAGAGACGGGACGAAGCACGATCGGGTGGCCGTAGGTGCGGCCGTCGCCCTGGACGCCGACGCTGCGCACGTCCGCGAGCAGCACCACCGGGCACTGCCAGATGGAACGGTCCAGGCCCGCCGCCGTGAGCTCCTCGCGGGCGATGGCGTCCGCCTCGCGCAGCAGGTCGAGGCGGTCCTTGGTGACCTCGCCGACGATACGGATGCCGAGGCCCGGGCCCGGGAAGGGCTGACGCTGGACGATCTCGTCCGGCAGGCCGAGCTCCTGGCCGACCATCCTGACCTCGTCCTTGAACAGCTTGCGCAGCGGCTCGACGAGCTCGAACTCGAGGTCTTCTGGCAGGCCGCCGACATTGTGGTGCGACTTGATGTTGGCGGTGCCGGTACCGCCGCCGGACTCGACGACGTCCGGGTAGAGCGTGCCCTGAACCAGGAAGGCGACGTCCTCGCCGTGCGCGGCCTCGGCGATGATCTCGGCCTGGGCCTGCTCGAAGACCCGGATGAACTCGCGGCCGATGATCTTCCGCTTCTGCTCGGGGTCGGACACCCCGGCGAGCGCGTTCAGGAAGCGGTCGGCCGCGTCCACGACCTTCAGCTGGACGCCGGTCGCCGCCACGAAGTCCTTCTCGACCTGCTCGGTCTCGCCCTTGCGCATCAGCCCGTGGTCGACGTACACGCAGGTCAACTGCGAGCCGATGGCCTTCTGCACCAGTGCCGCGGCCACCGCGGAGTCCACGCCGCCGGACAGGCCGCAGATGGCGCGCTTGGCGCCGACCTGCTCGCGGATCAGCGCGACCTGCTCGTCGACGACATTGGTCGTGGTCCAGGTCGGCTCGATGCCGGCGCCCCGGTAGAGGAAGTGCTCCAGGACCTGCTGGCCGTACGTCGAGTGCATCACCTCGGGGTGGTGCTGGACGCCGTACAGCTTCTTCTCGTCGTTCTCGAACGCGGCGACCGGCACGACATCCGTGGACGCGGTGACGGAGAAGCCCTCGGGAGCGGCGGAGCAGGCGTCGCCGTGGGACATCCACACCGACTGCTCGGCCGGGGTGCCCTCGAAGAGCGTCGAACCGGGCTTGGAGACATGCAGCGGCGTACGGCCGTACTCACGCGCGCCCGTGTTGTCGACGGTCCCGCCGAGCGTCGTCGCCATCAGCTGGAAGCCGTAGCACATGCCGAGAACCGGGACCCCGGCCTCGAAGATCTCGCGGTCCAGCCGCGGGGCGCCCTCCGCGTACACGGACGACGGGCCGCCGGAGAGGATGATCGCCTTGGGGTTCTTGGCCAGCATCTCCGCCACCGGCATGGTGGACGGCACGATCTCGCTGTAGACCCGGGCCTCACGGACGCGGCGGGCGATGAGCTGGGCGTACTGCGCGCCGAAGTCGACAACTAGTACGACGTCGGTGGCGGCGGGGGGTGCTGCTGGCACGGGTGGCGGCCTTCCGGCGGGTGGGAGGGAGGGTCTGCTTTGTCGATTCTACCGGCGCGCCGGTAGAGCTTTTCGTCTCACCATCCGAACCCGGATTGGGCCCGCGCGGGCGGCCGGTCCATACTGTCGCCATGCACCAGCAGCTGACCTTCGTCTTTACCTATGGCACCGGCCCGTCCGGCTGCCATGGTCGTGCTGCTTGAGCCACTGACAAGCGACTTCCCAGGCGCCCCGGGCCGACAAGGCCCGGGGCGTTCTGTCATTTCCGGGCCTTGCCGCTCCGGGGCCGCCGCCCCCGACAAGGAGCCCGCATGACTGTCACCGAGACCGGAACCGGCACCGCCACCGGAGCCGGAGCCGACACCCGAGCCGACACCGGAGCGCGTACCGACGAGGCCGCGTGTGTGATCACCGGCGCCCGTGAACGCATCGACGCACTCGACGACCGCATCATCGGACTGATCCAGGAACGGATGGCGGTCTCGGCCGTCATCCAGCAGGCCCGCATCTCCTCCGGCGGCCGCCGCGTGAACCTGTCGCGCGAGATGGAGGTTCTCGGCCATTTCCGCGACGCGCTCGGAAAGCCCGGAACGGCGCTCGCGATGACGCTGCTGGAACTGTGCCGGGGCCGTATCTGAGTTCGGGCGCGTCCCTCACCCGTACGGCGCGTGACCGCAGCCGACGGGGCTTCGTTGGTACCGATGTCCGCGCCAGCCAGGGGCGGGCCCTCGAAGGAAACCACGCGTGGCTCCGCTGGAGCGTGTGACGTACCGCAGGTACGTCGTGGGACCTCGCCCCAGCGTGCGTGACCGGTCGGCAGGGGACAGCAGCCCGGTCACCCAAGGGCGGTCGGCTCCGGGGACGCCCGGGGCCGACCGCATCCGGTCCAAAAGGTTGCGCAGGCCGCAGCCCTTCCAGCACGATGCAAGAACAAGCGCGTCCCTCTCTGCGCGACAACAGTGCCAAAGGTCGATACCACCCGCGCGCCGCAAGTGCGCCGGGTCGGCGACCCTTCCCAAGCGGCGCTACCCCCCGGCGCCGCGCCTCGGCACCGGCGCTGCCCTGACGTCGGTGCTGACCCAAGGGCCCCGCGGATCACACATCCGCGGGGCCCTTGCGCATGCGCGGGCGCGCGCGACGGAGCGCGTGCGGAAGCGTGTGACGGGGGCCACATAAGTTTTCTGTGAAACCGAGGGCAACCATTTCGGCCATTCGCAAGTCATGCATGCGAAACAACGGCCTCTCCCGTGTACCCCCACCTCGGAAGGCCTCCAGACTCCGTGCCGTGTCAAGCGGTACGCCGGACTTCACTGAGGTCTTAATGAAGCTTCGCCGCGCCATGGCAGTCGCTGCCGCGACCGCTGTCATAGCCCCCGCCACTTTCCTGGCGGCGCCTGCCGCGTTCGCGACGACCCCGACTCCGACGCCGACGGAGACGGCCAGCACGTCCCCGTCGCCGACGGAGACCGCCACCACGTCTCCCTCGCCGACGGACACGGTCACCACGCCCCCCGCGCCGACGGAGACCGCTGCGTCCCCGAGCGCGCCGGCTAACAGCCCGAGCGCGCCGGCCACTTCGCCGAGCGCGTCGGCCACCACGCCGGACGAGACCTTCGGCTGTGACCTCGCCGAGAAGCCGACGTTCGACAAGAGCCTGCAGACCAGCCTCACCGGTCTGCCGTCGAAGATCGTCGCGGGCAGCGGTTACCACCAGTTCAAGCTGAACGTCGCCAACAAGGGCGAGAACAGCTACAAGCGCGTCGACCTCGGCGTCTTCACCGCCCAGGTCGACGACGACACGTGGGAGGAGTCCACCGGTCACCTCTCCCTCCAGTACAAGGACCCGGAGTCCGGTGTCTGGACCGACATCTCCCTCGACGAGGACGACGAGGGCGCCGGTTACCTCGGCTACACGGACGTCAAGGCGAAGGAGTCCTTCTCCATCGACCTGCGTCTGAGCGTGGACAAGGCCGCCCCCGCGGGCTTCGGCTACGCCATCAGCATCGGCGCCTACGCCGATGACAAGGGCAACTGCGTGTTCTCGGACGACGAGGCGTACTACGAGTTCGACATCCTCGCCGCCGGCACGGAGCCCGGTGACGTCGATGAGGCGGAGCCGCAGGAAGGTAGCAAGAAGCCGCTGCCGTCCACGAAGCCGGCCGGCAACACGGAGATTCAGCCGCAGGGCAACCTCGCTGAGACCGGTTCCAGCTCCATCCTGCCGACCGTCGGTATCGCCGGTGGCATCGCCATCGTCGCCGGCGCCGGTGTCGTGTTCGCGATGAAGCGTCGCCGCAGCAGCGGCGCCACCGCGTAACACCCGGCCACACAAGGCCAAGAGGCCGCTGCACTCGGAGGGGGGTGCAGCGGCCTCTTCGTGTCTCGTACGGTCAGGACTTCTTCGGCGGGACCGCCGGGATCCCCAGGAACGGCAGCCTCAGCGCGCCGAAGGCCGCCTCCGGGACCGCCGGGGACCTCGGCGCGATCGGGGTCAGGCGTTCGTACGCCGAACCCTGCGCCGGACGCGGGTCCTCCTCGCCCTTGTTGGGCCAGAACGACATCGCCCGCTCCGCCTGTGCCGTGATCGTCAGCGACGGGTTCACGCCCAGGTTCGCCGAGACCGCCGCTCCGTCCACGACCGAGATGCCCGGGTGGCCGTACAGCCGGTGGTACGGGTCGATGACGCCCGACTCCGGATCCGCGCCGATCGGGCAGCCGCCCAGGAAGTGGGCGGTCAGCGGCGTGCCGACGAGTTCGCCGACGTTGCTGCCGGGGAAGCCGTTGATCTCCTCCGCGAGGAGGGACGCCGCCCGCGTCGCCTCCGGGATCTGCTGAGGGTTCGGAGCGCCGTGGCCCTGGCGGGCGGTGAGCAGGCCCTTGCCGATGCCGCCCGGCTTGCGGAACGTCGTCAGCGAGTTGTCCAGGGACTGCATGACCAGGCCGATGATGGTCCGCTCCGACCAGCGGCGGTTGGACAGCGAACGGGCCGCCTGCACCGGGTGCCTCGCCGCGTTGCCCAGCCAGCCCAGCACCCGGTGGTCGCGGTAGGGCACCTGGAGGATGGACATCGCGCCCATCGCGTTGGAACCCTTGCCGTAGCGGACCGGCTCGATGTGGGTGTTGTCGTCGGGATGGATCGACGACGTGATCGCGACGCCCCGGGTGAAGTCGGCCTTCTTCACACCGTGGCGCTTGCGGTAGCGGCGGTTGTCGGTCTGGGCGCCCACGAGCGCCTCGGAGTTCGTCCGGGTCAGCTCGCCCAGCCGCGGCGAGATCCGCGGCAGCAGCCCTCGGTCCTTCATGGTGTGCAGAAGGGTCTGCGTGCCGTACGTGCCCGCAGCCACGACGACCTGCCGGGCGCGCAGCACCTTCGTCCTGCCCTTGCGGCGCGCGTCCGTCGGGACGGTCGTCACCTGGTAGCCGCCCTCCGCGTCCTCGCGTACCGCGGCGACCGTCGTCATCGGATGGATGACGGCCCCGGCCTTCTGGGCCAGGTAGAGGTAGTTCTCGTTGAGGGTGTTCTTCGCGCCGTGGCGGCAGCCCGTCATGCACTCCCCGCACTCGGTGCACGCCTTGCGGGACGGGCCCGCTCCACCGAAGTACGGATCGTCGACCGCCGCGCCCGGCTTCGCCTTCGACGTACCGTCGGCGTCCTTCCCGTCGCCGAAGAAGACGCCCACCGGTGCCAGGTGGAAGCTGTCGCCGACGCCCATCGCCTGCGCCGCCGCCTTGAGATGCACGTCGGACGGGGTCATCGTCGGATTGAGCCGTACGCCCAGCATCCGCTTCGCCTGGTCGTAGTAGGGCGACAACTCGGCCTGCCAGTCGGTGATCCCGGCCCACTGGCGGTCCTCGAAGAAAGCCGCCGGCGGTATGTACAGGGTGTTGGCGTAGTTGAGCGAACCGCCGCCGACCCCCGCGCCCGCCAGCACCATCACCTTGCCCAGCAGATGGACGCGCTGGATGCCGTACAGGCCGAGAGCCGGCGCCCACAGATAGTTCTTGATGTCCCAGGAGTTCCTGGGCAGGGTCTCGCGGGTGAAGCGGCGGCCCGCCTCCATGACCCCGACCCGGTAGCCCTTCTCGGTGAGCCGCAGCGCGGAGACCGAGCCGCCGAAGCCCGAGCCGACGACGATGACGTCGTAGTCGTAGTGCGAGTCGTCGTCCTGGATCTGGGCCTGGGTGTCCCGTGACATTGGCTCTCCTCGTGCGAAAAGGGCGGAAACTAGCGCAGGCGCAGGGCCTTCATCGCCTTCAGGCTGCGGCTCATGAACGCGGCGTACTTCTCGTCGTCCATGCCGAAGGACGGGGCCAGCGGGATCAGCCGCTGCTGGGCGACGGTCTGGGCCTCGGTGTACTTGAGGATGCCCTCCGAGCCGTGCCGCCGGCTGAGACCGGAGTCCTTCATGCCGCCCATCGGGGACTGCACGCTGCCGTACGCCGGCACGTAGCCCTCATTGATGTTGACCGTGCCGGTGCGCAGCTTCGCGGCGACGGCGTGGCCGCGCTTGCCGTCCTTGGTCCAGACGCTCGAATTCAGGCCGTACTGGGTGGCGTTGGCCTGCTCGACGGCTTTGTCCTCGTCCGTGAAGCGGTAGATGGAGACGACCGGGCCGAAGGTCTCCTCGGTGCATACGGCCATCGGGGCCTCGACACCGTCGAGGATGGTCGGCTCGTAGAAGAGCGGGCCGATGTCGGGGCGCGCGACGCCGCCCGCGACGAGGGTCGCGCCCTTGGCGACGGCCTCCTCGACATGGCGGGTGACGGTCTCCAGCTGGCGCTCGCCGACGAGCGAGCCCATGTCGGCGCCGTACGCGAGGGACTTGCCGAGGCGCATCGCCTTCGTACGGGCCGCGAAACGCTCCACGAAGTCGTCGGCGATCGACTCGTGGACGTACAGCCGCTCGATGGAGATGCACAGCTGGCCCGCGGAGGAGAAGCAGGCGCGGACCGCTCCGGCCGCCGCCTTCTCCACGTCCGCGTCGTGCAGCACCAGCATGGCGTTCTTGCCGCCGAGTTCGAGGGATACCCCGATCAGACGGGCCGCCGCGCCCTGGGCGACCTCGCGGCCGGTGCGGGTGGAGCCGGTGAAGGAGACATAGTCCGCGTGCTTGACGATCTCCGGGCCTACGACCGGTCCCTCGCCGATGACGACCTGGAAGACGCCGGCCGGCAGGCCCGCCTCGATGAGCAGGTCACGTGCCCACAGGGCGGTCAGCGCGGTCTCGGTGTCGGGCTTCATGACGACGGCGTTGCCGGAGACGAACGCGGGCAGCGCGTCGCCGACGGAGAGTTCGAGCGGGTAGTTCCAGGGGGCGATCTGGCCGACGACGCCGCGCGGCTGGCGCAGTTCGGTGGTCTTGGTGAGGACGGGGACGACGCCGGTGTGCCGCTTGGGCTTGAGGTAGGCGGGCGCCTTACGGCCGTAGTGGCGGGCGGCGACGGCGACGGCCAGGACCTCTTCGTGCGCGTGGAGGCGGGCCTTGCCGGTCTCCAGCTGGATGAGGTCGAGGACCTCGGCCTGGCGCTCCAGGACCAGATCGTGGAAGCGCAGCAGCACGGCGGCGCGGGCGCGCGCGGGCGTGGCGGCCCACACGGGCTGTGCGGCGCGGGCGCGTTCGAAGGCCTCGGCGACGTCCTCGGGCGTGGACTCGGGCAGGTCCGCCAGCTTCTCCCCGGTGAACGGGGTGTGGTTGGCGGTACGGCCGGAACCGACCACACCACGGGTGAGCTGGGCGACCACCTCGGGAGTGACCACGTCGGCAGCGGTGCGCGCACCGGCCGGGGAGGCGGCTGTCGGGTTGGTACCGAGGGCGGCGGCGGGGGCCTGCGAGTCCGTCATGGGGGCGAGAGTATGCCGCAAACGGAGCTTTGGGTACCCGTCGGTAACGGCTTTTCACCAGGGCCCACACCATCGCGCCAGCGATCGCTGGCAGATAAGGCCTGATCAGGGGCGCGTCTGGGCTCTGCCGAGCTTCAGCCGCTCTCGTACGCCGCGGAACAGATCCTGCCTCTTGGCCTCCTCCTTGCCGCCCTTGGGCATCTCGACGAGCACGGTGCAGCGCTCACCGGCTTCGGTCGCGACGTAGTCGGCGAGCGCGCCAACCCGCCCGTTTCAGGGCGTAGGAGGAGGGTCTGGGGCGGAGCCCCAGTTGCCGGAAGGTGCGGGCATCACTTTTGAAGGGTGAAGAAGTCGAGCGCGGTGTCGAAATCCCGCCGCGCCTCGTCGAGTCGCCCGACCGGCGACGAGACCCAGAGGTCGTACATCTTCCCCTCCTCGTCCCAGGAGAGATGGAACGTGTGCCGGGGCCCCTCCGCCTTGGAGAAGCCGTTCCAGGTGAACTCCCAGAGCGCGGCGGTCAGCCCGTTGTGCGTGGTCGCGGTGACCTTGCCCTCGCGATAGCCGGGGTTGGTGCTGGGCCCGTCGGCGTGCGAGCGCCGCATCACACCGAGCGGGCCTTCGGAGACCGGCTGCTGTATGCGCACGCCGACCCTGATGCCCTTGTCCCGCGCCATGTAGTAGACCCGCTTGTCGTCCGCGGAACGGGCGAAGCCTTCGGGGACGGCGAGCGAGAAACCGCGCGGGTCGGATGCCATGAGGTAACCCTTCGGCGCCACCGGTTTGACGGGTGGCGTCGTACGCACCGGAGGCGTACTGCTCGCAGGGGCGCCCCCGGCAGGCGCTTGGCCGCCGCCCCCGCCGTGGTCCAGGAGGAACGCCGTGGCCCCTCCCACCCCGGCCAGCGCGGCGACCAGGGCGGCCGCGACGACCAACGGCGTACGACGGCGAGCGGCCTTCACGGGCGCGCGCGGCGCGTCGGGACGAGTGGGTGTGTAACGCGCCGTGGACCCGGACCGGGGCACTCCGGACGTCGGAACGGCGCCAGTCCTGACGTACGTACGCAGCAACTCCTCCGCCTCCGCCGCGCTCAGCCTGCGCTCCGGATCCCGCTCGAGCAGCCCCAGCACAACAGGCAGCAGCGGCGCGGCCTGGGCGGGCGTGCGGATCTCGTCCTCGACGACCGCGTGCAGAACGCCGCCCAACGAGTCGCGGCGGAACGGCGATTCACCGCTCAGCGCCGCGCACAACAGCACCCCCAGCGACCACAGATCCGACTCGGGACCCGCGGTGACGCCCTGCATCCGCTCCGGCGCGGTGTACTCGGGCGATCCGACGAACGACCCCGAATCGGTGATCGTCGTCGACCCGGCGAACTGCGCGATGCCGAAGTCCGTGAGGACGACCCGGCCGGTCGACTCCTCGATGAGAACGTTGGCGGGCTTCAGATCCCGGTGCAGCACCCCGAGCCCGTGCGCCGCGCGCAGCGCGCCCAGCAGCGCCAGCCCGATGCGCGCCGCCTCGGCTACGTCGACCAGGCCGTGCCGCGCGATCCGTTCGGCGAGCGAGCCGCCGTCGACCAGTTCCATGACGATGTACGGGAGTCCGTCGTCCACGACCACGTCATGGACGACGATCACATGCGGATGCTTGAGCCGCGCGACGGCGCGGGCCTCGCGCAGAGGCGCGGCCGTGGAGGTGTACGGGGACGCGGAACGGCCCCCCTCGTCCTGCGGATGCAGCTCCTTGACGGCGACGCGACGCCCGAGCAGCTCGTCGTCCGCGCGCCACACGGTGCCCATGCCCCCGCGTCCCAGCCGGTCGAGGAGCCGGTAGCGGCCCGCGATCAGCCGCGTTTCCTGGGTCACGCAACTCCCTCTCGGTCAACCTGGGTTCATCATGCCGGAGGCCGCCAGCCCCGCAGCATGGTGTCGAACTGCTCGCGGGTCGTGGCCCAGTCGTCGGCCGGTCCCGACATGTAGAGCGCGTACTCGGTGCCGTCGTCCGTGTAGTAGATCTGGTCGATGGCCCGCCGCGGTCCGGGGAAGGTCGTCCTCTCGGTCCAGGTGAACTCCCACAGCGCGGAGTTCACCTGGTCACGGAAGGTGTTGGGGCCGAGCTTCAGCCTCTGGTACTCGGGCAGGCGCTTCTCCAGCCCCTTCTCCATGTCCAGCATGTGCATGTACGGATTCTCGAAGTCGGGCGATGTGTCGCTGCTGATCCGGATGCGATGGCGGCCGTTGTCGGGCGTGTAGTCGGTCTGGTCGCCGTCCGTCTGGCGCGTCCAGCCCTCCGGCACCCACAGGCTGAAGCCGTCCGGGTCCTCCACCCGGCGCCAGCCGGCCGGCACGCCCGACGAGGGGCCGGGCTTCGGCTTCGCGGTTGACGGCGTACCGGTGGGCTTGCCGCCTTGGTTGCCGCCGTCCGCTCCGTTGCCGCCGTCCGCGTACTTCATGGCGGCCAGTCCCGCGCCGCCGCCTACAACGGCCGCGAGTACGACGACGATCGCCGCCCTGCGCAGGCGGCCACCGCGCCGGGGCTGGGCCGCGGAAGCCGTGGTGGCGTGATGACCCGGGTGCGGGAGGGCGGGGGCGGGAGCGTCGGGCGTCGGGGACGGCGGCTGTGAGGTCACCGGCCGGGTGTGCTGCTCAGTCGTCCGCCGGGGCGGCACGTGCTTCCTCGTGGTGTCCGACGACGAGCCGCCTCCCATCGCCTCCAGCAGCAACTTCTCGGCCTCGCCGGCCGACGGCCGGGCCGCCGGGTCCTTGCGCAGCAGCGCCATGATGACCGGCGCCAGGTGTCCCGCCCGCTCGGGATGGCGCGGCTCCTCGTCCACCACGGCCTGCATCGTGGACAGCGGAGACGAGCGCCGGAACGGCGACTCCCCCTCCACCGCCGCGTACAGCGTCGCGCCGAGCGACCAGAGGTCGGACGCGGGCCCCGGATCGGCGCCGCGGACCCGCTCTGGGGCCAAGTAATCGATGGACCCGACGATTTCCCCGGTCCTGGTGATCGTCGCGTCGCCCTCGATGGCGGCGATGCCGAAGTCGGTGATCAGCACCCGGCCGTCGCGGTTGAGCAGTACGTTCGCGGGCTTGACGTCCCGGTGCAGCACGCCGGCCGCGTGGGCGGCGCCCAGCGCGCGCAGAACGTGCAGCCCGATCCGGGCGGCCTCCTGCGCGGGTATTCGCCCGGCCTCCTTGGCCGCGTCGGCGAGTGAGGGCCCGTCGACGTACTGCATGACGATCCAGGGGCGGGCGTCGTGTTCCAGCACATCGTGCACGGTGACGACACCGGGATGGCTGATCCGGGCGGCGGCCCGGGCCTCCTTCTGGGTGCGGGCATGCAGGACGACCCGGTCGGCCTCGGAGACATACCGCCCGGCCGTCAACTCCTTGACCGCGACGACGCGGTGCAGCACCTCGTCGTGTGCGCGCCAGACCTTGCCCATGCCGCCGCTGCCGATGGTCTCGCTCAGGCGGTAACGCCCAGCGAGCAGTAGACCCGCGCCCGTGCTTTGAGAGTGTTCCACGTTCCCCGCCCCGTTCCTTGGGATCACAGGTTACGGAGGGGAGTACGGCCACGGAACCTCGGACGGCTCAAGTGACCGCACTGTGATGCGCGTGACTCTGCGCAACCGGAGCCAAAACGCCCACTAACGGATTTCCGGTGGTGCCCTGGGTGTGTCCTGAGCAGATTTTGGGCAGGTCTTGGGCGCGTCTTGACCGCGTCTCCGATGGGCCCAACGGGTGGCGCGGGTCTAACGGCCGGGACTAACGGGTGGCCGCGAAGTACGGGTGCCGCGGGGTCTAACGGGTGGCCGGGTCTAACGGGTGGCGCGGTACGCGGTCGTGGCCGCCCGGAAGACCTCCGTCACCTTGTCGCGCTGGTCCTCGGGGCCGATCACCTGGACGACGTGGTAACTGCCGCCGACGATCAGAGCGAGGTTGCGTACGTACACCTCGCGGCCGTTGCCGTCCTGCCAGGTGAACTGGCCCTCGGCCATGACCTGCTGACCCACGTCGATACGGCGCAGCCCGCTCGCCCCGGCCCAGGAGGACTCCCGCCACGGCTGGAGCTCGCGCTCCTTGTCGCGCTGATACGCCAGCGGGTCGTCGCCGTTCGCCTTCACGGTGTCCCGCCCGGGAACGACGATCAGCGTGAAGTCGCCGCCGGTGTAACGGACTTGACCGACGTCGTTGATGGGTCGGCGCTGCCAGGTCCTGTCGACGGCCGTCTGGAATCCCTCGGGGTCCTTACGCAGCGTATAGCCGTTCGGCAGGTTCCCGGCCGGCGCGGAGGTCTGGGGCTGCTGAGCGCCGGGGCTGGTGGTGCGGGTCGTGGACGGGGTGGTCGAGGGCGGGGTGTCCGGGCCCGTACGGTCCGGGCTCGGACCGGCCGCCGACGGACGCCCGCCGCCCTTGCCCTGGGGCTGGTTCTGCTGTTGCTCGGACTTCGGCATGAACAGGACGGCGTACGCGATCGCGGCGACCAGGAGAAGCAGTATCAGCAGCAGGAGGGTGCGGCCGAGCGACCGCGGCCCGCGCCGCTCCCGGTCGCCCCGGGCCTTCTTGTGGCGGTGGCGGCCGTGCACCACTTCGGCCGAGCCCGCGCGGCGTTTGCGCACGAGCTCGCCCCGGCGGCGTACGACCGGCAGCCGGGTGCCGTCCACGGGGCTCGACGGGACCGGCACGACGTCCATTCCAGCCTCGGGCTCGGGCGCGGACCGTACGAGCGAACGCAGCCAGCCGCGCAACTCCTCGAAGTCCGGGCGCTCCGTGGGGTCCTGGCGCAGCAGTGACTCGACGACGGGGCGCAGCGGCCCGCACTCCTCGGCGAACGCCGGCGGCTCCGCGCATACGAGCTGGACCAGCTCGACCGCGCTCTCCTCGGGGTAGGGGGCGTGGCCCTGCACCGCCCGGTAGAGCAGCGCGCCCAGAGCCCAGAGATCGGTGGCGGGGCCGACGGGGGCCGCCAACTGCCAGTTCTCGTGGACGGGTCCGGCCTGCTCGGGGGCCCACCGCTCGGTGACGGCCCCGACGACGGCGATACGCGCCTGCCGGGCACGCTCGGCGGCGAGCGGCGTTGCGGGGCCGCGGTAGGCGGGGGTGCTGCCGCTCGCGACGATCTCGTCCCACCGCCCGGTGGGCGCGGGGGCACCGGCAACGACGGGCTGCCGCTGGGCGTCGGCCCGCAGGGCTTCGCGCCCGGCACCGCCGTGGTTCCAACTCGTTGTGCTGCTTGTGTTGTTGCTTGTGTTGTTGCTTGTGGCGGGGGTGGTGCCGGTGCGGGCGCTGGGAAGCGCGGGCCGCGTGGCGGGCCGGGGGGCGTACGGGTCGCCGGCGGCGCGGTCGCGGGCGGCGCGGGGCTTACCGTCCGGGCCCACCTGACGGGCGCCGTACGGCAGTTCAGGCGTTGGCCGATGACCGGCGGGCCCGCCACCGGCCGGGAGGGGGCGTGGGCCGTCGTTTCCCGGGAACGGCCCGTCGTGCCACGTCCCCGCCAGCCGGGCGTGGCCGGGTCCGGGCGGCCCGCCCTGGTGCCAGCCGCCCTCGATCTCGTCCTCGTCGATCTCGTCGTCTTCGGTGTCGTCCACATTGAGGACCGGGCCCAACTCGCCCGGCCCCCTGGCCCACCAGTCCGGGTCGAAGCCCGCCTGCACCGGACGGTCCCCCGTGTCGCCGGAGCCGTCGCCCTGGCGCTGGTCCTCGCTGACGCGGGCCGCGGCCCGGGCACCGGCGCGGTACGCCGCGATCGCGCCCGCCCTGGCTGCCCGGACGTCCGGCACGCCGGTCGCTGCACCGGTTCCGGCGCCGGGCAGCGCGGGCGGGGCGGCGGGGGCGGCCGGCAGCTCGGGCTCCCCCGACGGGCCTTCGTACACCGACGGGTCGTACTCCAACGGGCCTTCGTACACCGACGGGTCGTACCCCAACGGGCCTTCGTACTCCGGCGGCTCTTCCGCGTGTTCGTCCGGCGGGCCCGGCACCGGGGCGTACCCGCACAGTGCCTCCTCCGCCGCGCCCGAGGCCAGCCCGGTCAGCACCACGCGCCCGTCGTCGCAGACGAGCACCGTACGGACGGTGATGTTCCGGTGGGTCCAGCCGTGCGCATGCAGCACGCGCAGCGCGGTGAGCACGTCGGAGGCGACCTCGGCCGCCCGGTAGGGACTGAGCGGCTTTTCCGCGAGAAGCGCCGCCAGCGGTCGCGCCGCGACACGTTCGCTCACTATCCAGAGCGAACCGCCTTCCGCGAAGACGTCGAAGACCTGGTCCAGGCGCGGGTGGTCGGGGATCTGCGCGGCCGTCTGGGCGGCCTCGACGGCCCGCCGCACCGCCGGGTCCGTGGGCCTGCGCGTCGTACGCCCCTGAGTCTGCCGCGGTACCGCAGCGCCTGCCAGGCCGTCCGCGTCGACGACCTCCGCGTCCACGACCTCCGGCAACGGCACCTGCCGCACCAGGACTTCCTGCCCGCTATAGGTGTCGAAGGCGCGGGTCTCGACCAGTTCGTACTCGTCGGAGGGCGGCAGGGGCAGACGGTAGCGGTCGGCGAGCACCCTTCCCGCATAGTCGTCCACAACGCCTCCCCACGAGCGTGCTGTCCCCAGGCCGGTCCGTCCCGGAGGTGTCGCAGCCGAGCCGTGGCAAACCGTCAATTCCGGTCATTTGACGGCCCCTTACGGCCTCATACGACCCCTTGCGGCTGCCTACCGTCCGCGAGCTCTCACGATACGTGGCCTTGCTCAGTCCTTGGGCTTGAATGTGGCGAACGCCGTCTTGCGCAACGTCTCGCACTCCGTGCTCTGCCACTCGCTCGCCTTGCACGTGATCATGATCGAGTAGCCACGCTCGGCGTCCACCTTGAAGCCCCTGTTGAGGACCCGTACCCGCTGACCGCCCTGATTGCGCTCGAACTGCCAGTCGGCGACCGTCGGATAGCCGTTGTAGGCGACCTTCCTGATCCCCAGGTGCTTGTAGCCGCTGCTGCTGGCGCGGGTCCCGGCCACCGCGGCGGTCCAGGCGGCGGCCGCGTCGTCCCTGGGGCTGCCGTTGAAGTCGACCTGAATGCGCGGGAACCCGCCGTTCCCGCTGAAGATCCCGCCGGAGTTCTGGCCGGCGATGCCGGTCAGCTTGAAGCCCTTGGGCATCGCCATCGTGAAGTGGAACTGGTCGTTGGAGACCAGGGCGTACCCGGCCGGCATCCCGTCACCGCCCGCCGCGGGCTCATTCGTCTTGGGCCCGCCGGACGGTTGCCCACTGCCCGCACTCCCTCCGCTCCCTCCGCTCCCGTTGGCAGAGTCGTCGGTCCCGGTGTCCTTGCCCTTGTCCGGACCGGCGCCCGTGTCCTTGCCGCTTCCGCCGTTCGCAGCTCCGGCCGAAGCGGTCTTGTCGTCCTTGGTCTTACCCTGGCTGCCCTTGTCGTTGTCGCCCAGGGTCAGGAAGAGCACCGTGGTCAGCACGGCGAGCGCGGCGACAATCGCGATGATCACCAGGGTGCGGCGGGGCACCACATCGGTGAGCGGCGCCCGCACCGGCGCGGGTCGCGCGGCGGGCGTCTGCGACGCGGGCCGAGGCTTCGGTTCGGGCTTCGCAGCCGCCGCGGCATTCCGTACGGAGCGCAGCGCAGCGCGCACCCGGTCGGCGGCCGGATCCTTCGGCTTCGCCTGCGGCGGTGCGGGGGGAAGCGGCGGCAGCGGTATGGCGCGTGTTGCATCCGGCGCCGGTTCGGGCTCGACGGGCCGCTCCGGCTCCTCGGGCGCGTAGAGGACGTTGGTGAGCAACGCCCGCGCGCCCGCGTCGTCCAGCCGCTGATCGGGATCCTTGACGAGCAGGCCGTAGATGACCTCCTCCAGCGGGCCCGCGTTCTTCGGCGGGTCGAGCGGCTCGGTCATCACTGCGGTCAGCGTCGCGATGGCGGAACCCTTGTCGTACGGCGGGCTGCCCTCGACGCTCGCGTACAACAACCCGCCCAGCGACCACAGGTCCGCGGCAGGGCCGGGCTTGTGACCGCGGGCGCGCTCCGGCGAGATGTACGAGGGGGCGCCGACGAGCATGCCGGTCGAGGTGATCGACGGGTCGCCCTCGACCTGCGCGATGCCGAAGTCCGTGAGCACGACGCGCCCGTCCTCGGCGATCAGCACGTTGGACGGCTTCACATCGCGGTGCAGGATGCCCTCGCGGTGCGCGGAGCGCAGTACGTCGAGGATCGCGAGCCCGACCTCGGCGGCCCGCCTCGGCGTCAGCGTCCCGTCCTCGCGCACGGCTTCGGCGAGCGACTTGCCCTCGACGAGCTCCATGACGATCCACGGGCGGTCGTCCTCGTCGACGACGTCGTACACCGTCACCGCGCTGGTGTTGCGGATCCGGGCGATCGCCTTGGCCTCGCGCAGCGTACGCGTGATGAGCCGGCGCTTTTCTTCCTCGTCGATGCTGTTGGGGAAGCGGAGCTCCTTCACCGCGACCGTACGGCCGAGGGTCTCGTCGACGGCCCGCCAGACGGTGCCCATGCCGCCGCGACCGAGCACGCCTCCGAGCCGGTACCGCCCTGCGAGCAGCCGTCCGTCGGTCTCCGGCCCGGAACTGCGCCCCGCCGCGCCCGCCTTGACGGCACCCTGCCCGGCCCCTCGCCCGGCGCCTGCCCCGGCCCCGGACGCGACGCCGCCCGCTGAGCCGCTGTCAGCGGCCTTCGCAGACACCGGACCCGCAGCCCCGCCCGACTTCCCGCCCGTCTTCTCAGCCCCAGCTCCGGCCTCGGACCGGACACCGGACCCGCGCTCGGGGTCGCCTCCGGAACCAGCGTCGGCCTTGGACCCGGCCCCGGCCTTGGCCCCGGCTCCGGCCTCGGCGCCCGGGGCGGCAACCCCTTCGGCCTCACCCCCGGCCCCGCCTCCCGAACCAGAATCCGCGTCTCGCTCAGCGCCCTCCGCGGACTGCTTACCGGACCCGGCCCCCAACTCCTGCGACGTGGGCTCCTTGCGCTCCTTGGGCTCCTCGGCCGATTCCCGCTGGGGCTCCCGCGACTGCTCCGCCTCCGACATGCGTCCCCTCTGCGATCCCTGATCTTCGCCCGCGCCTGCCGCTTCCCGCGCGATGCGGAACCCGCCCTGGCAGAGCTTCCATTGTCCCTTACTCCGGAACGGGCGTTTCTCCCGGGTCCGCCGTCCGCCGGCGGGTCCGGGAGGTTGGGACCACCCACAATGCCACTACTCGGGGTAAAGCTCACCGCCTCACTGGTCGCAACCCTGCCCAGCCACGCGGATTCGGACCGGCGTCAGGAGCAGAGGAGGACCAGGACCCGGCCGGGACCAGGGCCAGACCGGCGCGGGGATCAGAGCGGGGCCGGGCGCCGGGATCAGAGCGGCACGATGTCCGGCGCCCCCAGCCGCGCCGCGTCCGCCGTCAGGTCGTCCGGCTGCCGTTGCGACTCGCGCTCCGCCTCCACCCGCTTCTCGTAGTGCTCAACTTCCTTCTCTATCTGCTCCTTCTCCCAGCCGAGCACCGGCGCCATCAACTCCGCGCACTCGCGCGCACAGCGCGTCCCCCGGTCGAACGTCTCGATCGAGATCCGGGTCCGCCGCGTCAGTACGTCATCGAGGTGTCGCGCCCCTTCGTGCGACGCCGCATACACGATCTCGGCCCGCAGATAGTCCTCCGCACCCCCGAGCGGCTCGCCGAGCTTCGGGTCGTCGGCGATCAGCGCCAGCACCTCCTCGATCATCGAGCCGTACCGGTTCAACAGATGCTCCACGCGCACCACATGAAGCCCCGTCCGTTCCGCGATCCTCGCCCGTGCGTTCCACAGCGCGGCGTAGCCCTCGGCGCCGACCAGTGGCACGTCCTCCGTGACGCAGTCCGCGACTCGCTGGTCGAGCCCGTGCACCGCCTCGTCCACCGCGTCCTTCGCCATCACCCGGTACGTCGTGTACTTGCCGCCGGCCACGACCACCAGGCCCGGCACGGGATGCGCCACCGTGTGCTCGCGCGACAGTTTGCTGGTCGCTTCCGACTCCCCGGCGAGCAGCGGCCGCAGCCCCGCGTACACCCCCTCGACGTCGTCCCGTGTCAGCGGGACGGCCAGCACGGAGTTGACGTGCTCCAGCAGATAGTCGATGTCCGCGCTGGACGCCGCCGGATGGGCCTTGTCGAGGTCCCAGTCGGTGTCGGTCGTCCCGACGATCCAGTGCCGCCCCCAGGGGATGACGAACAGCACCGACTTCTCGGTCCGCAGGATCAGCCCGGTCGACGAGTGGATCCGGTCCTTGGGCACCACCAGATGGATGCCCTTGGAGGCGCGCACATGGAACTGCCCGCGCTCCCCGATCAGCGCCTGGGTGTCGTCCGTCCACACCCCGGTCGCATTGACGACCTGCTTGGCCCGGACTTCGTACTCCCCGCCGGCCTCCACGTCCTGCACCCGCGCGCCGACGACCCGCTCGCCCTCCCGAAGGAAGCCGATCACCCGGGCCCGGCTTGCGACCTGGGCGCCGTAGCTCGCGGCCGTCCGCACCAGCGTGGCCACATAGCGGGCGTCGTCCATCTGCGCGTCGTAGTACTGCAACGCTCCGACCAGCGAGTCCCTCTTCAGGCAGGGCGCGACCTGCAGTGCGTGCCGGCGCGACAGATGCCGGTGGACGGGCAGTCCTCGCCCGTGCCCCGACGACACCGACATCGCGTCGTACAGCGCGACGCCCGATCCGGCGTAGAGCCGCTCCCAGCCCTTGTGCTGCAGCGGATACAGGAACGGCACCGGCTTCACCAGATGCGGCGCCAACCGCTCCAGCAGCAGCCCGCGCTCCTTCAGCGCTTCCCGTACGAGTGCGAAGTCCAGCATTTCCAGATAGCGCAGCCCGCCGTGGATGAGCTTGCTCGATCTGCTCGAGGTGCCCGACGCCCAGTCACGGGCCTCGACCAGACCGGTGGAGAGTCCTCGCGTCACGGCGTCCAGCGCGGTCCCGGCTCCGACCACGCCCGCGCCCACCACCAGCACGTCCAGCTCACGCTCGGCCATCCTGGCGAGCGCCTCAGCACGCTTTTCGGGTCCCAGTGTCGCTGTCCTCACTGCTGCCTCCCGTCGCCCCCGTGTGTCCCCTGCGGTCGGGCTCACAACATCGATTCTGTCCGCAGTCGACGACTTCAGCCACCGCCTGTGGATAACACTCGGACAGCCACAAGCCTGCAATACGGCATATCGGTCATATTTACGCCTAGTCTGACATTGCGCTTGCTCGTTCTGCCCACAGGGCTTGCGCTCTCTGTCTCCTCCGGCTAAGGGAAGGACGGCCTACGCCATGCCCGCAGATCTCGCTGTCATCGGACTCGGTCATCTCGGCCTGCCCCTCGCCCAGGCCGCCGTAACCGCCGGCATCGAGACCATCGGCTACGACACCGACCCCCGCCATCTCACGGAACCGGCGGCGGGGCGCACCCCCGCCGACATCCGCCGCATGCTCTCCGGAGGCTTCAGGACCGTCACCGACCCGGCCGAGCTGGGCCGCGTACGGACCGCCGCCCTCTGCGCCCCCACCCCCCTCGGCGAGGACGGCAACCTCGACCTCACAGCACTCGCCGAGGCCGCCCGCGCGCTCGCCGCCCGGCTGCGCCCGCACACCACCGTGCTGCTCGAATCCGCCGTCCAGCCCGGCACCACGGAAACCTTCCTCCGCCCAATCCTCGAAGAAGGCTCCGGACTGCGGGCGGGCCGCGACTTCCATCTCGCCTACTCCCCCAGCCGCGTCGACCCGGGCAGCCGCACCCACGGCTACGCCAACACCCCCAAGGTCATCGGCGGCCTGACCCCCGCCTGCACCGAATCGGCCGCCGCCTTCTACGGCCGCCTCACCGACAAGGTGGTCCGCGCGCGCGGACCGCGCGAGGCCGAGACCGTCAAGGTCCTCGAGACGAACTTCCGCCACGTCAACATCGCCCTGGTCAACGAGATGGCAGTGCTCTGCCACGACCTGGGCGTCGACCTCTGGGACGTCATCCGCTGCGCCGAGACCAAGCCCTTCGGTTTCCAGGCCTTCCGCCCCGGCCCCGGCGTCGGCGGCCACGGCGTCCCTCTCGACCCCAACTGCCTTCCGCACACCGGACGCACCCCCGGCCACCCGCTGCGGATCGTCGGCCTCGCCCAGGAGATCAACACGCGGATGCCGCAGTACGTCATCCAGCGCTGCGCCACGCTCCTCAACGAACACGGCAAATCGGCCCGCGGCGCGCGCGTGCTGCTCCTCGGCATCACCTACAAGCCGGACCTCCCCGACCTCGAGAGCTCCCCCGCCACCGAGATCGCCCGCCGCCTCATGGACCTGGGCGCCACCGTCAGCTACCACGACCCGTACGTCCCCGACTGGCGCGTGCGCGAACTGCCCGTCCCCCGGGCGGACTCCCTCTACGAGGCCGCCGCCAGCGCGGATCTGACGGTGCTGCTCCAGCACCACCGCACGTACGACCTCCAGGGTCTGGCGGTCAAGGCCCAACTCCTGCTCGACACAAGGGGAGCCACCCCGGCCGGCGCCGCACACCGCCTCTGAGCGAACACAACAGCCCGATAACTCGCTGCGGCACTGTCGGACCCGACTGCTAGTCTCCGGGATCTCCGCTCGCACGCTCGTGCGATGCATTTGTCCCTGGGGGAATTTCCACATGAGCCAGCCTGTCCCACCGCCGACCGGCAACCCGTTCGCCGGCGCCGACGCCCCGTACGCCCCGGCCCCGCCGCCGGCCCCCGTCCGTGACAACGTCGGGCTCGGCATCCTCGCCGCCTTCGCCGCCGCGCTGGTCGCCGCGGGCGCGTACGGCGGCATAGGCGGTGCCATCGAGCGCGAGATCGGCTTCGCGGCCGTCGGCGTCGGCTTCCTGGTCGGCTTCGCCGCCGCCAAGGTCGGCGGTCGCAACCCCGTGCTGCCCATCGTCAGCGCGGTGCTCGCGCTGGGCGCCGTCTACCTGGGCCAGCTGGTCGCCATCGCGGTCATCTTCACAAAGCTGGGCGACCTCTCGTTCACCCAGTACTTCTTCGACAACTTCAGCGACCTGACGAAGGTGTGGAAGGAAGCGGCGGACCTCATGTCCTACGTGTTCCTCGCTGTCGGCGCGGCCGCCGCGTTCGCGGGCGCCAAGAAGGCCAACGGCTGATCCAGCACGCGAAGGGGCCCCGCACCACCCGGTGCGGGGCCCCTTTCGTACGCAGCGGCGTCAGCGGCGGTGCTGCGAGTCCGCCACCGTCACCTCGACCCGCTGGAACTCCTTGAGCTCGCTGTAGCCCGTCGTCGCCATCGCCCGGCGCAGCGCGCCGAAGAAGTTCATCGACCCGTCCGGGCTGTGCGAGGGACCGGTGAGGACCTCCTCGGTCGTGCCCACGATGCCCAGGTCCACCAGCTTGCCTCGCGGCACGTCCTCATGGACCGCCTCCATGCCCCAGTGGTGGCCGCGCCCCGGGGCGTCCGTCGCGCGGGCCAGCGGGGAGCCGATCATCACCGCGTCCGCGCCGCACGCGATCGCCTTCGGGAGGTCGCCCGACCAGCCCACACCGCCGTCCGCGATGACGTGAACGTACCGGCCGCCGGACTCGTCCATGTAGTCACGGCGGGCCGCGGCCACATCCGCGACAGCCGTCGCCATCGGGACCTGGATGCCCAGGACGTTGCGCGTGGTGTGCGCGGCGCCGCCGCCGAAGCCGACCAGCACGCCCGCCGCGCCCGTACGCATCAGGTGCAGCGCTGCCGTGTAGGTGGCACAGCCGCCCACGATGACCGGCACATCGAGCTCGTAGATGAACTGCTTCAGGTTCAGCGGCTCCGCGGCGCCCGAGACGTGCTCGGCCGAGACGGTGGTGCCGCGGATGACGAAGATGTCGACGCCCGCGTCCACGACGGCCTTCGAGAACTGCGCGGTGCGCTGCGGCGAGAGCGCGGCGGCGGTCACCACACCCGAGTCGCGCACCTCCTTGATCCGCTGCCCGATCAGGTCCTCCTGGATCGGAGCCGCGTAGATCTCCTGCAGACGGCGGGTCGCGGCGCCCTCGTCGAGACCGGCGATCTCCTCGAGCAGCGGCTGCGGGTCCTCGTACCGGGTCCACAGACCCTCGAGGTTCAGTACGCCCAGACCGCCCAGCTCACCGATGCGGATCGCGGTCTGCGGGGAGACCACCGAGTCCATCGGAGCGGCCAGGAAGGGCAGCTCGAAGCGGTAGGCGTCGATCTGCCAGGCGATCGAGACCTCCTTCGGGTCCCGGGTGCGCCGGCTCGGTACGACGGCGATGTCATCGAACGCGTACGCCCGGCGGCCGCGCTTGCCGCGCCCGATCTCGATCTCAGTCACGTTGTGTGGCCTTTCCGTTCTTCTCGGCGCTACTGTCTGCCGCTTCCAGTATCCCCGACACACATGTCAGGGGCGGCCCCGGGAACCGGGACCGCCCCTGGCCACGCGTGGACTACTTCCTGCTGTAGTTCGGCGCCTCGACCGTCATCTGGATGTCGTGCGGATGGCTCTCCTTGAGCCCCGCCGACGTGATCCGTACGAATCGGCCGCGGTCCTGCAGCTCCGGCACCGTCCGGCCACCGACGTAGAACATCGACTGCCGCAGACCGCCGGTCAGTTGGTGCACCACCGCGGAGAGCGGGCCGCGGTAGGGCACCTGGCCCTCGATGCCCTCGGGCACCAGCTTCTCGTCGGAGGCGACGCCCTCCTGGAAGTAGCGGTCCTTGGAGAAGGAGCGCTGCTCGCCACGGGACTGCATCGCGCCGAGTGAACCCATGCCGCGGTAGGACTTGAACTGCTTGCCGTTGATGAAGAGCAGCTCGCCCGGCGACTCCTCGCAGCCCGCGAGCAGCGAGCCGAGCATCACCGTGTCCGCGCCCGCGACCAGCGCCTTCGCGATGTCGCCGGAGTACTGCAGACCGCCGTCGCCGATCACCGGGACGCCGGCCTCCTTGGCGGCGAGCGAGGCCTCGTAGATCGCCGTGACCTGCGGAACGCCGATGCCGGCGACAACGCGGGTCGTACAGATGGAGCCCGGTCCGACGCCGACCTTGATGCCGTCGACTCCGGCGTCGATCAGCGCCTGCGCGCCGTCGCGCGTGGCGATATTGCCGCCGATCACATCGACGCCCGAGGCGTTCGACTTGATCTTGGCGACCATGTCTCCGACCAGCCGGGAGTGGCCGTGTGCGGTGTCGACGACGATGAAGTCGACACCCGCCTCGATCAGCGCCTGGGCCCGCTCGAAGGCGTCGCCCGCCACACCGACGGCCGCGCCGACGAGCAGCCGCCCCTCGTTGTCCTTGGCGGCCATCGGGTACTTCTCGGCTTTGACGAAGTCCTTGACCGTGATCAGGCCCTTGAGCACACCGGCCTCGTCGACCAGCGGAAGCTTCTCGATCTTGTGCCGGCGCAGCAGCTCCATGGCGTCCACGCCGGAGATCCCGACCTTGCCGGTGACCAGCGGCATCGGGGTCATGACCTCGCGCACCTGGCGGCTGCGGTCCGACTCGAAGGCCATGTCGCGGTTGGTGACGATGCCGAGCAGCTTGCCCCCGCGGTCGGTCACCGGGACACCGCTGATGCGGAACTTCGCACACAGCCGGTCGGCGTCGGCGAGCGTCGCGTCCGGGTTCACCGTGATCGGGTCGGTGACCATGCCGGACTCGGAGCGCTTGACCAGATCGACCTGGTTGGCCTGGTCGGCGATGGAGAGATTGCGGTGCAGGACGCCCGCGCCACCCTGCCGGGCCATGGCGATCGCCATCCTGGCCTCGGTGACCTTGTCCATGGCGGCGGACAACAGCGGGATGTTCACCCGTACGTTCTTCGAGATGTACGAGGCGGTGTCGATCTGGTCGGGCGCCATGTCCGACGAGCCCGGCAGCAGCAGCACATCGTCGTAGGTCAGCCCGAGTGTCGCGAATTTCTCGGGCACTCCGTCGACGTTGGTCATGACACCTTCCCCAAATGGCCTTGATCGGTGCGGATGTCCATGCTAACGGGCTTCACACCCGTCTCATTCCACGATCAAGATCACTGGCCAGGTTTGTGCGTTCGTACGTACGCGGCTCGCCGTGCGCATCACTGCCCGGCCAGCGCGCGCAGACGGCTGAGCGCCCGGTGCTGCGCGACCCGTACCGCGCCGGGGGACATGCCCAGCATCTGCCCGGTCTCCTCCGCGGTCAGCCCCACCGCGACCCGCAGAACCAGCAGCTCGCGCTGGTTCTCCGGGAGGTTGGCGAGGAGCTTCTTGGCCCACTCGGCATCCGAGCTGAGCAGCGCGCGCTCCTCGGGGCCGAGGGAGTCGTCGGGGCGCTCCGGCATCTCGTCGGACGGCACGGCGGTCGATCCCGGGTGCCGCATGGCGGCTCGCTGCAGATCGGCGACCTTGTGCGACGCGATGGCGAAGACGAATGCCTCGAAGGGCCTTCCGGTGTCCTTGTACCGCGGCAGCGCCATCAGCACGGCGACACAGACCTCCTGCGCGAGGTCCTCCACGAAGTGACGCGCGTCGCCCGGCAGCCGGCTGAGCCGGGCGCGGCAGTAGCGCAGCGCGAGCGGATGGACATGCGCGAGGAGATCGTGCGTAGCCTGCTCGTCGCCGTCGACGGCAAGATGAACGAGCGCACCGATGGCCCCTTGGGCAGTCGCAGCCTCGTCCTCGCGCATCGGTCCATGGTGCCTTGACGGCTGAGACTCCGTGGCACCGCGTCCAATGTTGTGCACCGAAGCGTTATGAGTAGGTGCGCCGGAACTCATCTCCTGCGCCCTCCCCTTCCGCTCGACCGACTCGTCCCCGAGGTCCTCCACCCCTCAAGGATGCGGCATCGCGAGGGAAACGGATGCCGATTGGCTTCCATCACCCCGCCCACCCGACGGCGGGCGGGGTTCGTCCTACCCCCGCGGCAAAGCACTCGAGGGACCTAGCGGACCAGGCCCCAGCGGAATCCGAGCGCCACGGCGTGCGCCCGGTCCGAGGCGCCCAGTTTCTTGAAAAGACGCCTGGCGTGCGTCTTCACCGTGTCCTCCGAGAGGAAGAGCTCACGGCCGATCTCGGCGTTCGACCGTCCGTGGCTCATGCCTTCGAGCACCTGGATCTCTCGCGCGGTGAGCGTGGGCGCCGCGCCCATCTCGGCCGAGCGCAGCCGCCGCGGGGCGAGCCGCCAGGTCGGATCGGCGAGCGCCTGGGTGACGGTCGCGCGCAGCTCTGCGCGCGAGGCGTCCTTGTGCAGATAGCCGCGGGCGCCGGCGGCGACCGCGAGCGCGACGCCGTCCAGATCCTCGGCGACGGTGAGCATGATGATCCGGGCGCCGGGGTCCGCGGACAGTAGTCGGCGGACCGTCTCGACGCCGCCCAGACCGGGCATGCGTACGTCCATCAGAATCAGGTCCGAGCGGTCGGCGCCCCAGCGGCGGAGGACTTCCTCGCCGTTGGCCGCGGTCGTCACGCGCTCGACGCCGGGCACGGTCGCAACCGCCCGACGAAGCGCCTCTCGGGCAAGCGGGGAGTCGTCGCAGACGAGGACGGATGTCATGGCCGCCCTCCGCAGCTGATGCGCGTCACCTTGAGCCTCCAGGCTGGGTACGTTTCGTCACCTGTGCGGTTGAACGCTGTCGGACATGTGCCCGACCGCTTCTTCTTTCAACCGCTTCCGCACTCTCAACGACGGTCACTCGAAAGAGTTACGGGTGGGACTGCCGCCTTCAGCACTCTATGTGAGGGGCCGTGCGCGGAGCAGAGCACCGCAGGTCACGAGTCCTTCACCCGGAAGCTATGCCCCATTTAGCGCCTTTTCTTCCCTTTTTGTGGCGTATGTGGCTAGATTCGCAATGAGTCATATTTACATCTACTAAGACAGTAGATGTACGGTCGTGAGGCACGTGCGGGTGCCGGATCGGCTCGTACCCCGCTCGTGTTCGACCTGACCTGTATCCACTCAGCACGGTTTCAAGGGGACATGCGCTATGGCAGATTTCTCCCGCCTTCCCGGACCCAACGCCGATTTGTGGGACTGGCAGCTCCTCGCAGCCTGCCGTGGGGTGGACAGCTCTCTCTTCTTCCACCCCGAGGGTGAGCGGGGCGCTGCACGAAGTGCGCGCGAGAACTCGGCGAAAGAGGTCTGCATGAGGTGCCCAGTACGCGCGGAGTGCGCGGCTCACGCGCTGGCGGTGCGGGAGCCGTACGGCGTGTGGGGCGGACTGACGGAGGACGAGCGCGAGGAGCTGATGGGGCGCGCGCGGCATCGACTGATTCCCGCAACCAGCGCGGGAGGCACGCCGCGGAGCTGATCCGCGAGGTTCGGGAGATTTCGAAGAAACGTTCCTGCACCACCCCCGCCCGATCCCGGACAGGGGTGGTCGGGTTTTAGCGGTGCGCCGCCAGGGTCAGCTGTTCGAGCGTGGCCGCGACCGCGGGGACCTGGGCCAGGTCCGGGAGCGTGAGCGCGACGATCTCGCGGTGCAAGGACGGCTCGACGGTCACGGTGCGCGCACCCTTGGGCCGCACCGACTCCATCGCGAGCTCGGGCAGCACCGCCACGCCGAGACCCGCTCCCACCAGGCCGATCACGGCCGGATAGTCGTCGGTGGCGAAGTCGATGCGGGGGGTGAACCCGGCTTCCTCGCAGACCTCGACCAGCTGGCGGCGACAGCGGGGGCAACCCGCGATCCAGGGCTCGTCGGCGAGATCGCCGATGGTCACCGTTGCCGAATCGGCGAGCCGGTGGCCCTCGGGGACCAGCCCGACGAGGCGGTCGGTGAGCAACGGGCGGACGATCAGGTCGTCCCACTCCGCGGCCGTCGCGCCGTACCGAAAGGCCAGCGCCACATCGCAGTCGCCCTCGCGCAGCATCTCCACCGAGCGCGGCGGCTCGGCATCGACGAGGGAGACCCGGGTGCCCGGGTGGGCCGCCCGCAGAGCGGCGAGCGCGGCCGGCACGAGGGTGGAACTGCCGCTGGGGAACGACACGAGCCGGACCCGGCCGGCCCGCAGACCGGCGATGGCGGCGATCTCCTCCTCGGCCGCGGTCAGCCCGGCGAGGATGCCCGACGCATGGCGTACAAGTGCCGCTCCCGCCTGGGTCAGGCGCATTTCACGGCCCGTACGGATCAACAGCGGGGTGCCCGCCGAGGTCTCCAGTGCCTTCATCTGCTGGCTGACGGCGGGCTGGGTGCAGCCCAGCCGGCGCGCGGCGGCGGAGAACGAGCCGGTGGCGGCTACGGCACGCAGAACTCGGAGATGACGGGCTTCGATCACGCTCCGAATATAAGGGGCCCTTGGGGGGAACCCTGATTATTGGGTAGTTCGTTTGAGAGCCGGGGGGTTAGCGTGCTGTCCATGAAGCTTCTGACCGTGAATGTGGGCCGGGCCAAGACCGTCGGGTACACCGACGCACCGGGCGGCGCGACCGGCATCGACAAGAGGCCGGCCGCCGGGGCCGTACGGGTGACGGACCCGGGCCCCAAGGGCGAAGGGGCCAGCGGTTTGGCCGGGGACGCGGTCTGCGATCTGCGTCATCACGGCGGCACCGACCAGGCGGTGTACGCCTTCGCGCGAGAGGATCTCGACTTCTGGGAGCGGGAGTTGGGCCGCCCCCTCGCCAACGGCGCGTTCGGGGAGAACCTCACGACGAGCGGGCTCGATGTGAGCGGGGCCAGGATCGGCGAGCGCTGGCGGATAGGCGGCGAGCTGGTGCTGGAGGTGACGAGCGGCCGCGTTCCGTGTCGTACATTCGCGAGCTGGCTGGGCGAGAAGGGGTGGGTCAGGCGCTTTACGCAGCAGGGCGCGCCCGGCGCGTATCTGCGCGTCATCGAGCCCGGCGAGATCCGCGCGGGCGACGCGATCGAGATCGTGCACCGGCCGGACCACGAGGTGACGGTCGATCTGTCGTTCCGGGCGGACACCACCGAGCGGACGCTGCTGCCCCAGGTGCTCGCGGCGGGCGACGCGCTCCACCCCGAGCAGCTCAAGGACGCCCGGGAGTACGTGGCGAAGTACGGCGCGTAGGGGAAATCTCTTAGGCGGTAAGGGCTTTGATTCGTGGGGCGGCTGGGGGCCGTCCCCGATGTCCCCCCGAGCGGCTCACAGGACGCTCGTTGTATGTCTCGGCTCAAGCACGTTCTCAACGGCAAGGGCACGAAGATGGACCGGATCGAGAGACGGTCACCCGGGGCACCGCCGAAACCTGGACCGTACGCAATGAGCACGGGACTCCGCACAACTTCCATGTGCACGATGTGCAGTTCCGAGTGCTGGAGGTGGACGGCAAGCAGCCGCCTCCGGAGCTGCGCGGCGCCAAGGACACGGTGTTCGTGCCGCCGCACAAGACGGTCAAGCTCGCGATGCGCTTCGACGGGCCCGGTGCGTGCACCGCGCTCACACACGGGGCACTAACGTGCCGCCTATGACGACTGCACTGATTACGGGAGCGACCGCGGGGATCGGCGCCGCGTTCGCCCGGCGGCTGGCCGCCGAGGGACACAACCTGGTGCTGGTGGCCCGCGACACCAAGCGGTTGCAGGAGCAGGCCACCGAGCTGCACGACCGACACGGCATCGAGGCGGAAGTGCTGACCGCCGACCTGTCGCAGGACGACGGGATCGGGGCGGTCGCGAAGCGGCTTTCCGACCCGAAGAGCCCGGTGGATCTCCTGATCAACAACGCCGGGTTCGGGAACAAGGGGCGCTATCTCGAAGTGTCCATGGCCGACGAGCTGACGATGCTGAAGGTGCACTGCGAGGCGGTGCTGCGGCTCACCTCGGCGGCTGCGGAGTCGATGCGCGAACGCGGGCGGGGCGGGGTGGTGAATGTGGCGTCGGTGGCCGCGTTCGTGCCGCGCGGGACGTACGGCGCTTCGAAGGCGTGGGTCGTGCAGTTCACCCAGGGAGCGGCCCGGGATCTGGCGGGGTCGGGGGTGCGACTGATGGCGCTGTGCCCCGGTTTCGTACGCACGGAGTTCCACCAGCGGGCCGGGATGGGGACGGACAACATCCCCGGGTGGATGTGGCTGGACGCGGACAAGCTGGTGTCGGCGGCGCTGGCGGACCTGGCCCGTGGGAAGTCGCTGTCGATCCCGGACCCGCGGTACAAAGCTCTGATGGGTGTGGTGAAGCTGGCGCCGCGCGGGCTGCTCGGCGGCATGACGTCCAGGACAGGCCGGAAGTACGGTCCGCAGTAAGGGCATTGCGGCTGCCGTCGGGGGCCGGGTGGTGTGACCGGTCTGCCCTGCGACTTCGGCAGCAGCGGCGAGGGCAAGGGTGTGGATGGGTGCGGACGGGTGCGGGCTCTGGTTCAGCGAGGCTCGCCTTCGTCTCCCCGCAGCGCCGCTGGAAGGCCGGCCTGACCGCCGGCAGCCTCAGTGACCTCAAGCGACATACGAGGAGCTCGGTTTCCACCATGCACCACGCCACTGACAATCGCCCCGCGGACAACCCCGGCGAGCGCCCCGACCAGCCAGGCGCGGAGCGTCCCGCACTGCTGCTCGCCATGGGCCCGGGCATCGCCGAGCGCCTGTTCGCCGACCGTCACCGCGACCGCCTCACCGCACTCGCCCGCACCGACCCGCAGCTGATCGCCCACGACCTCGCCGCCCCGACGTTCCCGGTCGCCGCCGCGCTCGCCGCCGCCGAAGTCCTGCTGACCTGCTGGGGCGCACCCCCGCTCACCGCCGAAGTCCTCGCCGGCGCACCCCGGCTGCGTGCCGTCGTGCACGCCGCGGGATCCGTCAAGCACCACATCACCGACGCCTGCTGGGCCCGCGGCATCGCGGTGACCTCGGCCGCCACGGCAAACGCCCTGCCCGTCGCCGAGTACACGCTCGCCGCGATCCTCTTCGCCGGCAAGCACGTCCTGCGCTCGGCCCAGCGCTACGAGCGGCTGCGCACCGACCACGACTTGTGCGAGTTCGACGACGCCGGCAACTACCGCCGGACGGTGGGCATAGTGGGCGCGTCCCGGATCGGCCGCCGGGTGATCGAACTGCTGCGCCCCTTCGACGTGCAGGTGCTGCTGTACGACCCGTACGTCACCGACGCCGAAGCGGCGGAACTGGGCGTCGTACGCACCGAGCTGGACGAGCTCTGCCGCCTCAGCAGCATCGTCACGGTCCACGCTCCGCAGCTGGCGTCCACTCGCCACATGATCGACGCGCGCCGGCTCGCGCTGCTGCCGGACGGCGCGACCCTGATCAACACCTCGCGCGGCTCGCTGATCGACGAGAACGCGCTGCTGCCGGAGCTGGTTTCTGGCCGGCTGCACGCCGTACTCGATGTTACCGACCCCGAACTCCCCGCCGCCGACTCGCCGTTGTACTCCCTGCCGAACGTCCTCATGACCCCGCACATCGCCGGTTCGCTGGGCAATGAGCTCCACCGGATGGCGGACCAGGCCCTCGACGAGCTGGAGCGCTACACCCAGGGTCTGCCCTTCGCGGACCCGGTCCATCCCGAGGCGCTGAATCACTCGGCCTGAGCACTGAGTCCGGACCAGCTCACCCTGAACCCTCAAAAGCCACATACATCACTAAAATGGATGCATCCCACCCCAGCCCGGGAGGCACCATGAAATTCGTACAGATAATCGACTGCAAGACCGAGCGGTTCGACGACGTGGACCGCCTCATGGACCAGTGGGTCGAACAGACCCGGGGCAAGCGGACCGCCACCCACAGCCTCGTCGGCAAGGACCGCGCCGACGGGTCGCACCTCGTCGAGATCGTCGAATTTCCGTCGTACGAAGAGGCGATGAAGAACTCCAAGCTGCCGGAGACGGACCGGATCTTCCGGGAGATGGTGGCACTCTGCGACGGGATGCCCACCTTCACCGACCTCGATGTGGTCCGCGACGAACAGTTGAACCAGTCAACCTCTCGCCGCTTCTTCCACGAGATCGCGACCGGGGGCAACCTCGACGCCATCGACGAAGTGTTCGCGGCCGACTACGCCGACCACGACATCATGAAGGAAGAGGACACCCTGGTCGGGTCCGACGTCATCCGCGGCGATGTCAGCGGATGGCGCGCGGCCTTCGACTTCACCTTCAGCCTGGACAGGCAGATCTGCGAGGGCGACGACGTCGCGACGCTGTGGACCTGGACCGGCACCCATCAGGGCGACTTCATGGGCATCGCACCCACGGGCAAGCAGTGCACCATGACCGGCACCACGATCTTCCGGTTCAAGGACGGCAAGATCCAGGAAGGCTGGTGGCACTTCGACATCCTCGGCCTGATGCGGCAGCTCGGCGCGACGGGTCAGTAGAACGGGTCGGAAGCACGGGGTCAGTGAAGGGGCCGGAAAAGCGCCCGGCCGGACACCTGACCGGACGCCCGCCCCGACGACGAAGGCCCCCGTCCCCGCCGAGCGGCGGGAGCGGGGGCCTTCACACGTCGTGCGACGTCAGTGGCTGTGACCGTGGCCGTGGCCGTGGCCCGCGTCGGCCTCTTCCTCGGCCGGCTTCTCGACGACCAGGGTCTCGGTCGTGAGCAGCAGCGAGGCGATGGACGCGGCGTTCTCCAGCGCCGAGCGCGTGACCTTGACCGGGTCGATGACGCCGGCCTTCACCAGGTCGCCGTACTCGCCGGTCGCGGCGTTGAAGCCCTGGCCCGCATCCAGCTCCGCCACCTTGGAGGTGATGACGTAGCCCTCGAGGCCGGCGTTCTCGGCGATCCAGCGCAGCGGCTCGACGACGGCGCGGCGGACGACCGCGACACCGGTGGCCTCGTCGCCGTCCTTGCCGAGGTTGCCCTCGAGGATCTTGGCGGCGTGGACGAGCGCGGAGCCACCACCGGAGACGATGCCCTCCTCGACCGCGGCGCGGGTCGCGGAGATGGCGTCCTCGAGACGGTGCTTCTTCTCCTTCAGCTCCACCTCGGTGGCGGCGCCGACCTTGATCACGCACACGCCGCCGGCCAGCTTCGCGAGGCGCTCCTGAAGCTTCTCGCGGTCCCAGTCGGAGTCCGTGGACTCGATCTCGGCCTTGATCTGGTTGATACGGCCAACGACATCCTCGTGGTTGCCGCCACCGTCGACGATGACCGTGTCGTCCTTGGAGACGGTCACGCGGCGGGCGGTGCCCAGCACGTCGAGACCGGCCTGGTCGAGCTTGAGGCCGACCTCCTCGGCGATGACGGTGGCACCCGTGAGGGCGGCCATGTCACCGAGCATCGCCTTGCGGCGGTCGCCGAAGCCGGGGGCCTTGACGGCCACCGCGTTGAAGGTGCCGCGGATCTTGTTCACGACCAGGGTCGACAGGGCCTCGCCCTCGACGTCCTCGGCGATGATCAGCAGCGGCTTGGAGCCACCGGCCTGGATGACCTTCTCCAGCAGCGGCAGCAGGTCCTGGATGGAGGCGATCTTGCCCTGGTGGATCAGGATGTACGGGTCGTCGAGGACGGCCTCCATACGCTCCTGGTCGCTCACCATGTACGGGGAGAGGTAGCCCTTGTCGAAGGCCATGCCCTCGGTGAAGTCGAGCTCCAGGCCGAAGGCGTTGGACTCCTCGACGGTGATGACACCGTCCTTGCCGACCTTGTCCATCGCCTCGGCGATGAGCTGGCCGACCTGCTGGTCCTGCGCGGAGAGCGCGGCGACGGCGGCGATGTCGGCCTTGTCCTCGATCGGGCGGGCGGTGGCGAGGAGCTCCTCGGACACTGCCTTGACCGCGGCGTCGATGCCCTTCTTCAGGGCGGCCGGGGACGCGCCGGCTGCGACGTTGCGCAGGCCCTCGCGGACCAGCGCCTGGGCCAGCACGGTGGCGGTGGTGGTGCCGTCACCCGCGATGTCGTTGGTCTTGGTCGCCACCTCCTTCACCAGCTGGGCGCCGAGGTTCTCGTACGGGTCATCGAGCTCGACCTCACGGGCGATCGTGACACCGTCGTTGGTGATGGTGGGGGCGCCGAACTTCTTGTCGATGACGACGTTGCGGCCGCGGGGGCCGATCGTCACCTTCACCGTGTCGGCAAGCTTGTTGACGCCGCGCTCGAGGGCGCGACGGGCGTCCTCGTCGAACTTCAGGATCTTCGCCATGGGAGCTTCTCTGTCCTCTCAAACGAACTGCGCCCCTGACCGCCCGGCTACATCAGTGCGGGGGCCAGGGGCGCAGATCAAACAACTTCGGGTGCGGAGTCCTCTGGGGATGCCCCCCAGACCCCCGACCTACTTCTCGATGATCGCGAGTACGTCGCGAGCCGAGAGGACGAGGTACTCCTCGCCGTTGTACTTGACTTCGGTGCCGCCGTACTTGCTGTACAGCACGACGTCGCCGGTCTTGACGTCGAGCGGCAGACGCTCGCCGTTCTCGAAGCGACCCGGGCCCACTGCGAGGACGACGCCCTCCTGGGGCTTCTCCTTCGCGGTGTCCGGGATGACCAGGCCAGAGGCCGTGGTCTGCTCGGCGTCGAGCGGCTGGACCACAATGCGGTCCTCGAGCGGCTTGATGGCAACCTTGGAGCTGGCGGTCGTCACGATCCGACCTCCCCCTTCGGAGATCTCACGGGGTTAACTGTCTGAGGTGGCGACCAGGTGGATCCGTCGTCGCGGGTGCCGGACCTGCCCGTCGCTGTGTTGGCACTCTCCAGTGGGGAGTGCCAGACCTGAGACTATGACTGCGATTAGCACTCGGTCAAGCGGAGTGCCAATTCAACGGCGCGCGCCGCTCTGATCCCGGTACGGAAAACGTCGCGCCCGACCCATTGGTTCCGCCATCGCTCAACGGCGTACGCCCACTGGTTCCGTACGCCCAGACCCCGGGGGCACCAGGGTTCAGACGTAGTCCTCCAGGCGCGCCACCGCGTACCCCTGCTCCTGAATACGGCGCAGCAACCGTGCCGCCGTTCGTGCGTCCGCCCGCACGATCTCGCCGGGCCGCAGCTGTTCGCCCTCCGCGTACTCCCGCCCCAGGACCATCGCGCGGACCCCGCAGTCGGCCGCCGCCCGCAGCGTGTCCTCGTTGTACGCGCCCTGCGGCGGGCGGAAGAGGCGGACCTGACGCCGTCCGCAGATCTCGGCGCGCTGCCCCTCGTACGAGAGCGTGCGCAGGTCCGGTTGCCCGGCCGCGCGGAACACGCTGACCGGCAGCTTCAGTTCGCCCGTCATCCGTACGAACTGCGGATCGCGCGCCGCGCGCTCGTCGAAGGTGAGGAAGACGACCTTGTCGCGGATGGGCACCCGGTCCACCACGGACGGCTCCGAGAGGCGGCGTGCGGGCGGCTTCGGCGCGGCGGCCAGCGGCCGCGCCAGCCCCCACCGCCGATGGGCGGCGCCCGGAGCACCCGCGCCCGGCGTGACCTGTTGGGCGGCCTTGCGCCCGAGCCGCTCGATCGGGTCAACCGACTGCGCGCATCCCGCGGCGAGAAACGCACCGGCCGCCAGCACTCCGGCCAGCAGCCGGTGCGCCTGCGTCATACGTAGTCCTCCAGCTTTGCCACGGCGTAGCCCCTGCCGGTGATCGTCTTCATGACATTCCGGATCATGTCGGGCATGCTGCCCTTCCAGTCCGCGGGGCCGCGGAAGTGGGTGAGGATGATGTCGCCGGGGTGCAGGTCCTGGTCCCACTCCCGCCACTCCATGTGATCGGGAAACGCCTCCGCGGCCCACAGGGGCACGGCCTTCACCCCGCACGACTGGGCGGCGCGCAGGGTCTCCTTGTTGTAGTTGCCGTACGGCGGGCGGAAGAGCGGAGGCCGCTTGCCGTACCGCTTCTCGATCTCGGCCTGCTGGCCGCAGATCTCCCGCTCCTGCTCGGCGTAGGAAAGGCCGGGCAGATAGCGGTGGTTGAGGGTGTGGTTGTGCAGCGAGACGCCGCTGTCCTGCATCTCTTTGAAGTAGCCGTAGTTGTCGCTGATGACGTAGTCGCTGAGGAAGGCGCTGTACGGGATCTGGAGCTCGCTCATCATCTGGAGCAGGGCGGGGTCCTTCTCCGAACCGTCGTCGATCGTCAGGAAGACGATCTTCTCCTTGACCGGCACGGTAGTGAAGACGGGTGGCAAGGACTCGCCGTCTTCGACCTCGAAGCCCTTACGGGTGGTGATCTCAGGCTTGGCGTCGGGGGGCTGGGGCGCGGCGAGCGGGGTCTCGTCCAGGCCCCACTTCTTGGCGGCGACGGCCCGTTCGGCCTGAGTGCGCTCGACCTCCTCCATGTACGTGGAGAGCGCGCCGGCCGCGCCGGGCTCCTGGCCCGGGGCGGGGCGCGCGCCGCCGGAAGGTTTCGGGGACTCGGCCGCACATGCGGCGCCAAGGGCGGCGACGAGGAGCACGGCCAGGACTGCACGACTCCGTCGCGCCCGTTTTTTCTCATTTTGTGTTACTAGCTGCATGGCGCTGGATCTTGTCAGCACGGACCCGTACGGCCCGGCCGACACCGCCACCGCGGGCGCACCATCCCC
This sequence comes from Streptomyces sp. NPDC002870, assembly GCF_042888505.1. Taxonomy (NCBI): domain Bacteria; kingdom Bacillati; phylum Actinomycetota; class Actinomycetes; order Kitasatosporales; family Streptomycetaceae; genus Streptomyces; species Streptomyces sp. NPDC002870. Next base: position 137,064 of record NZ_JBIAPW010000004.1, read on the forward strand.
CGCCTGGCCCACAATGGGCCGGGTGAACGACCTGGATCCCCTCGCCTCCTTTGCCGCACTGCTCACCGAGGAGGGGCGGGCGCTGTTGGACTCCCTGGACGCCTACGACCCGGCGCAGGAGCTGGCCACGGCCACCCGGCTGCGCCGCGAGCACCCGGCGGCGCTGGTGTCGGCGGCGCTGGGGCAGGCGCGGCTCCGGCAGCGGGCGGTCGCGAAGTTCGGGGCCGAGGACGCGCGGCGGATGTTCTTCACGCCGAACGGCGTCGAGCAGGCGACCCGCCGCTCCGTCGCCTCCTACCGCGCCGAGCGCTTCGCCGGTCTCGGCGTACGCAGCGTGGCGGACCTGTGCAGCGGGATCGGCGGCGACGCGATCGCACTCGCCCGGGCCGGGATCCGGGTACTTGCGGTGGACCGGGACCCGCTGACGGCGGTGGTCGCACGTGCGAACGCCGACGCGCTGGGGCTGGCGGAGCTGATCGAGGTCCGCTGCGCGGATGTCACGGAGGTCGACACGGCCGCGTACGACGCGGTGTTCGTGGACCCGGCCCGGCGGGGCGGCCGCGGCCGCATTTTCGACCCGGAGGCGTACTCCCCGCCCCTGTCCTGGGCGATCGGCGCGGCCCGCACCCGCCCGCACGCCGCGCTCAAGATCGCGCCCGGCATCCCGCACGAGGCCGTCCCCGAGGACGCCGAGGCGGAGTGGATCTCGGACGGCGGCGACGTGAAGGAGGCGGTGCTCTGGTTCGGTACGCGACCGGGCGCGATTGCCGCGACGCTGCTGCCGGGCCCGCGCTCGCTCACCGGCGCCGGCCTGCCCGACCCGGCGGTGCGGGAGGTGGGCCGCTTCCTGTACGAGCCGGACGGCGCGGTCATCCGCGCGCATCTGGTCGCCGAGGTCGCCGAGCAGCTGGACGGCGGGCTGATCGACGAGACGATCGCGTACATCACGGCGGACGAGCTGCGGGCGACCCCGTACGCGACGGCGTACGAGATCACCGATGAACTCCCCTTCAACCTGAAGAGGTTGAAGGCGCTGCTGCGGGAGCGGGGGGTTGGCATCCTGACGGTGAAGAAGCGCGGCTCGGCGGTGGAACCGGAAGAGCTGCGCCGCAAGGTGAAGCCGCAGGGGCCGAACGCGGCGACGGTGTTTCTGACGAGGGTGGCGGGTGCGCCGACGATGCTGATCGGGCGGCCTGCGTAACTCAGGCCGTATCCACCTTCCGTCTGCAACTGCTCTGCTGGGCATTGTGGACCGCGCTCAGCGGTGCGCGCCGTCCCCCACGACCGTCGGCGACCCCGCCCCCACCAGCCGTACCGCCCACCGGTAGTGGCTCACCGCCTTCGCGACACCGATCAGGCCCGTCAGCCAGAGGATGAAACCCAGGCCCATCATCAAAGCGACGTCCGCATACGTCTCCCGCCCGGGCTCCGCCGTCGCCGGAATCACGAAGCACATCCACAGCCCCAGCGCGCCCAGCAGAAGCGACGGTACGAACCAGAGCAGGCTCTGCCCAGGCGCCCGCAAACCTGCGTCGCGCAGGGGGTCACGCTCCAACGACGACCACTGGACGAGCCGTTCACGCACCAGCTTGTCGCGACGGATGCCGAACCCGATCGCGACCCCGGTCGGGATCATGCACGCGGCACCGATGCACGCGAAGATCCCGCCGAACAGGTGGCTGAGCGGGTCGATGCTCTCCTCGAAGGCCGCCAGCGCGGCGCTGATCAGGCTCCACCCCGCCGCGAAGCCCGCCACAGTCAGCCACAGCAGCAGCAGTCGTGGCACCCCGATGCTCAGCCGGGCCAACTCGCCCATCGCCCGCGCCCGGTCGGCGAGCAGAGCCTCACGGTCGGGCCAGGCCCGTATCTCGACGGGCGGCGGAGGGGGAGGGATCGGGTTGCGACGGGACATGCTTACGAGGCTATCGCCAGGTCGGTCGGCGAACTCATCGAGCTCCTCGCACTTCGGGCTAGGACTCGGACGCGGAGCCGGACGGAGAGTCGGACGCGGAGTCGGGCTCGGACGCGGGCTCGGGCTCGGGCTCGCAGTCGGGTTCTGGTTCGGTGCGTGAGGCCCTTTCCAGCAGCAACTCCTTCTCCCGTGCGTTACGGGTCAGGGACGCCGCCCGTTCGAACTCCGCCCGCGCTTCCGCCCGTCGGCCCAGCCGCGCCAGCAGATCCCCGCGCACGCTCGGCAGCAAGTGGTACTCCTTCAGCGCGGGCTCATTGGCCAGCGCGTCCACCAACTCCAGGCCCGCCGCCGGGCCTTCGGCCATCGAGACCGCGACCGCACGGTTCAGCTCCACGACCGGGGACGGGGTGAGTGCGGCGAGCTGCCGGTACAGCGTCGCGATCGCCACCCAGTCCGTCTCCTCGTACGTCACCGCCTGCGCATGGCAGGCGGCGATTGCGGCCTGGAGGGCGTACGGTCCGTTGCCCGCCCGCTGCAGCGCTGCGAAACCGCGCCGGATCAGCAGCTGGTTCCAGCGGGTCCGGTTCTGGTCGGCGAGCAGTACCGGCTCTCCGTCGGGTCCGGTCCTGGCGGCCGTGCGCGACGCCTGGATCTCCATCAGCGCGACCAGGCCGTGGACTTCGGGCTCCTTGGGCATCAGGCCCGCCAGCACGCGGCCGAGCCGCAGTGCGTCCTCGCACAGTGCCGGGCGCTGCCAGTCGTCGCCCGCGGTCGCGGAGTAGCCCTCGTTGAAGACGAGGTAGATGACTTCCAGCACCGACGAGAGGCGTTCGGCGCGCTCCGAGCCGTACGGCACTTCGAAGGGAACGCCCGCCTTGGCGAGCGCGCGTTTCGCGCGGACGATGCGCTGGGCGACGGTCGGCTCCGCGGCAAGGAAGGCACGCGCGATCTCCTCCGTCGTAAGACCGCCCAGCAGCCGCAGCGTGAGCGCGATCCGCGCATCGGTGGAGAGCACCGGATGGCAGGCGGTGAAGATCAGCCGCAGCAGGTCGTCGTCGATGTCGTCACCGGCAGCCGGGTCCGACGGCTCCGGCGGCGGTACGTCCTCCAGGGCGCGCCCGACCTCCGCCAGCTTGCGTGCGTACGTCTCCCGACGGCGTACGAGATCAATCGCGCGGTGCTTGGCGGTGGCCATGAGCCAGGCGCCCGGCTTCTCCGGAACGCCTGACTCCGGCCACTGCTCCAGCGCGGCGACCAGAGCGTCCTGCGCGAGCTCCTCGGCGATGCCCACGTCCCTCACGATGCGTGTGACACCGGCGATGATCCGCGCCGACTCGATTCTGAATACCGCCTCCACCGCGTTTGCTGCCGTCACGGGCACTCATGAGAGCACTCCCGCAGCCCGGCGGCAAACGTTTCATCCCTCGGCGATCTCGCGGATCTCGGAGGTGATGTTCCAGTGCTCCTCGTGGACCTGCAGGAAGCGCTTGGTCCATTCGAGGACCTCGGCCTTGTCCTTGGCCTGGATGATCGCGTACCCGCCGACGACCTCCTTGCTCTCGGTGAAGGGGCCGTCGATGACGGTCAGCTTTCCGCCGGACCAGGTGACGCGGGTGCCCTGCGAGGTCGGAGTGAGCCCGTTGGTGTCGAGCAGGACTCCGGCCTTGGTCATCTCCTCGATCAGCTTGCCCATCCGCTCCATGAGCTCGGGGCTCGGGCCCCCGGCGGGCATCTCGTTCTCATTGACGCGGACCATGGTCAGGTAGCGCGGCATGGTGACTCCTCGTACTGGACAGCGGGGCCGTTCCCCGCCTCTCACCCCTGCGTCGAACGGAAGACGGCTGGATCGACATCCGCCGGAAGATTTCTCGGCCGATTCTCCGGAGAATTGTCCGGAGAACTTTCCGGAGTGGCCACCGGACGGCTCAACCCAGCTCAGGACGGCTCAGGAGGGCCAGGAGGCTCAGGACGGCAGGGTCTCCAGCGACTCGAACCGCCAGCGGTGCACCGCCCGTGTGATCAACTCGGCGTCCGGCTCCGGGATTTCGGGCAGATCGGCACCGTAGACCGCATCCCACCAGGTGATCACCAGCACCCGGTCGCCAGGAGCCCGGAACGTCTCGCGGCGCACCGGCTCATGCGCCAGCTCCTGGGCCCGCGCCCATTCGAGCAGCTCGGCGCCCCGGCCCTGCACGGCCCGGGCCTCCCACATCAACGCGACCGTCATGAGTAGAGGTTGTCCTTGCTGATCTCGTGCACGTGATCGTGATCGTGGGTGGGGGCGTGGGCACTTCCCGGCACATGCGGATCCGTCACCGGAAGCGACGAGTCCGCCGACAGCTCCCAGTCGGAGGCCGGCCGGTTCCGCGCCACCATCTCCGCCCCGAGCGCCGCCACCATCGCGCCATTGTCCGTGCACAGCCCCGGCCGCGGTACCCGCAGCCGGATCCCCGCCCGTTCGCAGCGTTCCTGGGCCAGCGCCCGCAGCCGCGAATTGGCAGCCACGCCGCCGCCGATCATCAGGTGGTCGACGCCCTGGTCCTGGCAGGCGCGCACCGCCTTGCGGGTGAGCACATCGACGACCGCCTCCTGGAACGATGCCGCCACATCCCGTACGGGCACCTCCTCGCCCGCCGCCCGCTTGGCCTCGATCCAGCGGGCGACCGAGGTCTTGAGCCCCGAGAAGGAGAAGTCGTATGCCGGGTCGCGCGAGCCGGTGAGGCCGCGCGGGAACGCGATCGCCGCCGGGTCGCCCTCCCTCGCCAGCCGGTCGATCACCGGACCGCCCGGGAAGCCCAGGTCAAGGACGCGCGCGATCTTGTCGAAGGCCTCGCCCGCCGCGTCGTCGATCGTGGCGCCCATCGGCCGTACGTCAGATGTGATGTCCGGCGCGAGCAGCAGGGACGAGTGGCCACCGCTCACCAGCAGCGCCATCGTCGGCTCGGGCAGCGGTCCGTGCTCCAGCTGGTCGACGCAGATGTGCGAGGCCAGGTGGTTCACCCCGTACAGCGGCTTGTTCAGCGCGTATGCGTACGCTTTCGCGGCCGAGACCCCGACCAGCAGCGCGCCGGCCAGGCCCGGCCCCGCCGTCACCGCGATCCCGTCCAGATCGCGTGCCGAGACGCCCGCGTCCTTCAGGGCGCGCTCGATGGTCGGAACCATCGCCTCCAGATGCGCGCGTGACGCGATCTCGGGCACCACGCCGCCGAACCGGGCGTGCGTGTCCACGCTGGAGGCGATGGCGTCCGCGAGGAGGGTCGTACCGCGGACGACGCCGACGCCGGTCTCGTCGCAGGAGGTCTCGATGCCCAGTACGAGCGGTTCGTCAGCCATCAGTTAAGTCTCTGTTCCTTGTACGTGGAGCCGCATGACGAGGGCGTCGACATTGCCCGGCTGGTAGTAGCCGCGGCGGAATCCGATGGGCTCGAAGCCGAAGCGCTCGTACAGCTTCTGGGCCCTGGTGTTGTCCACGCGCACTTCGAGGAGCACCTCGTCGCACTCGAAGGCGGTGGCGTGCTGCAGCAGGTCGGTCAGGAGCCGGGAGCCGAGTCCCGTTCCCCACTGGTCGCGGGCGACGGCGATCGTCTGTACGTCTCCGAGACCGCCGGCCGCCGCGAGGCCCGCGTACCCGACGATCTTCCCGTCCGCCTCCGCCACCACATAGCGGCGGGTGGCGCGCGGGCCACGCGCATGGGCGAGTTCGGACCAGAACATCCCGGCCGACCAGGCGTCCTCCGGGAACAGCGCGTGCTCGAGCGCGAGCACATGTTCCAGGTCCCACCAGCGCATCTCACGCAGCACAGCAGTGGGTCGTCCGGATGGCCGTTCGGCCGGTCGTCCGGTCAGGCGTTCGGCCGGTTGTCCGGTCAGTCGTCCGGTCGGTCGTTCGGTCGGTCGTTCGGTCGGTCGTTCGGTCACTTCGGCGTGACCACCTTGTAGTTCTTCGGCACCTGGGCGTCCGGCCGGCGCAGATACAGCGGCAGCGGCGGCAAGAAGTCGTCCCCGGCGGCCAGTTTCTCGGCGGCCAGCGCGGCGAGCGCCCCGGCCGAGACATGCTCGGGCCCGCGGGCGTCCGGAAACGTCTCGGGGTAGAGCAGCGCACCGGCACCGACCGCGGGCAGACCCGCGACCTGCTCGGCGATGTCGGCGGGCCGGTCGACGGCGGGCTCGCTCACGCGGCCGCGGGCGGATTCGTACCGCGCCCAGTACACCTCCTTGCGGCGTGCGTCCGTCGCCACCACGAACGGCTCCTCCAGACCGGAGGCGTACGCCAGCCCGTCCAGCGTGCACAGCCCGTACACCGGAACGCCCAGCGCCGAGCCGAAGGTCGAGGCCGTGACCAGTCCGACGCGCAGCCCGGTGTACGGACCGGGGCCGACTCCGGCCACCACGGCGGTGACGGCGTCGAGCTTCACCCCGGCCTCGGCCAGGACGCGGTCGATGGCGGGCAGCAGCAGTTCTCCATGCCGGCGGGCGTCGACGCGACTGGACTCGGCGACGACGGAATTGCCGTCGTGGAGGGCGGCGGTGACGGCGGGCGTGGCGGTATCAACGGCGAGCAAGAGCACGCAAACAGCCTACGGCTCCGGCACCCGGGCACGGTGCCGTGTCCGAGGGTGCGGCTGCTGCTACCGTCACCACGGAGACGTACTTTCGAAAGGTGGGAACGGTGTCACGGAGCAGCTCGGGACTCGTGGCCGGGCTCACGGCGGCAGCTCTGGCCGCCGTCGGTTTCCTCGCCTACCAGGCGTCGGCGAGCGCCCCCGACCAGCTCGGCAAGGCCAACACCCCCAGTGCGGTCCCGTCCGCGAATGCCTCCGGCGACCCCAAGCACAAGTCCAAGAACCCGCTGGCGCTGCCCGCGAAGTCGGGCGCCGGCGAGCGCGTCGTGTACTCGCTGTCCGAACGGCGCGTGTGGCTGGTGGGCGAGAACGGGAAGCTGACGCGGACCTTCGGGGTCATGCCGTCGACGGTCAGCCCGCCGCCCGGTGTGTACGCGGTGACCTCACGGTCCGGCAGCGTCCCCGGGTCGGACGGGGTGCGGATCGAGCATGTGGTGCGCTTCGCGAGCGTCGACGATGTGTCGGTCGGCTTCAGCGCCGCGGTCAACGGGTCGATGGCGAGCCCGAACCCGCAGAAGAAGACCGGCGGCGTGCGGATGAAGCGGGCGGACGGCGACGCGATGTGGGAGTTCGCGTCGATCGGCTCGAAGGTCGTCGTCGTCCCGTAGCCGGCAGCCAGTAGCCCTTGGCTCGTGTCCCTTGGCTCGTGTCCCTTGGCTCGTGTCCCTTGGCTCGTGTCCCTTGGCTCGTGTCCCTTGGCTCGTAGCTCCCAGGACTACGCGGCGTCGCGCCGGGTTTCACGCTCCTCGGAACGCCGTTCCTCACGGGGCGGAGTGGAGACCGCACTGGCCGCCGCGCACGACGCCAGAAGATCGCGCATCGACAGGGGCGGCGGCGTCAGCGCCCGCGGCCGCACCTGCGGCTGCTGCCGTGGCTGGGATTCGCGCTCGGATGCCGACATGGACGCCTCCTGGGCTCCGGGGGCAGTCGTGGTTAGGCAGACCTAACCTGCTCGATACCATGTGAACACGCCCGGCACTGCCCGCGCAACATTTTGCCGACGTCTTGTCGGAACGTACACACCTACGGCATACACACACGCCGGTGCAGTACGGCTCAGGCCCCCATCGCCGTCAGGTCGACCGTCGCCCAGCGCGCGCCGAAGCCCGTCAGGGTGACCTCGCGGCGGTCGTCGTCCGTGTCGCCGACCTTCCGGTGGATCAGCACCTGCAGCCGGTCGTCCGAGAGGTCCTCGACCTTGCCGACGCCCCACTCCACGACCACCACCGATTCGGGCAGCGAGACGTCGAGATCGAGGTCCTCCATCTCGTCGAGGCCGCCGCCCAGCCGGTACGCGTCCACATGCACAAGGGCAGGGCCGCCGGTCAGCGAGGGGTGGACGCGGGCGATGACGAAGGTCGGGGATGTGACGGCGCCGCGGACCCCGAGGCCCTCGCCCAGGCCGCGGGTCAGCGTCGTCTTGCCCGCGCCGAGCTCACCGGTGAGCATGACCAGGTCGCCGGGGCGCAGCAGCTTCGCGAGCCGGCGACCCAACTCCTGCATCTGCTCAGGAGACTCGACGCAGAGACGGGCGGCGCTGGTGGCGTGAGCGTCGCCGGTCGAATCGTTGGCGCCGGTCGAGTCGTTGGCGCCGGTCGAGTCGTCGGCGCCGGTCGAGTCGTCGGCGCTGATGGCGTGGGTGGCGCTCTCAGCCGCCGGGCTGTGCGGTGCTTCCATACGGGCCAACGTTAGCCGGTGCCGGGACCGCGCCGACCCGGGCCAGCAGGTCGGCCAGTCGGTCCGTGACGGCCTCCGGGTGCTCCAGCATCACCAGATGCCCGCCGTCCGGCACGATCACCAGCTCCGAGTCCGGCAGCATGTCCGCGATCGCCTCGCTGTGCGAGCTCGGGGTCACCAGATCCTTGTCACCCGCCAGGACGAGCACCGGCACCTCGCGGAAGATGTCGAGCGCCTCGGCCTTGTCGTGCTCCACGAACGCCGGGTAGAACTCCGCGACCACATCGATCGGCGTGCCCTCGATCATCCGCTCCGCGAACCGGGCCACCGCCGGGTCCACGTCCCTGGACGAGAACGAGTACCGCTTGATGAGGCCTGCGAAGAGGTCGGCGGTGGCGCGGCGGCCCCGCTCGACCAGTTCGGCCTGCGAGCCGAGCGCCTTGAGCACGCCCGGGAGCACCCGGCGCACCGCGTTCACGCCCGCGACCGGCAGGCCGTAGTTGACCTCGCCGAGCCTGCCCGCCGAGGTGCCGATGAAGGCGACTCCGGAGACCCGCTCCCGTACCAGCTCGGGGAAATGGTGGGCGAGCGCCATCACCGTCATCCCGCCCATGGAGTGCCCGACCAGCACCAGCGGGCCCTCGGGCGCGGCCGCGTCGATCACCGCCTTGAGGTCGCGGCCCAGCTGGTCGATGGCGACCGGCACGCCGTCCGGTCCGGACTGGGCCGCTCCCCTTGCCGACCGGCCGTGGCTGCGCTGGTCCCAGTACACGGTGCGCACCAGGCCGCGCAGGGCCGCGCGCTGGAAGTGCCAGGAGTCCTGGCTCAGGCAGTAGCCATGGCTGAAGACGACGGTGACGGGGGCGGGCGCCTTGCGGCCGAAGAGCCTGCGGCGGCGCGGGGCACCCGCTTCCGGGTCCACCTCGTCGGCCTCGTAGTACAGCTCGGTGCCGTCGTCGGCGATCGCCTTGCCGGGCAGGCCGCGCAGAGCTCCGTACGGCCCCGACGCGTCCAGCGCGAGCCGCGCTTTCTTGCGCATGCCGCGGCCGACCGTGAGGCGCTCGAGCGCGACGCCCGCGGCCGCGCCTGCGGCGACCACGCCTATCGCGGCGCCTGCGATGCCCGCCCGGCGCCAGTTGCCCGTCGTGGCAGCCGTCGCCGCGGCGGCCACGACGGGCCCCGTGCTGGTCTCGCTCACCGTGCCGCTCCTACTCGTCGGGGTCGTCGTTCAGGAAGACGCGCGGAACTCGCGTTCCGATGCGGGTGACGATCTCGTACGCGATGGTGTCCGCCGCCTGCGCCCAGTCCTCGGCGCTCGGCTCGCCCCGGTCGCCCGGTCCGAACAGCAGAGCTTCGGCGCCTTCCTGGATCTTCTGCCCGCCAAGATCGACTACGAACTGGTCCATGGCCACCCGGCCGGCCACCCGTCGCCACTCGCCGCCGACCAGGACCGGCCCGCGGCCGGAGGCATGGCGCGGGATGCCGTCCGCGTAGCCGAGGGGGATGAGGCCGAGCGTCGTCTCTTCCGCCGTGACGTAGTGATGTCCGTAGCTGACGCCATGGCCTGCCGGGACCTGCTTGACCAGCGCGACGGAGGCGGCGAGCGTCATCACGGGCCGCAGCCCGAAGTCCGCGGGCGTGCCGAGCTCGGGGCTGGGCGACACGCCGTAGATCGCGATGCCCGTCCGTACGAGGTCGAAGTGCGTCTCCGGGAGGGTCAGCGTCGCCGGGGAGTTGGCGATGTGCCGCACCTCGGGCTCGATGCCCGCCTTCTCGGCGTACGCCAGCATCTGGCGGAACACGTCCAGCTGGGCGGCGATGGACGGGTGCCCGGGCTCGTCGGCGCAGGCGAGGTGCGACCACAGCCCGGTGACCTGGACGGTGCCCTGGGCCTCGGCGGCGAGCGCGGCGGCGACGAGCTCGGGCCAGTCGGCGGGCTGGCAGCCGTTGCGCCCGAGCCCGGTGTCGGCCTTGAGCTGGATCCGCGCCGGCCGGCCGGCCTCGCGGGCGGCGGCGGTGACCTCCCTGAGGGCCCACAGGCCGCTCACGGACATGTCGAGATCGGCCTCGATGCCCTCCCGCCAGGGCCCGCCGGGCGTCCACAGCCAGCACATGACCCTGCTCCGGATGCCTGCCGCGCGCAGGGCGAGGGCCTCATGCGGCGTGGCGGTCCCGAGCCAGGTCGCCCCGGCCGCGAGCGCGGCCTTGGCGCAGGGCACCATGCCGTGTCCGTACGCGTCCGACTTCACCACGGCCATGAGGGCAGCACGCGGCGCGCGGGCACGCAGCGCACGCACATTGGCGCGCAGGGCCGCGAGGTCGATCTCGGCGCGGGCTCTCAGGGGCTGTGGCTGACTCATCGGGCCCAGTGTCTCAGAGGGGTACGACAGCAGTCGTACAACCGGTGCGGGGTTCAACAAGTCTGCGCCTGTGCGGTTGATCACGGTTTCGGGGAACGGGGGCTGTTTCGGGGCCCGGGGGGTCGCGGTACCGGGGGTGGTTTCGGGGAACGGAGGGCTGGTTTCCGGCGATGACGCGGCTCCCCAGCCCGTCAGTTCGGCCCGCCGTGACTCCCGCCCGTCAGTTCAGCCCGCAGTGACTCCGCCGCCCGTCAGTTCAGCGCGCCGTGACTCCCGCCCGTCAGTTCAGCCCGCAGTGACTCCGCCGCCCGTCAGTTCAGCGCGCCGTCACTCCAGCCCCGTCACTCCTGTACGTCGCGCCACGCCGACCGCAGCGCCCCCGCCACCTCGTACGCCGTGATCGGCGCGCCGTCCGTGATCGCGTGGCGGGCCGCCAGGCCGTGCAGATACGCCGCCGCCGAGCCCGCGTCCCGCGGGTCGAGGCCCGCCGAGAGCAGCGCGCCCGCCAGGCCGGACAGGACGTCGCCGCTGCCGGCCGTCGCGAGCCAGGGTGTGCCCATGGGGTTCGCCCGGACCGGGGAACGGCCGTCGTCCGGGGCCGCGACCAGTGTCGTCGAGCCCTTGAGCAGCACCGTCGCTCCGTAGCGCGAGGCCAGTTCCCGCACGGACGCGAGCCGCGTGGACTCCACCTCCTCGCGCGGTACGCCCAGCAGCGCGGCCGCCTCCCCCGCGTGCGGGGTCAACAGCGTGGGCGCGCCGCGGTCCCGCAGCGTCGAGGCGTCGAGCGGCCGCAGGCCGTCGGCGTCGACCAGGACCGGTACGTCGGATTCCAGTACCTCCTGTACGACATCCAGACCGTCGCCGAGCCCCGGGCCGACGACCCACGCCTGCACCCGGCCCGCCTTCGACGGGGGTCCGCTGTGGACCAGGGCCTCCGGGAACCGGGCGATCACGGCCTCGGCCGCCGGCCCGACGTACCGCACCGCCCCCGCGCCGCCGCGCAGCGCTCCCGCGACCGCGAGCACCGCCGCGCCCGGGTAGCGCGCGGACCCGGCGACGACGCCCACGACGCCCCGCCGGTACTTGTCGCTCTCCACGGCCGGCACCGGCAGCAGCCGTGCCACATCCGCGTGCTGGAGCGCCTCGAGGTCCGGCACGGACGGCAGATGCGCCTCCAGACCGATGTCGACGAGCCGCACCGTCCCCGCGTACTCCTTCGCCGGGTCGATCAGCAGCCCCGGCTTGTACGTACCGAAGGTCACCGTCGCATCCGCGCGCAGCGCCTCGCCCGGCACCTCCCCGGTGTCCGCCTCCACCCCGCTCGGCAGATCCACCGCGACGACGACCGCGTCGGACCCTCGCGCGGCCCGCGCCACCGGCAGCGCGTCAGGACGCAGCCCGCCGTGCCCGCCGATCCCGGTGATGCCGTCCAGTACCAGGTCCGCCGCGGCCAGCACCTCGAAAGGGTCGTCCGCGACCCGAGCGCCCGCGCCGAGCAGGGCAGCGAGGCCGCCCTCATGGATGCGCGCCCCCAGCTGGACCGCCGAGACCCCGGCTCCCCGACGCGCCAGCCGCGCCCCCGCGTACAGCGCGTCGCCGCCGTTGTCCCCGCTCCCGACGAGCAGCACCACCCGCGCGCCGTACACCCGGCACAGCAGATCCGCACAGGCCGCGGCGAGTCCGGCAGCGGCCCGTTGCATGAGCGCGCCCTGCGGCAGGCGCGCCATCAGTTCGGCCTCGGCGGCCCGTACGGTCTCCACGCTGTAAGCGGTACGCATACGGTCAACCCTCCGCGATCACCACCGCCGACGCCACCCCCGCGTCGTGACTGAGCGACACATGCCAGGACCGCACACCGAGCTCGGCCGCCCGCGCCGCCACGGTCCCGCGTACCCGCAGCCGCGGTTGCCCCGTGTCCTCGACGTACACCTCGGCGTCGGTCCAGTACAGCCCGCCGGGCGCGCCGAGCGCCTTGGCGACCGCTTCCTTGGCGGCGAACCGAGCCGCCAAGGAGGCGTATCCCCGCCGTTCACCGCTCGGCAGCAGCAACTCCCGCTCCAGGAACAGCCGTCCGGCCATGCCCGGCGTCCGCCGCATCGTCGCGGCGAACCGGTCGATCTCGGCGACGTCGATCCCCACCCCGATGATCATTCGACGGTGACGGACTTCGCGAGGTTCCGCGGCTGGTCGACCTCGTTGCCGCGCGCCGTCGCCAGCTCGCAGGCGAAGACCTGCAACGGCACGGTCGACACCAGGGGTTGCAGCAGCGTCGGCGTGGCAGGGATCCGGATCAGGTGGTCCGCGTACGGCACGACCGACTCGTCCCCCTCCTCCGCGATCACGATCGTCCGCGCTCCGCGCGCCCTGATCTCCTGGATATTGGAGACGATCTTGTCGTGCAGCACGGAACGCCCACGGGGCGACGGCACGACGACCACCACCGGCAGATCCTCCTCGATCAGCGCGATCGGCCCGTGCTTGAGCTCGCCCGCCGCGAAGCCCTCCGCGTGCATGTACGCCAGTTCCTTGAGCTTCAGCGCGCCCTCCAGTGCCACCGGGTAGCCCACATGCCGTCCCAGGAACAGCACCGTGTTCTTGTCGGCGAGCGAGCGTGCCAGTTCCCGTACCGGCTCCATCGTCTCCAGGACCCGCTCGACGGCCCCCGAGATCTGCGCCAAGTCCCGGATGACGGCCTGGATTTCGTCACCCCACTTGGTGCCGCGCACCTGCCCCAGATACAGCGCCACCAGGTAACAGGCCACCAGCTGCGTCAGAAAGGCCTTGGTCGACGCGACCGCGACCTCGGGACCCGCGTGCGTGTAGAGCACGGCGTCGGACTCACGTGGGATCGTCGAGCCGTTCGTATTGCAGATGGCCAGCACCTTCGCGCCCTGCTCGCGCGCGTGCCGCAGAGCCATCAGGGTGTCCATGGTCTCGCCGGACTGGGAGATCGCGATCACCAGCGTCCGCTGGTCCAGGATCGGGTCCCGGTAGCGGAACTCGCTCGCCAGCTCCACCTCGCACGGGATGCGGGTCCAGTGCTCGATGGCGTACTTGGCGATCAGCCCGGCGTGGAAGGCGGTGCCGCATGCCACGATGACGACCTTGTCCGCCTCCCGCAGCACGGACACCGGGATCCGGATCTCGTCGAGCGTCAGCGACCCGGCGGCGTCGATCCGCCCCAGCAACGTATCGGCGACAGCCTTGGGCTGCTCGGCGATCTCCTTGAGCATGAAGTAGTCATAGCCCCCCTTTTCGGCCGCGGAAGCGTCCCAGTCCACGTGGTACGTCCGCACCTGAGCGGGCGCACCGTCGAAGTCGGTGACCGTCACGCCGTCCCGGCGGAGCTCCACCACCTGGTCCTGCCCCAGCTCGATCGCGGACCGCGTGTGGGCGATGAACGCGGCCACGTCCGACGCGAGGAAGGACTCACCTTCCCCAACGCCCACCACCAGTGGTGAGTTCCGCCGCGCACCGACCACCACATCCGGCTCGTCCGCGTGCACGGCGACCAGCGTGAAGGCGCCCTGCAGCTGCCGGCACACCTGCCGCATCGACTCGGCCAGGTCCCCGCACGACGAGAACGACTCCGCGAGCAGATGCCCGACGACCTCGGTGTCTGTCTCCGACGCCAGCTCGTGCCCGCGCGCCTCCAACTCGGTCCGCAACGCCGCGAAGTTCTCGATGATCCCGTTGTGTACGACGGCGACGCGCCCCGCGTTGTCCAGATGGGGGTGGGCGTTGGCGTCGGTCGGCCCGCCGTGCGTGGCCCACCGGGTGTGCCCGATGCCGGTGGTCCCGGCCGGCAGCGGCCGGTCCACCAACTCCTTCTCCAGGTTGACGAGCTTGCCCGCCTTCTTCGCCGCGGCCAGCCCGCCGTCGGCGAGTACCGCCACACCGGCCGAGTCGTAGCCCCGGTATTCGAGCCGCTTGAGGCCCGCGACGACCACATCAAGCGCCGACTGTCCGCCGACGTAACCCACGATTCCGCACATGGCCGCAGCCTACGACCCCCGCCCGTCACGGCCCAGGCAGCAAGGCGCCCACTGGCGCGGTCACGCCTTCGCCCGGTAGGCCCGCGTCGCCGGCCGGTCGAGGTCGGGGCCCACTCCTTCCGCGACCATGACGTACGCCACTGACATTCCGCCCTCGTCGCCTGCGGCCCCGCACCCCGGCGCGTGACCGATCCCACCCGCCACAGCGCCCATGAAGCCGCGACAATGACCGTGTGATCTCTTCGCCGCCACGAAGCGCCCACCGCCGGGCCGAACCCGCGTCGACGCCGTACGTCGACCTGACCCGCGCGGAGTGGAGCGCCCTGCGCGACAAAACGCCGCTCCCCCTCACCGCCGAGGAGGTCGAGCGGCTGCGCGGTCTCGGCGATGTCATCGACCTCGACGAGGTACGGGACGTCTACCTCCCGCTGTCCCGTCTGCTCAATCTGTACGTACAGGCCACCGCCGGTCTGCGCGGCGCGCTCAACACCTTCCTGGGCGACGCCGGCAATGGCCACGGCGAGCAGCGCGGCACCCCCTTCGTCATAGGAGTCGCCGGCTCCGTCGCGGTCGGCAAGTCCACCGTCGCCCGTCTGCTCCAGGCGCTGCTGGCCCGCTGGCCCGAGCACCCGCGGGTCGAGCTCGTCACCACCGACGGCTTCCTGCTCCCCATGAAGGAGCTCCAGGACCGCGGCCTGACGTCGCGCAAGGGTTTCCCCGAGTCGTACGACCGGCGCGCCCTGACCCGTTTCGTCGCCGACATCAAGGCGGGCAAGGACGAGGTCACCGCCCCGGTCTACTCCCACCTGATCTACGACATCGTGCCGGGCGAGCTCCTCACGGTCCGCCGCCCCGACATCCTGATCGTCGAGGGCCTCAACGTCCTCCAGCCGGCCCTGCCCGGCAAGGACGGCCGCACGCGAGTCGGCCTCGCCGACTACTTCGACTTCAGTGTCTACGTCGACGCCCGCTCCGAGGACATCGAGACCTGGTACCTCAACCGGTTCCGCAAGCTGCGCGAGACGGCGTTCCAGAACCCGTTCTCGTACTTCCGGAAGTACACCCAGGTCTCCGAGGAGGAGGCGCTGGACTACGCCCGTACGATGTGGCGCACGATCAACAAACCCAATCTGCTGGAGAACGTGGCTCCGACGCGCGGCCGTGCCACGCTGGTGCTGCGCAAGGGCCCGGACCACAAGGTCCAGCGCCTGTCCCTGCGCAAGCTCTGACGCGTACTCCGACGCAACTTGCGAAGCCGACTCCGAGGAGCCGCCGGCGTGCTGCACCTGCGCCTGATCACCCCGGCCGACCGCACCGCCGAAGTGGTCCAGCTGATCGAGAAGACCGTCGGCACGACGCACCTCGCGGTCGTCCCCGGCGCCGCCCGCAATCCCCCCGGCGACCTGGTGATGTGCGATGTCGCGCGCGAGGCGGGCGACGAACTGATCGGCGGTCTGCGCGAGCTCGGCATCGACGAGTCCGGCTCGATCGCCGTCGAGAACATCGATCTGTCACTGTCCAGGCGTGCCGACACGGCGGAGGAAGAGGCTCCGGGCGAGGGCGTGGACGCGGTGCTGTGGGAGCACCTGACGGACGCGACGCACGAGGAGTCGACGCTCTCGGTCACGTACATCGCGTTCCTGGCGCTGGCGACGATGATCGCGGCCTGCGGCGTGGTGCTCGACAACGCGATCCTGATCGTGGGCGCGATGGCGGTGGGCCCGGAGTTCGGCCCACTGGCGGGCTTCTGCACGGCGCTGGTGCAGCGCGCCCCGCGGCTGGCGTGGCGCTCGTTCCTCGCGCTGATCGTGGGCTTCGCGGCGGCGATGCTCGTGACGGTGGTCTTCAGCTACTTCATGGACTGGGTGAACCTGTTCGAGCAGGAGATGCTCGCGGCCGAACGTCCCAACACCAACTTCATCTACCGCCCGGACTGGTTCTCGTTCGTGGTCGCGGTCCTGGCGGGCTCGGCCGGCATGCTCTCGCTGACGTCGGCGAAGTCGGGTGCGCTGGTGGGCGTGGCGATCTCGGTCACTACCGTCCCGGCGGCGGCGAACGCGGCGGTGGCTTTCAGTTATCAGGAGTACAAGCAGGCGTGGGGCTCGACGGAGCGACTGCTGCTGAATCTGCTGGGCATTGTGCTGGCGGGCACGCTGACGCTGCTCCTGCAGAAGTATTTCTGGGCGAGGCAGCGGGCGCGTACGGCGGCCAAGTCGCCGCTCTGATACGCGGACATACGCGACATACGCGGCGCACACGATACGCCGCCCGGTCCCGTCGGGGGCCGGGCGGCGTATCGCCTTGCCCGATCAGGTCAGCCGAGCGCGGACTTCACCGCGTCGGCCAGCCGCCCGGCGACCGAGCGGGCCTGCTCGATGTCGGCGGCCTCCACCATCACCCGTACGAGCGGCTCCGTACCCGACGGGCGCAGCAGTACGCGGCCGGTGGCGCCCAGTTCGCGCTCCGCCTCTGCGACGGCGCCCGCGAGCTCCGCGGAGGTGTTGACCCGCGACTTGTCCACGTCCGGCACATTGATGAGCACCTGCGGCAGCCGGTCCATGACCGCCGCGAGATCCGCCAGCGAGCGGCCCGTCGCGGCGACGCGCGACGCCAGCATCAGGCCGGTGAGCGTGCCGTCTCCGGTCGTCGCGTGGTCGAGCACGATGACATGCCCGGACTGCTCGCCGCCCAGCGCGTACCCCTCGGCCTTCATCGACTCCAGGACGTACCGGTCGCCGACCGCGGTCTGCACCAGCTGTACGCCCTCGCGCTCCATCGCCAGCTTGAAGCCGAGGTTGGACATGACGGTGGCGACGACGGTGTCCTTGCGCAGCGTCCCGGCCTCGCGCATCGCGAGGGCGAGCACAGCCAGGATCTGGTCCCCGTCGACTTCCTGCCCCGCGCCGTCGACGGCCAGGCAGCGGTCAGCGTCGCCGTCGTGCGCGATGCCGAAGTCCGCGCCGTGCTCGACGACTGCGGCCTTGAGCAGGCCCAAGTGGGTGGACCCACAGCCGTCGTTGATGTTGAGCCCGTCCGGGGCGGTGCCGATGGTGACGACCTCGGCCCCGGCCCGCGCGAAGGCCTCGGGCGAGACGCGGGCGGCCGCGCCGTGCGCCTCGTCGAGGACGACCTTCAGCCCGTCGAGCCGGTTCGGCAGGACGGCGATGAGGTGCGCGACGTACTTGTCGAAGCCCTCTTCGTAGTCCGTCACGCGTCCGACGCCGGCGCCGGTCGGCCGCTCCCACGGCTCACCGGTCCGGTGCTGCTCGTACACCGTCTCGATACGGTCCTCGAGCTCGTCGGCGAGCTTGTGCCCGCCGCGCGCGAAGAACTTGATGCCGTTGTCCGGCATGGCGTTGTGGCTCGCGGAGAGCATCACGCCGAGGTCGGCGCCCAGCGCGCCGGTGAGGTGCGCCACCGCGGGGGTGGGCAGCACACCGACGCGCAGGACGTCCACGCCCGCGCTTGCGAGACCCGCCACGACGGCGGCCTCCAGAAACTCTCCCGACGCACGCGGATCACGTCCGACCACGGCGGTCGGCCGATGTCCCTCAAAGGTCCCCGCCTCAGCGAGCACATGCGCCGCAGCGACCGACAGGCCGAGCGCGAGCTCCGCCGTCAGATCCGCATTGGCGACACCGCGCACGCCATCCGTGCCGAAGAGTCGTCCCACAGCTGTCCTCCGAAATGCTCCGAAAATGCAAGCCTCTGAGCGCCATAGCCCGTTATACGCCCGAGGTTGTCGATAAACGAACGCCCCGGCAGCACGGAGTGCCGCCGGGGCGAACGAAAGCCGTACAGGCCAGCGTGCGATTTAGCGCTTGCTGTACTGCGGGGCCTTACGGGCCTTCTTGAGACCGGCCTTCTTGCGCTCGACCGCACGGTCGTCGCGGGAGAGGAACCCGGCCTTCTTCAGCGTGGCGCGGTTGTTGTCCACGTCCGCCTCGTTCAGCGCGCGGGCCACGCCGAGGCGCAGGGCGCCGGCCTGACCGGAGACGCCGCCACCCGAGATGCGGGCGATGACGTCGTAGCGGTTGTCGAGCTCGAGCACCTTGAAGGGCTCGTTGACTTCCTGCTGGTGCACCTTGTTGGGGAAGTACTCCTCAAGGGTGCGACCGTTGATCTTCCACTTGCCGGTGCCCGGAACGATCCGGACGCGGGCGATGGCGTTCTTGCGACGGCCCAGGCCGGCAGCCGGCTGGGGGTCGCCGAAGCGGGACGCCAGCGACTCGCTGGTGTACTCGCCCTCGACGGGAACCTCCGACTCGAAGGTGGTCACCTCGGCGAAGGTCTCTTCAGCCTCGGTGCCCGCCACGTCGTCGGCGGTGGTCTCTGCAGTGGTCTCGGCCACGATTCTCCTCAGATCTTTCTGTACGTCTTAGGGGGTGGCCGGAACTACTGCGCGACCTGGGTGATCTCGAACGGGACCGGCTGCTGGGCAGCGTGCGGGTGGTTCTCGCCCGCGTAGATCTTCAGCTTCGAGAGCATCTGACGACCCAGGGTGTTCTTGGGGATCATGCCCTTGATGGCCTTCTCCACAGCCTTCTCCGGGCTCTTGGCCAGCAGCTCGTCGTAGCGGACGGAGCGCAGACCACCCGGGTACCCGGAGTGGCGGTACGCCATCTTCTGGGTCTTCTTGTTGCCGGAGAGGTGAACCTTCTCGGCGTTGATGATGATGACGAAGTCGCCCATGTCCATGTGGGGGGCGTAAATCGGCTTGTGCTTGCCCCGGAGGAGGTTCGCTGCCGTAGTCGCCAGACGGCCCAGGACAATGTCCTGCGCGTCGATGATGTGCCACTGGCGCGTGACATCGCCGGGCTTGGGGCTGTACGTACGCACGGTCGTAGCCTTCGCTTCTTCAGTGATGGGGCCTCCCCAAGCCCCAGGGCTTAGGGGAAGGGTCCTGACAGGGCCACCCGGACGATCACGACAGCCCTGGCGGCGCTACGGGGACGCAACCCGAGTGCCTGCCGCTGGTCATCGGCCCGGTGGACCGGCGTAAGGGCCCCTCACGTGAGATAGAGCAAGCCAATACGCATAACGAACCAGAAGAATACCCGCGCTGACCCGGGCGGGTCAAAACAGGTGACGGGCAGCGGTCAGGGCGCGGCCCCAGCAGGTCCCAGCGCCCTGGCCGGATACCCGGCCTCGTCAGCCCCGAGCCCCACGGCAATCGTCGCAGTCCCGACGGGCAGCCGCTCTGCGATCGCCACGCCGGCCAGCAGCCGCTTGTCACCCGGCCCGTCCAGCTCCGGGGGCAGCCCGGAGACGTCGAGATCACCGGTCGCCGCCCGCACCAGCTGCTCATCGCGGAGCCCGCGCCGCCGTCGCGGTACGGCGCCCGGCCCATCGCCGGATGGAAGGGTCGCCCCGGCGAGAACACGTCCGAGGCGGCGGTGGCAGGCTCGCCCCGCGCCTGCTCGGGCGCGGCGGGGACGGAGCGGGATCAGCCCGCCGCAGGCGGCCCGCCGACCGCCGCCCGAGGTCACCGCACCCGATCGACCCTCCGCTCGTCCCACACCGGCTCCGCCGTCTCCCGCACCACACCGTCCGACCCGAACACCAGATACCGGTCGAAGGCCCGCGCGAACCACCGGTCGTGCGTCACCGCCAGCACCGTCCCCTCGTACGCCTCCAGCCCCTCCTGCAGCGCCTGTGCCGACTCCAGGTCCAGGTTGTCCGTCGGCTCGTCCAGCAGCAGCGCTGTCGTCCCCTCCAGCTCCAGCAGCAGGATCTGGAACCGCGCCTGCTGCCCGCCCGACAGCTTCTCGAAGGGCTGGTCGCCCTGGCGCTCCAGCTCGTACCGGCGCAGCACGCTCATCGCACCGCCCCGGTCCTTCGCATGCTCCGTCCACAGGATGTCGACCAGCGTCCGCCCCAGCAGCTCCGGATGCGCATGCGTCTGCGCGAAGTGCCCGGGCACCACCCGCGCCCCCAGCTTCCACGTCCCCGCGTGGGAGACAGCGTCCCCCGCCAGCAGCCGCAGGAAGTGCGACTTCCCTGACCCGTTCGAGCCGAGCACGGCGACCCGCTCCCCGTAGAAGACCTCCAGGTCGAACGGTTTCATCAGGCCGGTCAGCTCGAGACCGGCACACGTCAGCGCCCGCACCCCGGTCCGGCCGCCCCGCAGCCGCATCCGGATCTCCTGCTCGCGCGGCGGCTCCGGCGGCGGCCCAGCCTCCTCGAACTTCTTGAAGCGCGTCTGCATCGCCCGGTACCTCGACGCCATGTCCGGGCTGATCGCCGCCTGCTGCCGCAACCGCAGCACCAGCGCCTTCAGCCGCGCATGCTCCTCGTCCCAGCGCCGCTTCAGCTCCTCGAAGCGCGCGAAGCGCTCCTTGCGCGCCTCGTGGTACGTACCGAAGCCGCCGCCGTGCACCCATACGTCCGACCCCGCCGGACTCGGCTCCACGCTCACGATCCGCTCCGCCGCCCGCGACAGCAGTTCCCGGTCGTGGGAGACGAAGAGGACCGTCTTACGGGTCTCCTTCAGCCGCTCCTCCAGCCACCGCTTGCCGGGCACGTCCAGATAGTTGTCCGGCTCGTCCAGCAGCAGCACCTCGTCCGGTCCCCGCAGCAGCGCCTCGAGCACCAGCCGCTTCTGCTCACCGCCGCTCAGAGTCCGTACGAGCCGCCACTGCGCCTTCTCGTACGAGACGCCCAGCGCGGCCGACGTGCACATGTCCCAGACGGTCTCGGCCTCGTACCCCCGCGCCTCCGCCCAGTCGCTCAGCGCCTGCGCGTACTTCATCTGCGCGGCCTCGTCGTCCACCGTCATGATCAGGTGCTCCGCGGCGTCGACCGCCCGCGCGGCCTCGCGGATCCGCGGCTGCGCCACCGACACCAGCAGATCCCGTACGGTCCGCTCGTCCCGCACCGATCCGACGAACTGCCGCATCACGCCGAGCCCGCCGCTGACCGACACCGTGCCGCCGTGCGGCTGCAGCTCCCCCGCCATGAGCCGCAGCAGCGTCGTCTTGCCCGCGCCGTTGGCGCCGACCATGGCGACCACCGCGCCCTCGCCCACCCGGAACGAGGCATCGCCGAGAAGCACCCGTCCGTCCGGTAGGTAGTACTCCAGATGCGCCGCCTCGAGATGTCCCATGCGCCGATTCTCGCCGCCGACGTCCCCCTCGCCCAACAGGTTTAGGATGCGCGGCATGAGCTTTGGGCAGGGGGGACCTCAGTGGGGGTCCGGCGGACAGAATCAGAACCCGTACGGGGGGCAAGACCCTTACACCTCCGGGCCGGGCGCCCGCGACCCGTTCGGCCTGCGCGCGAGCGCGCAGACGGACACACCGGACTGGGCCGCGCTGGCTGACGCGTCCGCCACCCGCGCCCGCCGCAGGCGGTGGCTGCTGGTCGGCGGCGGCGCACTCGCGACCGCCCTGATAGCCGGCGTCGTGGCGACCGGGATCGTCTCCTCCAACAGCGGTGGGGGCAACCGGGCCGGGGACAAGAACGCGAGCGAGCTGCCCGCAGCCCCCGACCTGCCCAGCGACACCACCCAGCCCGAACCGTCCTTCTCCTCGGTCGCGCCGCTGCCGCCGCCGAACCCGAAGGACTTCATCTCCGACGAGAAGAAGGACACGGCTCCGCTCAGCGCGGAGATCCTCTTCCCGGGCAAGAAGCTGACGATGGGCGACCGGATCTACGCCAAGGGCGCCACCGCCCGCACCGGCACCTGCCCCTCCGCGACCCAGGGCGCGCTCGGCTCGGTGCTCGAGAAGAACGGCTGCGACCAGGTCTTCCGCGCCACGTACAGCAAGGACGGCATCGCCGTCACCGTGGGCGTCGCGGTCTTCGGCACCGAGGCCGAGGCCAAGAAGGCGGCCCAGCAGGCGCAGGGCAATATCGCCCCGCTCGCAGGCGCCGGGGTCGGGGGCTTCTGCAAGGGCGGCCCGGTCTGCCGGTTCACCGCCAACTCCTACGGCCGCTACGCCTACTTCACCGCCACCGGCTACACCAAGGCCAAGTCCGTCACCAAGGGCGACACCAAGGCCTTCCAGACGGGCGATGACCTCGCTGAGTTCACGTTCCGTCAGATCGTGCGCCGCGGCGAGGCCCAGGCCTCAGCAGCAGCCACCGCTCCCGCCGGACAGTGACCCCGGCAGTGACCGCTTGTTGCGGGCCTCCCGGTTCCGGGCGGCCAGCAACTCGTCGGCGGGGTAACCGACTTCCTCCAGCGTGAGGCCGTGCGGCCGCACCACATGGACGGCCGAGTCCCGCACCCCGGCGGCCAGCACCTTCGACGGCCACTCCACCGGCCGGTGCCCGTCCCCCACGAACAGCAGCGCGCCGACCAGCGAGCGCACCATGTTGTGGCAGAAGGCGTCGGCTTTCACGGTCGCGGTGGCGATCCCCGCCTCGTCCCGCTCCCAGGCGAGCTGCTGCAGCGTACGAATGGTGGTGGCGCCCTCGCGCTTCTTGCAGTACGCCGCGAAGTCGTGCTCCCCGACCAGCCCGGCCGCGGCCGCGTTCATGGCGTCGACGTCCAACGGCCAGTCGTGCCAAAGCACATGACTCCGCAACAGCGGGTCGACACCCCCGGGGTTGTCGGTCACCCGGTACGCGTACCGCCGCCAGATCGCCGAGAAGCGCGCGTTGAACCCCGCGGGGGCCTCCTCGACCTTCCAGACACGCACATCGTGCGAGAGCCGCCCCGCCAGCCGCCGCAGCAACTTGTCCTGGTGCTCGGCCCAGACGCCCTGCGGCAGGTCGACGTGCGCGACCTGCCCGCGCGCGTGCACCCCGGCATCGGTGCGCCCGGCGACGGTCAGTTCGTACGTCTGCGAGGACCGCGTCACCGTACGCAGCGCGTCCTCGATCTCCCCCTGGACGGTCCGTCGCCCAGCGGCCTGCTTGGCCCACCCGGAGAAGTCCCTGCCGTCGTACGACAGATCCAGCCGCACCCGGACGTACCCCGGTTCCACCTCATCGCTCACGGAAAAGATCCTCTCGAAGCGGAACGGGCCCGCACCCCCGAAGGGATACGGGCCCGTCCGTCAGCCTTCAGAACGCTCAGGCGTCCTTGGACTCGTCCGCCGCAGCGGCGTCGCCCTCGGGCTTGGCGTCCTCGACGACCTCGTCCTTCTTGAGGGCGTCTTCCTTGACCGCGCGCTTGGCAGCGGCCTCGGCCTCGGCAACGGTCGCCTTCTTCGCGATCTCACCCTCGACCAGCTCGATCACAGCCATCGGGGCGTTGTCGCCACGACGGTTGCCGATCTTGGTGATCCGGGTGTAGCCGCCCGGGCGCTCGGCGTAACGCGGAGCGATCTCGGTGAAGAGCGTGTGGACGACGCCCTTGTCCGTGATCGACTGCAGCACCAGGCGACGGTTGTGGATGTCGCCCTTCTTCGCCTTGGTGATCAGGCGCTCGGCGACCGGACGCAGGCGGCGGGCCTTGGCCTCGGTCGTGGTGATGCGGCCGTGCTCGAACAGCGACTTCGCGAGGTTCGCGAGAAGCAGACGCTCGTGCGCGGCGCTGCCGCCGAAACGGGCTCCCTTGGTGGGACGCGGCATGGTGTTTCTCCTTGTGATCTGCACCGGCCGTATCAGGTACCGGTGTCAGTTACCGGCGGGCGGCCGCCCACCGGAAGTATCAAATCAAGCCCGTCCGGCGGTTGAGGACAGAGTCCCAACCGCCGGACGCACGGCTCAGTACTGCTCGGTCTCCACGAACCCGGCGTCCGCGTCGTCGTCCGCGCCGAACGCGTCCGCGGCGGCCGTCGGGTCGAATCCGGGCGGGCTGTCCTTGAGCGCCAGGCCCATGCCGGCCAGCTTCGCCTTGACCTCGTCGATCGACTTCGCACCGAAGTTGCGGATGTCGAGCAGGTCGGCCTCGGAACGCGCCACGAGCTCACCCACGGAGTGGATGCCCTCGCGCTTGAGGCAGTTGTACGAACGAACGGTGAGCTCGAGCTCCTCGATCGGCAGCGCCAGGTCGGCAGCGAGCGCGGCGTCCGTCGGGGACGGGCCCATGTCGATGCCCTCGGCGTCGATGTTGAGCTCGCGCGCCAGACCGAACAGCTCGACCAGGGTCTTACCGGCCGAAGCCATGGCGTCACGCGGACGCATGGCCTGCTTGGTCTCGACGTCGACGATCAGCTTGTCGAAGTCGGTGCGCTGCTCGACACGGGTCGCCTCGACCTTGTACGTGACCTTGAGCACCGGCGAGTAGATGGAGTCGACCGGGATACGGCCGATCTCCTGGCCCACCTGCTTGTTCTGCACGGCGGAGACGTAGCCGCGACCGCGCTCGACGGTCAGCTCCATCTCCAGCTTGCCCTTGCCGTTCAGCGTCGCGAGAACGAGGTCCGGGTTGTGGACCTCCACGCCGGCCGGCGGGGCGATGTCAGCAGCGGTGACCAGGCCGGGACCCTGCTTGCGCAGGTACATCACGACCGGCTCGTCGTGCTCCGAGGAGACGACCAGCTGCTTGATGTTCAGGATGAGGTCGGTGACGTCCTCCTTGACGCCCGGCACGGTGGTGAACTCGTGCAGGACACCGTCGATCCGGATGCTGGTGACAGCAGCGCCGGGGATCGAGGAGAGGAGCGTACGGCGCAGGGAGTTACCGAGGGTGTAGCCGAAGCCCGGCTCCAGCGGCTCGATCACGAACCGTGAGCGGTACTCGTCGACGACCTCTTCGGTCAGCGAGGGACGCTGAGCGATAAGCATGAGAAATGCCTCCAGTCTTGGCACCCACTATTTGATGCCAACGGAACAAGGGTACGGGCGGCACGCCCCGGAAGGAACGTACCGCCCGAAACCACAGATGCGGTCACGCACCTGAGGTCAGACGCGCCTGCGCTTGGGGGGGCGGCAGCCGTTGTGCGGGGTGGGGGTGACGTCCTGGATCGAACCGACCTCGAGGCCCGTGGCCTGGAGGGAGCGGATCGCGGTCTCGCGGCCGGAGCCGGGACCCTTGACGAAGACGTCGACCTTGCGCATGCCGTGCTCCTGCGCGCGGCGGGCGGCCGACTCGGCGGCCATCTGCGCGGCGAAGGGGGTGGACTTGCGCGAGCCCTTGAAGCCGACGTGGCCGGCGGAGGCCCAGGAGATCACGTTGCCCGAGGGGTCCGTGATCGAGACGATCGTGTTGTTGAACGTGCTCTTGATGTGGGCGTGCCCATGAGCGACGTTCTTCTTTTCCTTGCGGCGCACCTTCTTGGCAGCGCCCTGACGACCCTTGGGGGGCATCTATTACTCCTACGGGAGGTGGTCGGTCCTACAGCGAAGACCGCTGATGAGCGTCCGGCTGAGGACTACTTCTTGCCCGGCTTCTTCTTACCGGCGATGGCGCGACGCGGGCCCTTGCGGGTACGAGCGTTCGTGCTGGTGCGCTGACCGTGGACCGGCAGGCCACGGCGGTGCCGCAGGCCCTGGTAGCAGCCGATCTCGATCTTGCGGCGAATGTCGGCCTGCACCTCGCGACGGAGGTCACCCTCGGTCTTGAGGTTCGCGTCCACGTACTCGCGGAGCTTGACCAGGTCCTCTTCGGGCAGATCACGAACGCGCGTGTTGGGGTCGACACCGGTGGCCGCAAGGGCTTCCTTGGACCGGGTACGCCCGATGCCGAAGACGTAGGTGAGGGCGATCTCGACGCGCTTCTCGCGCGGGAGGTCAACGCCGGAAAGGCGTGCCATTCATGGCTCCTGTTGTTTCGGAGGTCTTCCGCAGAGCCATTCCGTGGCCGCCGACCCTTACTGAGAAAGGAGGGTGGTACGGACCAGGTCCCCGGCCTCCACCGGGGGTATCGCCGACCGAAGCCAGGCGGGATCTGCGTATGTACTTGATTACTTGCGTCGCCCGAAGAACTGCGAGTGCGGAAGGTCGTGCGTCAGCCCTGGCGCTGCTTGTGGCGCAGGTTGTCGCAGATGACCATGACCCGGCCGTGACGGCGGATCACCTTGCACTTGTCGCAGATCTTCTTGACGCTCGGCTTGACCTTCATGGGATGTGAGGTTCTCCGGGTCAGTGCCGACACCCCACCGAATGGGGTGACGACAAGATCTACTTGTACCGGTAGACGATCCGGCCACGCGTCAGGTCGTACGGAGAGAGCTCCACGACGACCCGGTCGTCCGGGAGGATACGGATGTAGTGCATCCGCATCTTGCCGGAGATGTGCGCGAGGACCTTGTGACCGTTCTGGAGTTCCACCTTGAACATCGCGTTCGGGAGGGACTCGATCACGGTGCCCTCAATTTCGATGGCACCTTGCTTCTTGGCCACGCTTCGCCCTTCGAATCGGCTACCTTGATCGACTCGCGTGGCCGCATGGAGACACACGGGTACACAAGAGCCGACGCATCAGTCTACGACAGGGCACTGGAAAAGACGAATCCGGCAAGTGTGCCCACCCATGAAGATCCTTAAGCGGAGACAGGGTGCTCAGGCCAGCGGGTCCGGGGCCGCCGTGATGCCCATTTCCGCCAGCTTCGCCCTGCCGCAGTCCGGAGAGGTGAGGACCAGCGGGCCCTCCTCCGTCAGCGCCACCGAGTGCTCCCAGTGCGAGGACCAGGTGCCATCCGTAGTGATGACCGTCCACTCGTCCTGGAGCACCTCGGTGTGCGGGGTGCCGAGTGAGACCATCGGCTCGATCGCCAGGCAGAAGCCCGGGACCAGCTTCGGGCCCTTGCCGCGCTTGCGCGTGACGTAGTTCAGCAGGTGCGGGTCCATGTGCATCTCGGTGCCGATGCCGTGGCCGCCGTACTCCTCGATGATCCCGTACCGGCCGCCGCCCGGCTTCGGCTGGCGGCGGATGTACGTCTCGATCGCACGCGAGACGTCGACCAGCCGGTTGCCGTTCTTCATCGCGGCGATGCCGGCCCACATCGACTCCTCGGTGACCCGGGAGAGCTCCACCAGCTCCGGAGCGTGACCGTTGCCGACGAATGCCGTGAAGGCCGCGTCGCCGTGCCAGCCGTCGATGATCGCGCCGGCGTCGACCGAGATGACGTCGCCGTCCTTGAGGACGGTCTTCTCGTCCGGGATGCCGTGGACGACGACCTCGTTCACCGACGTGCAGATGGTCGCGGGGAACCCGCCGTACCCCAGGAAGTTCGACTTCGCGCCGTGGTCGGCGATCACCTTGCGGGCGACCTCGTCCAGATCCTTGGTGGTGGCGCCGGGCACCGCCGCCTCGCGGGTCGCCGCGTGGATCGCGGCGACGACCAACCCCGCCTCGCGCATCTTCGCGATCTGCTCCGGGGTCTTGATCTGCACCATGGCCTTGCCTTCCACATCTGACGTGTCTCTGCTCAACAGTACGGCCGCGGCGCCCATCGGACACCGCGGCCGTACTGAAGGTACTGCTGGGGTACTGCGGGGTACTGCTCAGTCCTCGCGTCAGTCCTCGCGGGACTTCTGGAGCGCGTCCATCGCCCGCTGGGTCACCTCGTTGACCTTGCCCAGCGCGGAGATCGTGACCACCAGGTTCTGCGCCCGGTAGTAGTCGATGATCGGCTCGGTCTGCGTGTGGTAGACCTCGAGCCGCCTGCGCACCGTCTCCTCTGAGTCGTCGTCACGCTGGTACAGCTCGCCGCCGCAGATGTCGCAGACGCCCTCGGTCTTCGCCGGGGAGTACGTCACATGGAAGACGTGGCTCGAGTCGTTGCGGCAGATGCGGCGGCCCGCGATCCGCTTCACGACCTCGTCCTCGGGGACCTCCAGGTCGAGCACCGCGTCCAGCGTCATGCCCTCGGCCTTCAGCATCGCGTCGAGCGCCTCGGCCTGCGAGACATTGCGCGGGAAGCCGTCGAGCAGGAAGCCGTTCGCGGCGTCCGGCTGTTCCATCCGGTCCTTGGCCATCGCGATGGTGACCTCGTCGGGCACCAGCTCTCCCGCGTCCATGTAGGCCTTGGCCTGCAGGCCGAGCTCCGTGCCCTGGCTGATGTTGGCGCGGAAGAGGTCGCCCGTGGAGATGTGCGGGATCGCCAGGTTCTTGGCAAGGTACGCAGCCTGCGTTCCCTTGCCGGCACCAGGCGGTCCGACGAGGACGATTCGCATCAGCGGAGGAACCCTTCGTAATTACGCTGCTGGAGCTGGCTCTCGATCTGCTTCACGGTCTCCAGACCCACACCCACGATGATGAGGATGCTCGTCCCGCCGAACGGGAAGTTCTGGTTCGCGCCGCCGAAGCCTGCCAACGCCATCGTCGGGACAAGAGCAATCAGACCCAGGTACAGCGAGCCCGGCCAAGTGATCCTGTTGAGCACGTAGCTCAGATACTCGGCAGTAGGTCGACCAGCCCGGATACCCGGGATGAAGCCACCATACTTCTTCATGTTGTCAGCGACTTCCTCGGGGTTGAACGAGATCGCCACATAGAAGAAGGCGAAGAACACGATCAACAGGAAGTACGTGGCGATGTAGTACGGGTGATCGCCCTTGACGAAGTGCTGTTCGATCCAGGTCTTCCAGCCCGACGTGCCACTGCTGAACTGAGCGACCAGCGCCGGGATGTAGAGCAGCGAAGAGGCGAAGATGACGGGAATCACACCCGCCTGGTTCACCTTGAGCGGGATGTATGTGGACGTACCGCCGTACGACCGCCGCCCGATCATCCGCTTCGCGTACTGCACCGGGATACGGCGCTGAGCCTGCTCGACGAAGACGACCAGGGCGACCATCACGAAGCCGATCAGGATGACCGTGCTGAACTCGATCCAGCCCTTGGCGAGCTTGCCGCTCTCCTTGATGGCCCACAGGGCGCCCGGGAAGCCGGCGGCGATCGAGATGAACATCAGGATGGACATGCCGTTGCCGATGCCGCGGTCGGTGATGAGCTCACCGAGCCACATGACGGCAGCGGTGCCCGCGGTCATGGTGACGACCATGAGGATGGTCGTGAAGATCGAGCGGTCCGGAACGATCTGGTCGGCGACTGTGCAGCCGCTGAAGAGCGCGCCGCTGCGGGCCGTTGCCACCAGGCCGGTGCCCTGCAGCACGGCGAGGGCGACAGTCAGGTATCGCGTGTACTGCGTGATCTTCGCGGTGCCGGCCGAACCCTCCTTCTTGAGGGCCTCCAGCCGCGGAATGACCACGGTCAGCAGCTGCAGGATGATGCTCGCCGTGATGTACGGCATGATGCCCAGCGCAAAGATGGTGATCTGCAGCAGCGCCCCGCCACTGAACATGTTCACCAGGCCGAACAGGCTGTTGTTGCCCTTCTGGGCCGCGTCCACACAGATCTGTACGTTCTGGTAGCTGACGCCTGGGACCGGAATATGGGACCCCAGCCGGTACAGCACGATGATGGCGAGCGTGAAGAGCAGCTTCTTGCGCAGGTCGGGCGTCTTGAACGCCCGGGCGAACGCGGTGAGCACGGTGCCTCCTGCGACCCCCGCGCTACTGCGTCAGAGGTGACGGTATTGAGGATCGACGAATACGTAATAGGCAATCCGCACGATCTTAGTCGGACAGACCGCACGGCCGGGGGCAGAACCCCCTTTGTTCACAGCAACAGTGCACGCCACCTTACCGGCGGAAGTGCCCCCCTAGGAACGACCAACCGGGGATGCCCCATTTGAGAGGCATCCCCGGTCGATTTTCAGCTTTCAGCCATCGAACTCGTCTCAGACGAGCTCGGTGACGGTGCCGCCGGCAGCGGCAATCTTCTCCTTGGCGGAACCGGAGACGGCGTCAACCGAAACCTGCAGCGCCACGGAGATCTCGCCCTGGCCAAGGACCTTGACGAGGCTGTTCTTGCGAACCGCACCCTTGTCGACCAGATCGGCCACCGTGACCTCGCCACCCTGCGGGTAGAGCGCGGCCAGCTTGTCCAGGTTCACGACCTGGTACTCGGTACGGAACGGGTTCTTGAAGCCCTTGAGCTTCGGGAGACGCATGTGGAGGGGCATCTGCCCACCCTCGAAGCGCTCCGGAACCTGGTAACGGGCCTTGGTGCCCTTGGTACCACGACCTGCGGTCTTACCCTTGGACGCCTCACCACGACCCACACGGGTCTTGGCGGTCTTGGCGCCCGGGGCGGGCCGGAGGTTGTGGACCTTCAGCGGGTTGTTCTCCGCCATGTCAGTCGACCTCCTCTACCGTGACGAGGTGGCGGACGGTGTGCACCATGCCGCGGAACTCGGGACGGTCCTCCTTGACAACCACGTCGTTCAGGCGCTTGAGCCCGAGCGAACGCAGGGTGTCGCGGTGGTTCTGCTTGCTGCCGATGTACGACTTCGTCTGCGTGATCTTGAGACGGGACATTACGCACCCGCTCCCGCACGTGCACGAAGCAGAGCCGCGGGGGCGACGTCCTCGAGGGGCAGACCACGGCGAGCCGCGATCTCCTCGGGACGCTGCAGACCCTTGAGGGCCGCCACGGTCGCGTGCACGATGTTGATCGCGTTGGACGAGCCGAGCGACTTCGACAGGATGTCGTGGACGCCGGCGCACTCGAGCACCGCACGCACCGGGCCACCGGCGATAACGCCGGTACCGGGGGAAGCAGGCTTGAGCAGGACGACGCCCGCGGCCTTCTCGCCCGTGATCGGGTGCGGGATGGTGCCCTGGATACGCGGAACCTTGAAGAAGTTCTTCTTGGCCTCTTCAACGCCCTTGGCGATGGCCGCGGGAACTTCCTTGGCCTTGCCGTATCCGACACCTACGGTGCCGTCACCGTCGCCCACCACGACCAGCGCGGTGAAGCTGAAGCGGCGACCACCCTTGACAACCTTGGCAACGCGGTTGATCGCGACAACGCGCTCAACATAAGCGGTCTTCTCGGCGGCAGGGCCACCGTCGCGACCCTTCCGGTCCCGCCGCTCGCCGCCACCGGCACCGCTTCCGCGGCGCTGGGGTCCAGCCATTGGATTTACCTCTCTCTGTTACGTCCGTTAGTCCCGGAACCGGGGCTTAGAACTTCAGCCCGGCTTCGCGGGCGGCGTCAGCCAGAGCGGCAATGCGCCCGGCGTACCTGTTGCCACCACGGTCGAACACGACGGTCTCGATGCCGGCAGCCTTCGCACGCTCGGCCACAAGCGCGCCGACCTGCTTGGCCTGGGCGCTCTTGTCGCCCTCGCCACCACGAATCGAGGTGTCCAGGGTCGACGCCGACGCGAGCGTGTGGCCCGCGATGTCGTCGATGACCTGCGCAACGATGTTGCGGTTGGAGCGCGTCACGACCAGGCGCGGACGTACCGGCGTGCCGGAGACGTGCTTGCGGACGCGGATGTGGCGGCGCTTGATGGCAGCGCGCTTGTACGCGTCGCCCTTGGCAATCTTTACACCGTATGCCATGGCTTACTTACCCGCCTTTCCGACCTTGCGGCGGATGACCTCGCCGGCGTACTTGACACCCTTGGCCTTGTACGGGTCGGGCTTCCGCAGCTTGCGGATGTTCGCGGCGACCTCGCCGACCTTCTGCTTGTCGATGCCTTCGACCGAGAACTTGGTCGGCGACTCGACCTTGAAGGAGATGCCCTCGGGCGCCTCCACCAGGATCGAGTGGCTGTAGCCGAGCTGGAACTCCAGGTTGGAGCCCTTCGCGGCAACGCGGTAACCGACACCGCTGATCTCGAGCGCCTTGACGTACCCCTGGGTCACGCCGGTGATCATGTTCGCCACCAGCGTGCGGGACAGGCCGTGGAGGGCCTTGTTCTGACGCTCGTCGTTCGGGCGCAGCACCTTCAGGGTGCCGTCCTCGCCCTTGGTGACCTCGATCGGCGCAGCGACGGTGTGCGCGAGGGAACCCTTGGGTCCCTTCACCGCGACCGTGCGGCCATCGATGGTGACGTCCACACCGGCGGGAACCTGGATGGGGAGCTTGCCGATTCGCGACATTAGCTTTTCCTCCGTTCCCGACTACCAGACGTAGGCGAGGACTTCCCCACCCACGCCCTTCTTCTGCGCCTGCTGGCCGGTCAGGAGACCGTGGGACGTGGAGATGATCGCCACGCCCAGGCCGCCGAGAACCTTCGGCAGACTGGTGGACTTCGCGTACACGCGCAGACCCGGCTTGGAAATGCGCTTGATGCCGGCGATCGAACGCTCGCGGTTCGGGCCGAACTTCAGCTCCAGGACGAGGTTCTTGCCGACTTCGGCGTCCTCGACCTTCCAGCCGGTGATGAAGCCCTCCTGCTGGAGGATCTCCGCGATGTGCGACTTGATCTTGCTGTGCGGCATCACGACGGAGTCGTGGTATGCCGAGTTCGCGTTACGCAGACGCGTGAGCATGTCTGCGATGGGATCAGTCATGGTCATGAATTGGCCTTCGGCCTCTCTCGCCGGGGTTTCCTGTATGCGCCATCCCTCTCCCCACTCAGTGGCGGGACGGGTGCGGTGCGGGGACCTACGGCGTAGTAAGTCGGTCAGGGCGGCAGGCGCCCAACCCCACAAGCCTACGGCATATGAGGGAGGGCTCCCGCCGACCAGATACTTACCGAGAGCCTCCGGTAATTCCCAAGAAGGGAATTACCAGGAGCTCTTGGTCACGCCCGGCAGCTCGCCACGGTGAGCCATCTCACGAAGGCACACGCGGCACAGGCCGAACTTGCGGTAGACGGAGTGCGGACGGCCACAGCGCTGGCAGCGGGTGTAGGCGCGCACACCGAACTTGGGCTTACGAGCAGCCTTGGCAATAAGAGCCTTCTTCGCCATCTCGCTTACGCCTCCTTGAACGGGAAGCCGAGGTGACGAAGGAGCGCGCGGCCCTCAGCGTCGTTGGTCGCCGTGGTGACCACGGTGATGTCCATACCCCGGACGCGGTCGATCTTGTCCTGGTCGATCTCGTGGAACATGACCTGCTCCGTGAGACCGAAGGTGTAGTTGCCACGGCCGTCGAACTGCTTGGGGGACAGACCACGGAAGTCGCGGATGCGCGGAAGCGCGAGCGACAGAGTGCGGTCCAGGAACTCCCACATGCGGTCGCCACGAAGCGTGACGTGGGCACCGATCGGCTGGCCCTCACGCAGCTTGAACTGCGCGATGGACTTACGGGCCTTGGTGACGGCCGGCTTCTGGCCGGTGATCGTGGTGAGGTCGCGAATCGCGCCGTCGATCAGCTTGGAGTCGCGGGCGGCGTCGCCCACACCCATGTTGACCACGATCTTGACGAGGCCGGGAATCTGCATGACGTTCTCGTACGAGAACTCCTCACGCAGCTTGCCCGCGATCTCCTCGCGGTACTTCGTCTTCAGACGCGGAGTGGTGGTGGTAGCCATCAGATGTCCTCACCCGTCCGCTTGGCAACGCGGATCTTGTTGCCTTCGTCGTCGAAGCGGTAACCGACGCGCGTGACGACCTTGTTGCCGTCCTTCTCCACGACGAGCTGAACGTTGCTCACGTGAACGGGGGCCTCAGTCGTGACAATGCCACCGGTCTGCGAGCCGCGAGCGGTCTGACCGGCCTTGGTGTGCTTCTTGACCCGGTTGACACCCTCGACCAGGACGCGGTCCTCACGGGGGAAGGCCGCGATGACCTTGCCCTGCTTGCCCTTGTCCTTGCCGGTGATGACCTGAACCAGGTCGCCCTTCTTGATCTTCATGCTTACAGCACCTCCGGCGCGAGCGAGATGATCTTCATGAACTTCTTCTCGCGCAGCTCACGGCCCACCGGGCCGAAGATACGGGTGCCCCGAGGGTCGCCGTCGTTCTTCAGAATGACGGCGGCGTTCTCGTCGAAGCGGATGTACGAGCCGTCCTGGCGACGGCGCTCCTTGACGGTGCGAACGATGACCGCCTTGACGACGTCACCCTTCTTCACGTTGCCACCGGGGATCGCGTCCTTGACGGTGGCGACGATGACGTCACCGATGCCCGCGTAGCGGCGACCGGAACCACCGAGAACACGGATGCAAAGGATCTCCTTGGCACCAGTGTTGTCGGCGATACGCAGTCGCGACTCCTGCTGGATCACGTCTATCTCCTGATCGTCTGCCGGTTCCCGGCAGGGGCTGTCCTCTTACGAGGTCAGGCCCCTGCCGAGCCTGGCGGAACTGTCCTGAGGGGAAACCCCCTCAGGGATTACTTGGCCTTCTCGAGGATCTCGACGATGCGCCAGCGCTTCGTCGCCGACAGCGGACGCGTCTCCATGATGAGGACGCGGTCGCCGACACCGGCAGCGTTCTGCTCGTCGTGCGCCTTGAGCTTGTTGGTACGGCGGATGACCTTGCCGTACAGCGCGTGCTTCACACGGTCCTCGACAGCGACGACGACGGTCTTGTCCATCTTGTCGCTGACGACCAGACCCTCACGGGTCTTGCGGAAACCGCGGTCAGTGTTGGTCTCAGTCACATTGCTCTCGCTCATCAGGCGCTCTCCACCGTCTCGATGCCCAGCTCGCGCTCACGCATGAGGGTGTAGATCCGCGCGATGTCCTTGCGGACGGCCTTGAGCCGGCCGTGGTTCTCGAGCTGACCGGTCGCCGCCTGGAAGCGGAGGTTGAACAGCTCTTCCTTGGCCTCGCGAAGCTTGGCGACAAGCTCCTCGTCGCCCAGCTCTCGCAGCTCGGACGCCTTGGTACCGGTAGACATCACGACTCACCTGCCTCGCGCCGAACGATCCGGCACTTCATTGGAAGCTTGTGAGCTGCGCGGGTAAGCGCCTCACGCGCAATCTTCTCGTTCGGGTAGGACAGCTCGAACATCACCCGACCGGGCTTGACGTTCGCGATCCACCACTCCGGGGAACCCTTACCGGAACCCATGCGGGTCTCGGCAGGCTTCTTCGTCAGCGGGCGGTCCGGGTAGATGTTGATCCAGACCTTGCCGCCACGCTTGATGTGGCGGGTCATCGCGATACGAGCCGCCTCGATCTGGCGGTTGGTCACGTACGCCGGAGTGAGGGCCTGAATGCCGTACTCGCCGAACGCAACCTGCGTACCACCCTTGGACATACCGCTGCGCTTCGGGTGGTGCTGCTTGCGGTGCTTGACCCTACGGGGGATCAGCATTTCGGTCAGGCCTCCGTTCCGGTGCTCTCAGCAGCCGGAGCAGCGGCAGCGGCGGGAGCCTCGGCCTTGGGGGCCTCGGCTGCCGGCGCAGACTGCTGCGGCTTGCGACCACCGCGGCCGCCCCGCTCGCCACCACGACCGCCACGGCCACCGGCCGGACGGTCGCCGGCGCCACCACGGGCCGGGCGGTTACCCGCACGGGCCGCAGCGTTCTCGGCGCGGACCTCGGCGATGTTCTTGACGTCGCCCTTGTAGATCCAGACCTTCACACCGATACGGCCGAAGGTCGTCTTGGCCTCGAAGAAGCCGTAGTCGACGTTCGCGCGGAGCGTGTGCAGGGGCACACGGCCCTCGCGGTAGAACTCCGAGCGGGACATCTCGGCGCCGCCGAGACGGCCACCGCACTGGATCTTGATGCCCTTGGCGCCGGCCTTCATCGTGCCCTGCATGCTCTTACGCATGGCGCGACGGAAGGAGACGCGGGAGGAGAGCTGCTCGGCGACGGCCTGGGCCACCAGCTGAGCGTCCACCTCGGGGTTCTTGACCTCGAGGATGTTCAGCTGGACCTGCTTGCCGGTCAGCTTCTCCAGCTCGCCACGGATGCGGTCGGCCTCGGCGCCACGGCGACCGATGACGATGCCCGGGCGGGCGGTGTGGATGTCAACGCGGACGCGGTCGCGGGTGCGCTCGATCTCAACCTTCGAGATGCCGGCTCGCTCCATGCCCTTCGTCATCATGCGACGAATGGCGACGTCTTCCTTGACGTAGTCCTTGTACAGCTTGTCGGCGTACCAACGGGACTTGAAGTCCGTGGTGATGCCGAGCCGGAACCCATGCGGGTTAACCTTCTGGCCCATTACCGGGTTCCTTCCTTGCTGCTGACGACCACGGTGATGTGGCTGGTCCGCTTACGGATCCGGTAGGCACGGCCCTGAGCACGCGGACGGAACCGCTTCAGGGTCGGGCCCTCGTCCACGTACGCCTCGCTGATGACCAGCGAAGAGGCGTCGGTGTGGTCGTAGTTGTGTGCAGCGTTGGCAATGGCGCTGTCAAGCACCTTGCCAACCGGCACGCTCGCGGCCTGCGGGGCGAAACGCAGGACCGCCTGAGCCTCCGTGGCATCCATGCCACGGATGAGGTCCACCACTCGGCGGGCCTTCATGGGCGTGACGCGGATGTACCGCGCCTGGGCCCTGGCTTCCATGGTTGTCCCTTCGGTGTAAGTCATAGTCAGTCACCCCGCGTTAGCGGCGCTTCGACTTCCGGTCGTCCTTGACGTGGCCGCGGAAGGTGCGAGTCGGCGAGAATTCGCCGAGCTTGTGGCCGACCATCGACTCGGTGACGAACACCGGGACGTGGATCTTGCCGTTGTGCACCGCGATCGTGTGGCCGAGCATGGCCGGGACGATCATCGAGCGACGGGACCAGGTCTTGATGACGTTCTTGGTGCCTGCTTCGTTCTGGACATCCACCTTCTTGATGAGGTGTCCGTCGACGAAGGGCCCCTTCTTGAGACTGCGCGGCATCTAAACCCGCTCCTAGCGCTTCTTGTTCGTCTTGCGGCGGCGGACGATGTACTTGCTCGATGCCTTCTTCGGCGAGCGAGTACGACCCTCCTTCTGACCCCACGGGCTGACCGGGTGGCGACCACCGGAGGTCTTGCCCTCACCACCACCGTGCGGGTGGTCGACCGGGTTCATGGCGACACCGCGGACGGTCGGGCGAACGCCCTTCCAGCGCAGACGGCCGGCCTTGCCCCAGTTGATGTTCGACTGCTCGGCGTTGCCGACCTCGCCGATGGTGGCGCGGCAGCGGGCGTCGACCAGCCGGATCTCACCGGAAGGCATACGAAGGTGGGCCATCGTGCCCTCCTTCGCCAGCAGCTGCACGGAGGCACCCGCGGAACGGGCGAACTTCGCGCCGCCGCCGGGCCGCAGCTCGATGGCGTGGATGGTCGTACCGACCGGGATGTTGCGCAGCGCCAGGTTGTTGCCGGGCTTGATGTCGGCGGCCGGGCCGTTCTCGACACGGTCGCCCTGCGTCAGGCCCTTGGGCGCGATGATGTAGCGCTTCTCGCCGTCTGCGTAGTGCAGAAGCGCGATGCGCGCGGTGCGGTTCGGGTCGTACTCGATGTGAGCGACCTTGGCCGGCACGCCGTCCTTGTCGTGACGACGGAAGTCGATCACGCGGTAGGCGCGCTTGTGGCCACCGCCCTGGTGACGGACGGTCACACGACCGGTGTTGTTACGGCCGCCCTTGCTGTGCAGCGGGCGGACCAGCGACTTCTCCGGCGTGGACCGCGTGATCTCGACAAAGTCGGCGACGCTGGAGCCACGACGGCCCGGGGTCGTCGGCTTGTACTTGCGGATACCCATGTTCTCTCAGTCCTCGGAAGAATTCCGGATCCTGGACGTCTCGACCTCCGTCAGGAGGTCGGGCCGCCGAAGATGTCGATTCGGTCGCCCTCAGCGAGGGTCACGATGGCGCGCTTGGTGTTGGCGCGCTTGCCGAAACCGGTCTTGGTGCGCTTGCGCTTACCCTGACGGTTGATCGTGTTGACCCCGGTGACCTTGACCGAGAAGACCGCCTCGACGGCCTGCTTGATCTGGGTCTTGTTGGAGCCGGGCGCGACGATGAACGTGTACTTGTTCTCGTCCAGCAGGGCGTAGCTCTTCTCGGAGACAACCGGCTTGACGAGAACGTCGCGCGGGTCCGAGTAGGTCTTGCTGGTGACGGTGGCCTGCGAGGCAATGTCAGCCATCAGGCGTCGCTCCCTTCGGTCTCATCGTTCCGGCCAGTAGGCGCGCCAGACACGAAGGACTCGAAGGCGGCCTTGGTGAAGACCACGTCGTCAGAGACGAGTACGTCGTACGTGTTCAGCTGGCCCGGCTCCAGGAGGTGCACCTGGGGCAGGTTGCGGGCGGAGAGCCACGCGGCCTCGTCCGAGCGCTCGACAACCAGGAGCACGTTCTTGCGCTCGCTGACCTTGCCCAGCAGGGACTTGGCGGCCTTCGTGGAGATCTCGCCCTCGACCACGCCGGAGACGACGTGGATACGGGAGTTACGGGCCCGGTCGGTGAGGGCACCGCGCAGGGCGGCGGCCTTCATCTTCTTCGGGGTCCGCTGCGAGTAGTCACGCGGCGTGGGGCCGTGTACGACGCCACCGCCGGCGAACTGCGGCGCACGGGTCGAACCCTGACGGGCTCGGCCGGTGCCCTTCTGGCGGTAAGGCTTCCTACCGCCACCACGGACCTCGCCACGGCGCTTGACCTTGTGCGTGCCCTGACGGGCGGCGGCCAGCTGCGCGACAACGACCTGGTGGATCAGCGGGATGCTGATCTTGGCGTCGAAGATCTCGGCCGGGAGCTCGACGGTCCCGGACTTGTCGCCGGAGGGCGACAGAATGTCAATGGTGCTCATAGTCCTCAGACCCCCTTGGCCGCAGTGCGGACGAGGACGAGGCCGCCGTTCGGACCAGGAACCGCGCCCTTGATGAGCAGCAGGCCCTTCTCCGCGTCAACCGCGTGGATGGTCAGGTTCTGGGTGGTGACCCGCTCGTTACCCATGCGGCCCGCCATGCGCATGCCCTTGAAGACACGCCCAGGGGTGGCGCAGCCACCGATGGAACCGGGCGAGCGGTGCTTGCGCTGGGTACCGTGACCGGCGCCGAGGCCCTTGAAGTTGTGACGCTTCATGACACCGGCGAAGCCCTTGCCCTTGCTCTTGCCCGTGACGTCAACCTTGACGCCGGACTCGAACACCTCGGCAGTGATCTCCTGGCCCAGCGTGTACTCGCTGGCGTCGGAGGTACGGAGCTCCACCAGGTGGCGGCGCGGGGTTACGTCGGCCTTGGCGAAGTGACCCTTGAGGGGCTTGTTCACCTTGCGCGGGTCAATCTCGCCGAAGGCGATCTGGACCGACTCGTAGCCGTCGATGTCGTTCTTACGGACCTGGGTAACGACGCAGGGCCCGGCCTTGACGACGGTCACCGGGACGACACGGTTGTTCTCGTCCCAGACCTGGGTCATGCCGAGCTTCTCGCCCAGGACGCCCTTGATCTGCTTTGCCATCTTCTCCGCGCCTCTCAGAGCTTGATCTCGATGTCAACGCCGGCCGGAAGGTCCAGGCGCATCAACGAGTCAACGGTCTTGGGCGTCGGGTCGAGGATGTCGATCAGGCGCTTGTGCGTGCGCATCTCGAAGTGCTCGCGAGAGTCCTTGTACTTGTGCGGCGACTTGATGACGCAGTACACGTTCTTCTCAGTGGGCAGCGGCACCGGGCCCGCGACCGACGCACCAGTGCGGGTCACCGTCTCGACGATCTTCTTCGCCGAGGAATCGATGACCTCGTGGTCGTAGGCCTTGAGCCGGATGCGGATCTTCTGTCCCGCCATGGCTACTAGTAGTCCTGTCTCTAGAAACGCTCTGGAACTCGGTCGGTCCTGCGAACTTCTCCGACCCCCGCGGTCGGGCGTGTCGCACTCCCTCTACGAAGATCTCCCGAAGGATTTCCCAACCAAGGGGGTGCGGGCCGAAGACCACGCGTCGGGGGAAGAACACCCACCGAGCGCCTGGCTGGTACCCCGCTGACACTTCCCGGAAGATTCCCGTACGTCCGCTCCAGCGCTGCCTTACGGCAGTTGGGGCGACGAGTACTGTGGGACTCGCTTCCGGTCCTCCCGGCGGGAGGCGCGCAACATTGGCACTCAACCGAGCAACCTGGACAGTGTGCCATAAGGGGCAGACCCCTGGCCAATCGTGGCCGGAGAGCGTACCCCACCGCTCCGCCCCACGCACAAGCTTCCTGCGGCGAAGCAACCTCGCGTGTCGGTCAGCCGTCTTGCTGACTGCGGAACGGCTCTGACCAGCAGCCCGTCCGCCATCGCCTGAGAAAGACAGTACGCAGCACGGGGGCCTCTCTGCCCGCTGCGGGGGAGCGGACGGAGCACGACAGATGAACGACGCGCCTGCCCGGGCGGCGGCTGCCACGCGCCCCGGCGGCCCGAGCAGACGCCGTGTGGTCACCGCCACGACCGTCCTCGCCGCCGCCGCGGCCCTCAGTTCCTGCTCCGTACCCGCCCCGCGGCGCTCCACCCCCGCCGCGGACCCCGCGCCCGGCATGGCGATAGCCAGCTCCCGGCGGGCGCAGGCGATGCAGATACTGGCCCATCCGGATGACGATCTGTACTTCATGAACCCCGACACCCAGCGGATGCTGGCCGCCGGGGTCCCGCTGGTCTGCATCTATGTCACCGCGGGTGAGCACAACGGCAAGAACCACATACCCGGGGACTGGGACGTCCCCGCGGACCGGGCCGGCTACGCCTCCGCCCGCCACCAGGGCCTGCGCCAGGCCTACGCGGCCCTGCTCGGGCTCGACATGTTCGCCGACTGGACCAAGGATGTCGCCTCGCTGCACGGCGGCCACCGGGCGGAGATCAACACCCTCACCAACGGCCGGGCCGCGGTCGAACTGATCTTCCTCAACCTCCCCATGCACACCACTCGCCGCTATATGGCTCTCCCCAGCCTGTGGCGGGACCGCTCGCTCGGTCTGAACACCGTCGTCGCCACGGACTCTCCGCTGCGCAGGACCGTCTCGTACGACTACGACGCGCTCATCGACGTACTCGTCGGGCTGATGGAGCAGTACCGGCCGACCGTGATCCAGACCCTGGACCCCGATCCCGACATCCAGCACAGCGACGAGGCCACCCGTAAGAAGGACAGCGAGCAGCGCGGCTACTCGGATCACGCCGACCACACCGCCGCCGCCCTGTTCAGCTGGGCCGCGATGGTCCGCTGGGTCGCCCGTGCGACGAGCGACAGCGGTGAGGTGCCCGGCTTCGTCGCCACCGCCTTCCGCGGCTACTACAACCGCCACTGGCCGAAGAACCTCCCGGCCGCGGTCCTCCGGGAGAAGGCCGCCGGCCTCGTCCCGTACGGCGGCAGCCCGGACTGGGAATGCGGCAACGCGGCCGGCTGCGGCGACTACAACGTCGGCGGCATCCGCCCGCTCAAGAACAAGAAGGGCTGGGTCCGCGCCACCCACCACCGCTACCCCGGCCCCCGCACCACCGTCGCCGCCGAGGCGTCCGGCCGGCTGGTCGCCTACGGCGTACTCGGGCTGCGTGCGGTCCGCTGGCGGGAGACCCGGCCGGGAAGCGGCCAGTGGGGCGCCCCGGACGACCTCGGCGGCGGCCCGCTCGCGCCCGCGCTCGGCGCGGCCACCCTCAAGGACGGCCGTCAGCTGCTGTTCGCGCTGCGCTTCGCCGCCATCGACGGCCACGGCGGCGCCAACCGGCGCGAGGTCGTCCTGCTGGAACAGGGCTCCCCCGGCGGCGAGTTCCTCGCCTGGAACGGCCTGGGCAACCCCGAGCGGGACGACGACCGCGGCCGCCGCATCGGCGTTCCGGTGGCGGTCGCGGCCCCCGACGGCCGGGTCCACCTCTTCGTCCGCAATGCCGACAAGGGCATCAGCACCCGGGTCCGCGACAGGACCGGGCGCTGGGACCGCTGGCGCGACCTCGGCGGCGCGGAGATCCAGGACGGCCTCTCCACGGTCGTGGACAGGGCCGGCCGGGTCCATGTCTTCGGCGCCGGTCGCGAGAGCGTGCACCACTGGACGCAGGACACCATGGGCCTGCCGCTCACCTTCCGCCCGGACAGCCGGCTGCCGGTCCCCGGGGGCCCGCTCGCCCCGGTGCTGACCGACGACGGTGGCATCGAGCTGTACTACCGCAAGCCGGCGGACTCGGTGGTGATGGCCGTACGCACCGGCGGCGCACCCGCCCGGCCCCGCAAGGAAGGCTTCGAAGGGTACGGCCCACTCAGCGCGGCCGCGGCCCCGGGCGGCCTCGTACTGCTCGGCAAGGACATCCGTGGCCGGATCCAACTCCGCACCGGCGAAAAGCTTCTGACGCGCACGCAAGGGATCGCGGCGCTGGACGCGCCCTCCCTGCACACGGGCCGCTCGGGCGCCACCGTCGTGGGCCTTGGGGCCGACGCACACCCCTGGACCTGGTTGCCCGGGGCCGGAACGGCCGGCTGAGAGGGCCGAGACGCGAACAAGGGCCCCGCACCGATGGTGCGGGGCCCTTGCTGATGCTCCAGGAGCAACCAGATCAGATCAGATCAGCAATTACTTGTTGATCTTGATGACCTGGCCGGCGCCGACGGTCCGGCCACCCTCACGGATGGCGAACTTCAGGCCCTCCTCCATGGCGACCGGCTGAATCAGCGAGACCGTCATGGTGGTGTTGTCGCCCGGCATGACCATCTCGGTGCCCTCGGGGAGGGTCACGACGCCGGTCACGTCCGTGGTACGGAAGTAGAACTGCGGGCGGTAGTTGTTGAAGAAGGGGGTGTGACGACCACCCTCGTCCTTCGACAGGATGTAGGCCTGGGCCTCGAACTCGGTGTGCGGCGTAACCGAACCGGGCTTGATGATGACCTGGCCGCGCTCCACGTCCTCGCGCTTGATGCCACGGAGGAGCAGACCGACGTTCTCACCGGCCTGGCCCTCGTCGAGCAGCTTGCGGAACATCTCGATGCCGGTGACCGTGGTGGTGGTCTTCTCGGTCTTGATGCCGACGATGTCGACGGTCTCGTTGACCTTGAGGACACCACGCTCGATACGACCGGTGACGACGGTGCCACGACCGGTGATCGTGAAGACGTCCTCGATCGGCATCAGGAACGGCTTGTCGACGTCACGCTCGGGCTGCGGGATCGCCTCGTCGACGGCGGCCATCAGGTTCAGGACCGACTGGCCCCACTCCTTGTCGCCCTCGAGAGCCTTGAGCGCCGAGACGCGCACGACCGGCAGGTCGTCGCCCGGGAACTCGTACTCGGAGAGGAGCTCACGAACCTCGAGCTCGACGAGCTCCATGATCTCCTCGTCGTCCACCATGTCGGCCTTGTTCAGGGCGACAACGATGTACGGCACGCCGACCTGGCGGGCCAGGAGCACGTGCTCCTTGGTCTGCGGCATCGGGCCGTCGGTGGCGGCGACCACGAGGATGGCGCCGTCCATCTGCGCCGCACCCGTGATCATGTTTTTGATGTAGTCCGCGTGACCCGGGCAGTCGACGTGCGCGTAGTGACGCGACTCCGTCTGGTACTCGACGTGCGCGATGGAGATGGTGATACCGCGCTGGCGCTCCTCAGGAGCCTTGTCGATCTGGTCGAAGGCCGAGGCCTCGTTCAGGTCCGGGTACGCGTCATGCAGCACCTTGGTAATGGCGGCCGTGAGGGTCGTCTTACCGTGGTCGATGTGACCGATGGTGCCGATGTTGACGTGCGGCTTAGTCCGCTCGAACTTCGCCTTCGCCACTGGGGTCCTCCTGTGGAGTGGTTCTGTACGCCTTACTCATCGGCGCCAGGTGATCTTTGCTGGGATGCCGGGGCCCGGGGCACTCCAGCCGATTACTTGCGTAACGGCTGGAATGCCCCAGCAGGCTCCGGTGACAAGCCTAAGGCGTGTACTCGGAAGAGTTACTCGCCCTTGGCCTTCGCGATGATCTCCTCGGCGACGTTCCGCGGAACCTCGGCGTAGGAGTCGAACTGCATCGAGTAGCTTGCGCGACCCGAGGTCTTGCTGCGGAGGTCTCCGACGTAGCCGAACATCTCCGACAGCGGAACCAGGCCCTTGACGACCCGGGCACCGCTGCGCTCCTCCATGGCCTGAATCTGGCCACGGCGGGAGTTGAGGTCGCCGATGACATCGCCCATGTAGTCCTCGGGCGTGGTGACCTCAACGGCCATCATCGGCTCGAGGAGCACGGGGGACGCCTTGCGAGCACCCTCCTTGAACGCCTGCGAACCGGCGATCTTGAACGCGAGTTCGGAGGAGTCGACCTCGTGGTAGCCACCGTCGAGAAGGGTGACGCGGACGCCCACCATCTCGTACCCGGCCAGGATGCCGAACTGCATGGCCTCCTGCGCGCCCGCGTCCACCGAGGGAATGTACTCACGGGGGATGCGGCCACCGGTGACCTTGTTCACGAACTCGTAGGTCGCGTCGCCGCCCTCGATGGGCTCCAGCGCGATCTGCACCTTCGCGAACTGACCGGTACCACCGGTCTGCTTCTTGTGCGTGTAGTCGATACGCTCGACGGTCTTGCGGATCGTCTCGCGGTACGCGACCTGCGGCTTGCCGACGTTCGCCTCGACGCGGAACTCGCGACGCATGCGGTCGACGAGCACTTCGAGGTGAAGCTCGCCCATACCACCGATGATGGTCTGGCCGGTCTCCTCGTCCGAGTGGACCTGGAAGGAGGGGTCCTCCTCCGCGAGACGCTGGATGGCGACACCCAGCTTCTCCTGGTCACCCTTGGACTTGGGCTCGATCGCGACC
The DNA here is from genome assembly GCF_042888505.1 of Streptomyces sp. NPDC002870. NCBI lineage: Bacteria > Bacillati > Actinomycetota > Actinomycetes > Kitasatosporales > Streptomycetaceae > Streptomyces > Streptomyces sp. NPDC002870. Next base: position 181,891 of record NZ_JBIAPW010000004.1, read on the forward strand.
TGGATGACCGGCGCCGGGAAGTCCATGGACTCCAGGATCACCGGGTTCTTGTCGTCGCACAGCGTCTCACCGGTGGTGGTCTGCTTCAGGCCCATGACGGCGACGATGTCGCCGGCGCCCACCGACTCGATCTCCTCACGCTTGTTCGCGTGCATACGGTAGATCTTGCCGATGCGCTCCTTCTTGCCCTTGGTGGGGTTCAGCACAGCGGTGCCGGACTCCAGGCGACCCGAGTAGACCCGGATGAAGGTGAGCTTACCCAGGTGCGGGTCGCTCGCGATCTTGAAGGCGAGGGCGGACAGCGGCTCGTCGTCGGACGGCTTGCGCTTGACGACCGTCTCCGGGTCCTTCACGTCGTGGCCCTCGATGGCCTCGACGTCCAGGGGAGAAGGCAGGTAGCGCACGACCGCGTCGAGCAGCGGCTGAACACCCTTGTTCTTGAAGGCGGTACCGCAGAACACCGGGGTGATCGTGGTGCCGCCGCCCTTGCCGGACGCGATGGTGATACGACGGATCGCGGCGTACAGCTGCTCCTCGGTGGGCTCGACGCCCTCCAGGTACAGCTCCATGACCTCTTCGTCGTTCTCAGCCACGGTCTCGACCAGCTTGCCGCGCCACTCCTCGGCAGCCTCGGTGTGCGTGGCCGGGATGTCGACGACGTCGTACATCTCGCCCTTGGTGGCCTCGGCGGACCAGACAAGAGCCTTCATACGAACGAGGTCGACGACGCCCTTGAAGTCCGCCTCGGCACCGATCGGCAGCTGCATCACGATCGGGGTCGCGCCGAGGCGGTCCACGATCATGTCGACGCAGCGGTGGAACTCCGCGCCGGTGCGGTCGAGCTTGTTGACGAAGCAGATACGCGGAACGCCGTAGCGGTCCGCCTGGCGCCACACAGTCTCGGACTGGGGCTCAACGCCGGCGACACCGTCGAACACCGTGACGGCACCGTCGAGCACGCGGAGCGAACGCTCCACCTCGACCGTGAAGTCGACGTGCCCCGGGGTGTCGATGATGTTGATGGTGTGATCGACGTCCTCGAGCGGCCAGTGACAGGTCGTCGCGGCGGACGTGATCGTGATGCCGCGCTCCTGCTCCTGCTCCATCCAGTCCATCGTGGCAGCGCCGTCGTGGACCTCACCGATCTTGTAGCTCACACCGGTGTAAAACAGGATGCGCTCGGTGGTCGTCGTCTTGCCCGCGTCGATGTGGGCCATGATCCCAATATTGCGGACCTTGGCCAGGTCAAGCGAAGTGGTGGCCATAAGGCTCAATCTTCTCTCGGTCTCGATGTGGGTAGCGACTACCAGCGGTAGTGCGCGAAGGCCTTGTTGGACTCGGCCATCTTGTGCGTGTCCTCACGCTTCTTGACCGAAGCGCCGAGGCCGTTGGAGGCGTCGAGCAGTTCGTTCATGAGGCGCTCGGTCATGGTCTTCTCGCGACGGGCGCGGGAGTAACCCACGACCCAGCGGAGCGCGAGGGTGGCGGCGCGACCGGGCTTGACCTCGATCGGCACCTGGTAGGTGGCGCCACCGACACGGCGGGACTTGACCTCGAGAGACGGCTTGACGTTCTCGAGAGCGCGCTTCAGCGTGATGACCGGGTCAGCGCCGGTCTTCTCGCGGAGGCCTTCCATGGCGCCGTAGACGATCCGCTCGGCGGTGGAACGCTTGCCGTTGAGCAGAAGCTTGTTGATCAGCGACGTGACAAGAGGAGAACCGTAGACCGGGTCGATGATGACCGGGCGCTTCGGGGCGGGGCCCTTACGAGGCATTCTTACTTCTCCTTCTTGGCGCCGTAGCGGCTGCGGGCCTGCTTGCGGTTCTTGACACCCTGGGTGTCGAGGGAACCGCGGATGATCTTGTAGCGAACACCCGGCAGGTCCTTCACACGGCCACCACGCACGAGCACGATGGAGTGCTCCTGCAGGTTGTGTCCCTCACCCGGAATGTAGGCCGTGACCTCGATGCCGGAGGTCAGACGCACACGCGCGACCTTCCGCAGGGCCGAGTTCGGCTTCTTCGGGGTGGTCGTGAACACTCGCGTGCAGACACCACGACGCTGAGGGGAACCCTCGAGCGCGGGCGTCTTGTTCTTCTCGACCTTGTCCTGCCGGCCCTTCCGGACCAGCTGCTGGATCGTAGGCACTACTTCTCCGGTTTCTGTGTGCCGTTCGTGAAGCTAACCTGGAACGTCGCCGACCCACGCGGTCGGGTGTGTCGAATACAGGCTCCCGCCGCAAGGCAGAGAGAGCGCAGATTACGGTGGCCGATTCTTCAGACTCGCCATGCGGTTGAGGACACGCACACGAGCCCAGGCACACCCCAGGCACAAGGACAGAGCGTACCTACCGCATCGGCTGCGGTCAAAACAACTGCACACGCGCAGGACACACCGGCCTGCAACATACTTCCCCGCGGCTCGCTGGGGATACCCCGACAGGGCGGCCATCCCGCGAGGGTTGGCCGCCCTGTGGCGGTTGCTATCGCTTACTGGTTGTACGGACCGTAGTCGTAGTCCTCCAGCGGAACGGCCTGGCCGGAGCCGGTGCCGAACGGCGAGTAGTCGATGTCGTCGTAGCCGACGGCCGAGTACATCGCGGCCTTGGCCTCCTCGGTGGGCTCCACCCGGATGTTGCGGTAGCGGGACAGGCCCGTACCGGCCGGGATGAGCTTACCGATGATGACGTTCTCCTTGAGGCCGATCAGGGAGTCCGACTTGGCGTTGATCGCCGCGTCGGTCAGAACCCTGGTCGTCTCCTGGAAGGACGCCGCCGACAGCCACGACTCGGTGGCGAGCGAGGCCTTGGTGATACCCATCAGCTGCGGACGGCCGGAGGCGGGGTGACCGCCCTCGGTGACCACACGACGGTTCTCGGTCTCGAACTTCGAGCGCTCGACGAGCTCGCCAGGCAGCAGCTCCGCGTCGCCGGACTCGATGATCGTCACGCGGCGCAGCATCTGCCGGATGATGATCTCGATGTGCTTGTCGTGGATCGACACACCCTGCGAGTTGTAGACCTTCTGGACCTCGCCGACCAGGTGGACCTGGACCGCGCGCTGACCGAGGATCCGCAGCACGTCGTGCGGGTTGGTGGCACCCACGGTGAGCTTCTGGCCCACCTCGACGTGGTCGCCCTCGCCCACCAGCAGACGGGCACGCTTCGAGATCGGGAACGGCGTCTCGTCGCTGCCGTCGTCGGGGGTGACGACGAGCTTCTTGGTCTTCTCGGTCTCCTCGATACGGACGCGGCCAGCCGCCTCCGAGATCGGGGCGACGCCCTTGGGCGTACGAGCCTCGAAGAGCTCGACGACACGGGGCAGACCCTGGGTGATGTCGTCACCGGCCACACCACCGGTGTGGAAGGTACGCATCGTCAGCTGGGTACCGGGCTCACCGATGGACTGGGCGGCGATGATGCCGACCGCCTCACCGATGTCCACCAGCTTGCCGGTGGCGAGCGAACGGCCGTAGCAGTACGCACACGTGCCGACCGCGGACTCACAGGTCAGGACCGAACGGGTCTTGACCTCCTCGACGCCCGCGGCGACGACCGCGTCGATGAGCACATCGCCCAGGTCGACATTGGCCGGCGCGATGACCTTGCCGTCGACGACGACGTCCTCGGCGAGCATCCGCGCGTACACGGACGTCTCGACGTCCTCCGCCTTGCGCAGCACACCGTCGGCGCCGCGCTCGGCGATCCGCAGCTTGAGGCCGCGGTCGGTGCCACAGTCCTCTTCGCGGATGATGACGTCCTGCGAGACGTCCACCAGACGACGGGTCAGGTAACCCGAGTCGGCGGTACGCAGGGCGGTGTCGGCCAGACCCTTACGGGCACCGTGGGTGGAGATGAAGTACTCCAGCACGGACAGACCCTCACGGAACGACGCCTTGATCGGCCGCGGGATGGTCTCGTTCTTGGCGTTGGACACCAGACCACGCATACCGGCGATCTGACGCATCTGCATCATGTTTCCACGAGCACCCGAGTTGACCATCATGAAGATGGGGTTGGTCTTCGGGAAGTTCTCGTTCATGGCCTCGGCAACCTCGTTGGTCGCCTTGGTCCAGATCGCGATGAGCTCCTGGGTGCGCTCGTCCTTGGTGATCAGACCGCGCTCGTACTGCTTCTGGACCTTCTCGTCCTGCGCCTCGTAGCCCGCGACGATCGCCTTCTTGGCCTCGGGGACCACGACGTCGGAGATGGCCACGGTGACACCGGAGCGGGTCGCCCAGTAGAAGCCGGCCGCCTTCAGGTTGTCGAGCGTCGCCGCCACGATGACCTTGGGGTAGCGCTCGGCCAGATCGTTGACGATCTCGGAGAGCTGCTTCTTGCCGACCGAGTAGTCGACGAAGGGGTAGTCCTCGGGCAGCAGCTCGTTGAAGAGCGCGCGGCCCAGAGTCGTACGCAGCCGGAAGCTGTCACCCTGCTGCCACTCACCCGCGGCGCCGCTGATGTCTGCGGCGCCCTGCTCGGCCGGGGGAACCCAGCCGCGCGGCGGAATGGTGCCGACGGGGAAGCGGATGTCGACCTTCGCCTGGAGCGAGAGCTCGCGGGCGTCGAACGCCATGATCGCCTCGGCCGTGGAGCCGAAGGACCGGCCCTCGCCGATGACCTTGCGCTCTTCCTCGTCGGTCGTGAGGAAGAAGAGGCCCAGCACCATGTCCTGGGTCGGCATGGTGACCGGACGGCCGTCGGCCGGCTTCAGGATGTTGTTCGAGGACAGCATCAGGATGCGTGCCTCGGCCTGCGCCTCCGCGGAGAGCGGCAGGTGGACGGCCATCTGGTCACCGTCGAAGTCCGCGTTGAACGCGGTGCAGACGAGCGGGTGGATCTGGATGGCCTTGCCCTCGACCAGCTGCGGCTCGAAGGCCTGGATGCCGAGGCGGTGCAGCGTCGGCGCACGGTTCAGCAGAACCGGGTGCTCGGCGATGACCTCTTCCAGCACGTCGTACACGACCGTGCGGCCGCGCTCGACCATGCGCTTCGCCGACTTGATGTTCTGCGCGTGGTTCAGATCGACCAGGCGCTTCATCACGAACGGCTTGAAGAGCTCCAGCGCCATGGCCTTCGGCAGACCGCACTGGTGCAGCTTGAGCTGCGGGCCGACGACGATGACGGAACGGGCCGAGTAGTCGACTCGCTTACCGAGCAGGTTCTGACGGAAACGACCCTGCTTGCCCTTGAGCATGTCGCTCAGGGACTTCAGCGGGCGGTTACCGGGACCGGTCACCGGGCGACCACGGCGGCCGTTGTCGAACAGCGCGTCGACGGCCTCCTGCAGCATCCGCTTCTCGTTGTTCACGATGATCTCGGGGGCACCGAGGTCAAGGAGACGCTTGAGGCGGTTGTTGCGGTTGATCACACGGCGGTACAGGTCGTTCAGGTCGGAGGTCGCGAAGCGGCCACCGTCCAGCTGCACCATCGGACGCAGGTCCGGCGGGATGACCGGCACGCAGTCCAGCACCATGCCCTTGGGGCTGTTGCTGGTCTGCAGGAACGCGGAGACGACCTTGAGGCGCTTGAGCGCACGGGTCTTCTTCTGGCCCTTGCCTGTACGGATGATCTCCCGGAGACGCTCGGCCTCCTCCTCGAGGTCGAAGGACTCCAGGCGCTTCTGCAGCGCCGCCGCACCCATCGAGCCGTCGAAGTACGTGCCGAAGCGGTCACGCAGCTCGCGGTAGAGCAGCTCGTCGCCCTCCAGGTCCTGGACCTTGAGGTTCTTGAAGCGGTTCCACACCTCGTCGAGACGGTCGATCTCGCGCTGCGCACGGTCGCGCAGCTGCTTCATCTCACGCTCGGCGCCTTCGCGCACCTTGCGGCGCACGTCGGCCTTGGCGCCCTCGGCCTCGAGCTCGGCCAGGTCGGTCTCGAGCTTCTTGGCGCGGGCCTCGAGGTCGGCGTCGCGGCGGTTCTCGACCTGCTGGCGCTCGACGGAGACATGCGCCTCCAGCGAGGGCAGGTCGCGCGTACGGCGCTCCTCGTCCACGAACGTGATCATGTACGCGGCGAAGTAGATGACCTTCTCGAGGTCCTTCGGCGCGAGGTCGAGCAGGTAGCCAAGGCGCGACGGGACGCCCTTGAAGTACCAGATGTGCGTGACAGGCGCGGCCAGCTCAATGTGGCCCATCCGCTCACGGCGCACCTTGGCGCGGGTGACTTCGACGCCACAGCGCTCACAGATGATGCCCTTGAAGCGGACACGCTTGTACTTACCGCAGTAGCACTCCCAGTCCCGGGTCGGACCGAAGATCTTCTCGCAGAAGAGTCCGTCCTTCTCGGGCTTGAGCGTGCGGTAGTTGATGGTCTCCGGCTTCTTGACCTCGCCGTGGGACCACTGTCGGATGTCGTCCGCGGTGGCAAGGCCGATCCGCAGCTCGTCGAAGAAGTTGACGTCGAGCACTTTGTCGTCAATCCCTCTTTCGGGGTCGAGTCTCAATCATGGTCTGTACGGGTCCGGGGCAGGGCCGGGGCTCTTTGTTCAGAGCCCCGGCCAGACCCGTCAGACCTCTTCGACGCTGCTCGGCTCGCGCCGGGACAGGTCGATACCGAGCTCCTCCGCAGCGCGGAAGACGTCCTCGTCCGTGTCACGCATCTCGATAGACATGCCGTCCGAGGACAGCACCTCCACGTTGAGACAGAGCGACTGCATTTCCTTGATGAGCACCTTGAAGGACTCGGGAATGCCGGGCTCGGGGATGTTCTCGCCCTTGACGATGGCCTCGTAGACCTTCACGCGGCCGGTGACGTCGTCGGACTTGATGGTCAGCAGCTCCTGGAGGGCGTATGCGGCGCCGTAAGCCTCCAGCGCCCACACCTCCATCTCACCGAATCGCTGGCCACCGAACTGGGCCTTACCACCCAGCGGCTGCTGGGTGATCATCGAGTACGGACCGGTCGAACGGGCGTGCAGCTTGTCGTCGACCAGGTGGTGGAGCTTGAGGATGTACATGTACCCGATCGAGATCGGGTCCGGGAACGGCTCACCGGAGCGGCCGTCGAACAGGTTGGCCTTGCCGGACGACTGGACCAGCCGGTCACCGTCACGGTTCGGGATCGTGGCCTCGAAGAGCCCGGCGATCTCGTCCTCGCGCGCACCGTCGAAGACCGGGGTCGCGACGTTGGTGCCGGGGGCGACCTGGTCGGCGCCGATGGCCTGCAGGCGCTGCGCCCAGTCGTCGGCGAGACCGGAGACGTCCCAGCCGCGGCTGGCGAGCCAGCCGAGGTGGATCTCGAGGACCTGTCCCGGGTTCATTCGGGACGGGACACCCAGCGGGTTGAGGATGATGTCGACCGGGGTGCCGTCCTCCAGGAACGGCATGTCCTCGATCGGCAGGATCTTCGAGATGACGCCCTTGTTGCCGTGACGGCCGGCGAGCTTGTCACCATCGGTGATCTTGCGCTTCTGCGCGACGTACACGCGAACCAGCTGGTTCACGCCCGGCGGCAGCTCGTCGCCCTCCTCGCGGTCGAAGACCCGTACGCCGATGACCTTGCCGGTCTCGCCGTGCGGCACCTTCAGCGAGGTGTCACGGACCTCACGCGCCTTCTCACCGAAGATCGCGCGGAGCAGCCGCTCCTCCGGGGTCAGCTCGGTCTCACCCTTGGGCGTGACCTTGCCGACCAGGATGTCACCGGCGACGACCTCGGCACCGATGCGGATGATGCCGCGCTCGTCGAGGTCGGCGAGGACCTCCTCGGAGACGTTCGGGATGTCCCGGGTGATCTCCTCGGGGCCGAGCTTGGTGTCACGGGCGTCGACCTCGTGCTCCTCGATGTGGATCGAGGAGAGGACGTCGTCCTGCACGAGGCGCTGCGACAGGATGATCGCGTCCTCGTAGTTGTGACCCTCCCACGGCATGAACGCGACCAGCAGGTTCTTGCCGAGCGCCATCTCGCCCTGCTCGGTGGCCGGACCGTCGGCGAGGACCTGGCCCTCGACGACCCGGGAGCCCTCGTCCACGACAACCTTCTGGTTGACCGAGGTGCCCTGGTTCGACCGGGAGAACTTGGCGATGCGGTACGTGGTGTAGGTGCCGTCGTCGTTGGCGACGGTGATGTAGTCCGCGGAGACCTCCTGGACGACACCTTCCTTCTCCGCCTTGATGACGTCACCGGCGTCGACCGCGCAGCGGTACTCCATGCCGGTGCCGACCAGCGGCGCCTCCGCCGTGATCAGCGGAACTGCCTGGCGCATCATGTTCGCGCCCATGAGGGCACGGTTGGCGTCGTCGTGCTCGAGGAACGGGATCATGGCGGTCGCGACCGACACCATCTGGCGCGGCGAGACATCCATGTAGTCGACGTCGTCGCCCGGGATGTAGTCGACCTCGCCGCCACGACGGCGCACCAGGACGCGCGGCTCGGTGAACCGCAGGTCCTCGGAGAGCGTCGCGTTCGCCTGGGCGATGACGAAGCGGTCTTCCTCGTCGGCGGTCAGGTAGTCGACCTCGTCGGTGACGACGCCGTCGACGACCTTGCGGTACGGCGTCTCGACGAAACCGAACGCGTTGACGCGTCCGTACGAGGCGAGCGAACCGATCAGACCGATGTTCGGGCCTTCAGGGGTCTCGATCGGGCACATGCGGCCGTAGTGCGACGGGTGCACGTCACGGACCTCGAAGCCGGCCCGCTCACGGGAGAGACCACCCGGGCCAAGAGCCGACAGACGGCGCTTGTGGGTGAGACCCGACAGCGGGTTGTTCTGGTCCATGAACTGCGACAGCTGGCTGGTGCCGAAGAACTCCTTGATGGAGGCGACGACCGGCCGGATGTTGATCAGGGTCTGCGGCGTGATCGCCTCGACGTCCTGGGTCGTCATGCGCTCACGCACGACGCGCTCCATACGAGCCAGACCCGTGCGGACCTGGTTCTGGATGAGCTCGCCGACGTTACGCAGACGACGGTTGCCGAAGTGGTCGATGTCGTCGGTCTCGACGACGATCTGGGTGCCGCTCTCGCCGACCGTCTCGGTCTCACCGGCGTGCAGCTTGACCAGGTACTTGATGGTCGCGATGACGTCGTCGCTGGTGAGCACGCCGGCGTCCAGCGGCTCGTCGGCGCCGAGCTTCTTGTTCACCTTGTAGCGGCCGACCTTGGCGAGGTCGTAGCGCTTCGGGTTGAAGTAGAGGTTCTCGAGCAGCGTCTGAGCGGCCTCGCGGGTCGGGGGCTCACCCGGGCGCAGCTTGCGGTAGATGTCGAGCAGCGCGTCGTCCTGGCCCTGGGTGTGGTCCTTCTCCAGGGTGGCGCGCATGGACTCGTACTCGCCGAACTCCTCGAGGATCTGCTCGGTGGTCCAACCGAGAGCCTTGAGCAGGACGGTGACGGACTGCTTGCGCTTGCGGTCGATGCGGACACCGACCATGTCGCGCTTGTCGATCTCCATCTCGAGCCAGGCACCCCGGGACGGGATGATCTTGGCCGTGAAGATGTCCTTGTCGGACGTCTTGTCGATGTTGGAGTCGAAGTAGACACCCGGCGAGCGGACCAGCTGCGACACCACGACACGCTCGGTGCCGTTGATGACGAAGGTGCCCTTGTTGGTCATGAGCGGGAAGTCGCCCATGAAGACCGTCTGGGACTTGATCTCGCCGGTCTCGTTGTTGGTGAACTCGGCCGTGACGAAAAGCGGGGCAGCGTACGTGAAGTCGCGCTCCTTGCACTCGTCAATGGAGTTCTTCGGAGGCTCGAAGCGGTGGTCGCGGAAGGTCAGCGACATCGACCCGGAGAAGTCCTCGATCGGAGAGATCTCCTCGAAGATCTCCTCCAGGCCGGACTTTGTGGGGACGTCCTGTCCGCTGTCCAGAGCCGCCTCGACACGAGCCTTCCAGGCGGCATTGCCGAGCAGCCAGTCAAAGCTCTCGGTCTGCAGCGCGAGGAGGTTCGGAACCTCGAGGGGCTCCTTGATCTTTGCAAAGGAGATGCGCAGCGGGGCGGTGCTGGCGCCGTTGTTCGTATTCGCGGTCGAGGCGTTGCGCGAGGCGGCCAAGAGGGGGTCCTTCCGAGGGCTCGGACTCACTACGCGCGTACCGGTCCCATGCTGGGCACGGAGATAGAAATCCCAGGTGAGGGATTATTCAATCTACGGTGCTCATACGTGGGGATGCCCCTGGTGACGGGCAGGGGGCAGCTAACAGGCAGCGCAAAGGGTCAGTGTAGCCAGTTGGCACACTGATGTCCAGTGCGGGTTTTCGAAACCCTCGTTGTTCTCAACTCCGCGACACCCTCGCGCCGTGTGGCGCACCTCGATACTGCCCGTTCGGTCGCCGATCCATGCCTCGGATACGGATCGTTGTGACGACGCGTCCTGAGAATTGCGCGCTGCGTGCGGTTCGTCAAGGCCCCCCAGCCCAAACGGGGCTGCTGGGACACAGCGAGGCGTACGACGAAGATCACGATACTCGCCGCACACCGAAGAGCAAGGCAGCCGCCACGGCAATGCCGAAGGGCGACCACCCGGATGGGTGATCGCCCTTCTGCTGTGCCTTCAGCGGTCCCTCGCGGAACCTTGAGTCAGAGACTCAGAAAGTCACTTGACCTCGACGGACGCGCCGGCGCCCTTGAGGGACTCGGCAGCCTTCTCGGCGGCCTCCTTGGCGACCTTCTCGAGGACGGGCTTCGGGGCGCCGTCGACGAGGTCCTTGGCCTCCTTCAGGCCCAGGGAGGTCAGCTCACGCACGACCTTGATCACCTGGATCTTCTTCTCGCCGGCGCCGGTGAGGATGACGTCGAACTCGTCCTGCTCGGCCTCGGCCTCGGCCGGGGCGACAGCGGCGCCACCAGCGGCAGCGGCGACCGGAGCGGCGGCGGTGACGTCGAACTTCTCCTCGAAGGCCTTCACGAACTCGGAGAGCTCGATGAGGGTCATCTCCTCGAACTGCGCAAGCAGGTCGTCCTGGCTGAGCTTCGCCATGATGGCGGTCCTTCCACTAATTCGGCTGGTGCCGGTTGTCTGTGTCGGCGGGCGTACATCGGCCCGCTGCGACCGGCCGCACTACGCGGCGACGGTCAATGCGCGAGCCGAATTACTCGGCACCGCCCTGCTCGGCCTTCTTGGCACGAAGCGCCTCCGCGGTGCGGACGAACTTCGAGGGAAGCGCCTGGAAGAGCGCGGCAGCCTGAGACTGCTTGCCCTTCATGGCGCCCGCCAGCTTGGCGAGCAGAACCTCGCGGGACTCGAGGTCCGCAAGCTTCTTGATCTCATCGGCGGACAGCGCCTTACCGTCAAGGACACCGCCCTTGATGATGAGGTTGGGGTTGTCCTTGGCGAAGTCACGAAGACCCTTCGCCGACTCCACCGGGTCACCGGTGACGAAGGCAACCGCCGTCGGACCCGCGAACAGGTCGTCGAGCGCGTTGATCCCGGCCTCGTTGGCCGCAATCTTGGTCAGCGTGTTCTTCACCACGGCGTACTGGGCGTTCTCACCGAGCGAACGGCGCAGCTCCTTGAGCTGAGCCACGGTGAGACCCCGGTACTCGGTCAGCACGGCGGCGTTCGAGCTGCGGAACTGGTCCGCGAGCTCGGCTACCGCGGCAGCCTTGTCGGGCCTTGCCATAGAGCGTCGGCCTCCTTCCGGGTGATGAGGACCGCTCAGAAGGGGCTGAACAAAACGAAACGCCCCGGCGCAGGCGCACGGGGCGTAGCTCGACCGGAATGAACTCCGGGAGCTTTCCACAGTCACCTGCGCAGGACGTCCGCAGTCAGCGGATCCTTCGGCCGCCGCATCCTCTTACGAGAGCACGGCAACGACCAGCGGTCTTTGGCTTCTGTGGAAGAGTACGGGAGAGGATCCCGGTGAGGCAAATCGGGCTGCGTCAGCTCTGTCCCGCGGACTCCATGCCCTCGCCGGCCTTCTTCAGCATCTCCATGAGGTCGAAGGTGTCCCCGGCCGGCGGCGCCTGCACGGTGGCCTTGGCGCCGTAGTCCGAGTAGTTGGCGACGATCTTCACCTTGCCCTCGGGGCTGTCCATGCCGATGTCCATCTTCACGGGGTAGTTGTCCTGGTTGACCCAGACCTCGGTGTCGTACCCCTTGATGCCGGACTTCTTCATATTGGCGAGGAGGTCCTGGCGCTGCTTCTCGCTGAGCGTCTTGAGCGACTTGTTCGACGCCACCATCTCTTCGAGCGTCAGCGTGCCCTTGTAGTGCTGGGCCTCGACCCCATCGACCTTCTCCGCGCCGACGTGCTTGAGATTCGGCGACTCGAGCAGCAGCGCGAGCTGCTGGGCCGGGTCCTGGTTCATGCTCTCCAGGCTGCCGGTCATCTGCTTCTGCAGCGCCTTGTCCCCCGACGCCTCGGCGGCGGCACCGAGGTCGAGCTTCATCCAGCGCTTGCCGTCCATGTCCTTGGCGGCCTTGGCGCCCATGTCCATGTACATGGCGTTGTTCAGCCACACCATGCGTATCTGCTCCGGGGCGTCCGGGTCAGCCTTGAACATGGAACCCTTCATGGTCATGTCCATCACCGTGGGGTCCCACCCCATGACTCCGGACATCTCCATGGTGCCCCCGCCGTCCATGGCGGCCGGCATCGCCATCGTCATTCGGACCTTCGCCGACTTCGCGGCCGAGGTCTTCTTGTACGCCGCCGTGAGGACCTGCGTCACCGCCGCGCGGGACTGGGTCTCGGTCTTCCTGGGCGTCTCGGCGGCCTTCTTCTCCCCATTGCCACCCTGACAGCCTGCTGCGCCGACTACGACGGCCACAGCCGTCAGCGAGACGCCCGCGCGCGTCCATGCGGACATGGTCATGCCCCACCCCTTGTTGTATGCGAACGCTTGAACCGTAACGCACGCCTATGACACAGGGACAACGAAAACCGGCCCCCACATCTCCGAAGAGGTGCGGGGGCCGGCTCAGTACGCGAGACCCGCGGCTGCCGTCAGATTCAGACGGCGGCCGGGTCCTCCTCGACGAGGAGGTTGCGGGTGCGGTTGGAGTCCAGCGGGATGCCGGGGCCCATCGTCGTGGTCAGGGTCGCCTTCTTGATGTAGCGGCCCTTCGCGGCGGACGGCTTCAGACGGAGGATCTCCTCCAGCGCCGCGGCGTAGTTCTCGACCAGCTTCGTCTCGTCGAAGGAGACCTTGCCGATGATGAAGTGCAGGTTCGAGTGCTTGTCGACGCGGAACTCGATCTTGCCGCCCTTGATGTCGTTCACAGCCTTGACGACATCGGGGGTGACGGTGCCGGTCTTCGGGTTCGGCATCAGACCACGCGGACCGAGCACGCGGCCGAGGCGGCCGACCTTGCCCATGAGGTCCGGGGTGGCGACGACGGCGTCGAAGTCCAGACGGCCCTTCGCGACCTCGTCGATCAGTTCGTCGGAGCCGACAATGTCGGCGCCAGCGGCTTCCGCGGCCGCAGCACGGTCACCGGTCGCGAAGACCAGGACCCGGGCGGTCTTGCCGGTGCCGTGCGGAAGGTTCACGGTGCCGCGGACCATCTGGTCGGCCTTGCGCGGGTCAACACCCAGACGCATGGCGACCTCGACGGTGCCGTCGAACTTGGTGGCGGTGGTGTCCTTGGCGAGACGGACGGCCTCGAGCGGGGCGTACAGCTTCTCCCGGTCGATCTTGGCGTCCGCAGCGCGGAGAGTCTTGCTGCGCTTCACTTCTGCTCCTGTGTGCAGTAACACCATGCGGCTGACGCCGCGTGGCAGGTGTGGAGTCGTGGTGCGGACCAGCGCTTGGCCCTACCACTGGAGGTCTTCGGGGGGCTGATCAGCCCTCGACCGTGATGCCCATGGAACGGGCGGTGCCGGCGATGATCTTCGACGCGGCGTCCAGGTCGTTGGCGTTCAGGTCGGGCATCTTGACCGTGGCGATCTCGCGGACCTGGGCGCCGGTGAGCTTGGCGACCTTGGTCTTGTGAGGCTCGCCGGAGCCCTTGTCCACACCCGCGGCCTTGAGGATCAGCTTGGCGGCCGGCGGAGTCTTGGTGATGAAGGTGAAGGAACGGTCCTCGTAGACCGTGATCTCCACCGGCACGACCATGCCACGCTGCGACTCGGTCGCGGCGTTGTAGGCCTTGCAGAACTCCATGATGTTGACGCCGTGCTGACCGAGCGCGGGGCCGACCGGCGGAGCCGGGTTGGCCGCGCCGGCCTGGATCTGGAGCTTGATAAGCCCCGTGACCTTCTTCTTCTTGGGAGGCATTGCTCTCTCCGGGTCCTAGTGAGAGTTTCCAGCGCTCCACCCGATCATCCGGATGGAGGCATACCGCACAACGATAACGGGTATAGCTGTGCGGCCAAAAACCGAGCAGGTCAGAGCGGCCACGAGGGCCGGTCTGACCTGTTCGGAAGCGTATGTTCCAGAAGGCTTCAGTTCTTCTGGATCTGGTCGAAGCTCAGCTCGACCGGGGTCTCGCGGCCGAAGATCTCGACGAGGCCCTTGACCTTCTTCGAGTCGGCGTTGATCTCGTTGATCGTCGCCTGCAGCGTCGCGAACGGGCCGTCGGTGACGGTGACCGAGTCGCCGACCTCGAAGTCCAGTACCTGAACCTCGACCTTGCGCGACGGAGCCGGCTTGCCCTCGGCCTCGGCGGCCTCGCGCGCGGCCTTCTCCTCGGCCTCCGGGGCGAGCATCTTGACGATCTCGTCCAGGGTCAGCGGGTACGGGTCGTACGCGTTGCCCACGAAGCCGGTGACGCCAGGGGTGTTGCGGACGACGCCCCAGGACTCGTTCGTCAGGTCCATGCGGACCAGGACGTACCCGGGAAGCTTGTTCTGGCGGACGTTCTTGCGCTCGCCGTTCTTGATCTGGACGATCTCTTCCTCGGGCACTTCGGCCTGGTAGATGAAGTCCTCGACGTTCAGAGAGACGGCGCGCTGCTCAAGGTTGGCCTTCACGCGCTTCTCGTATCCGGCGTACGTGTGGATGACGTACCACTCGCCCGGCAGACCGCGCAGCTCCTCGCGGAGGGCGGCGACCGGGTCGGCCGGGGCCTCGGGCTCGGCCGGCTCGGCGTCGGCGGCCTCTTCGGCATCCTCGACGTCGGCCGCGGCGGTCTCGTCCTCTTCCACCTCGGCGACGGCGGTGGCCTCGTCCTCGACGTGCATCGCGGCCTCTTCGGCCGGCTCACCCGCGGCGACGTCGGCAGCCTCGGCGAGGTCGACCTCGTCGGCCCCTTCGATGATTTCGAGCGCGTCGTCGTCGACCGTGTCCGGCGCAGCCTCGGCCGCCTCGGCCGTCGCCGCAGCCTCTTCGCCCTCCACGGGCTCGACGGCGTCGTTCAGGTTCGGGTCAGACACGGTGGCTGCTTCTTCCTGGATACAGATGGGGTGGAACATGCGAAAGGGGCGCCGCTGCCGGCGCCCTTCGCGGATCAGCCGAAGACGTACTTGACGGCTTCCTGGAACCCATAGTCAATCACGGTCACAAGACCAATCATGACGACTACGAAGACAATCACCACTGTCGTGTAAGTCGTCAGCTGGCTGCGAGTCGGCCAGACGACCTTGCGCAGCTCGGCGATGATCTGGCGGTAGAAGAGCGCGAGACGGCCCAGTGGACCCTTCTTTCCGCGCTTGCCGCCCTTACGAGTCTTCTTCTTCGACTCCGGCGCCTCATCATCGGCATCAGGCATGTCGATGGAGCCCACGGCGTCCGTCACGATCTCTCACCTGATTCCGGGTCGTGGCCGTGCCGCGCCCGGTTGAGCCGCACGGCTGTGCAATGAAATACATACATACATGCGCACACATCCTGGCGAAGGTGTGTGTAGCAGGGCCGGAGGGACTTGAACCCCCAACCGCTGGTTTTGGAGACCAGTGCTCTACCAATTGAGCTACGACCCTTTGTGGTTTCCCCAACCTACCGCATCCGCAGATGTGGTTGGTGAGGGGCCAACGACGAGTGAGTGTACGTGGTCGCAGGCCCGGCGTCGAACAGATAGCTCCCGGACGGTTCCTGTCCGCTACTCGAAACCTGTGTGCCGGGTGCGTCGGCCGTCTGGGACGATGGGCCGTATGAGCGCTGCAACCCCTCCCACCGAGCGCCGGGTCTCCGCCCGCATCGGCGCGATCTCCGAGTCCGCGACCCTCGCCGTCGACGCCAAGGCAAAGGCTCTCAAGGCCGCCGGGCGTCCGGTGATCGGCTTCGGCGCGGGTGAGCCGGACTTCCCGACACCCGACTACATCGTCGAGGCCGCGATCGAGGCCTGCCGCAACCCGAAGTACCACCGCTATACCCCGGCCGGCGGGCTCCCCGAGCTCAAGGCCGCCATCGCCGCCAAGACGCTGCGCGACTCCGGTTACGAGGTCGAGGCCGCCCAGATCCTGGTCACCAACGGTGGCAAGCAGGCGATCTACGAGGCGTTCGCGGCGATCCTCGACCCGGGCGACGAGGTCATCGTCCCGGCGCCGTACTGGACGACGTACCCCGAGTCGATCCGCCTCGCGGGCGGTGTCCCGGTCGAGGTCGTGGCCGATGAGACCACCGGCTACCGGGTCTCCGTGGAACAGCTGGAGGCGGCGCGCACGGAGCGTACGAAGGTCGTGCTCTTCGTCTCGCCGTCCAACCCGACCGGCGCGGTCTACAACCGGGCCGACGCGGAGGCGATCGGACGCTGGGCCGTCGAGCACGGGCTGTGGGTCCTGACGGATGAGATCTACGAGCACCTTGTGTACGGCGACGCCACCTTCACCTCGCTGCCGACGCTCGTGCCCGAGCTGCGCGACAAGTGCATCGTGGTCAACGGTGTGGCCAAGACCTATGCGATGACTGGCTGGCGTGTGGGGTGGATCGTCGGCCCGAAGGATGTGGTGAAGGCCGCGACCAACCTGCAGTCGCACGCCACCTCCAATGTGTCGAACGTGGCGCAGGTGGCCGCGCTGGCCGCCGTCTCGGGTTCGCTGGACGCGGTCGACGAGATGCGCACGGCCTTCGACCGCCGCCGCCAGACGATCGTGCGGATGCTCAACGAGATCGACGGCGTGCTGTGCCCGGAGCCGGAGGGCGCGTTCTACGTGTACCCCTCGGTGAAGGCGCTGCTGGGCAAGGAGATCCGCGGCAGCCGCCCGCAGACCTCGGTGGAGCTGGCGGCGCTGATCCTGGAGGAGGCCGAGGTGGCTGTCGTACCGGGCGAGGCCTTCGGTACGCCGGGCTATCTGCGGCTGTCGTACGCACTGGGCGACGAGGACCTGGTCGAGGGTGTCTCGCGGCTGCAGAAGCTGCTGGCGGAGGCGCGCGACTGAAGCAGTCGGGCCTCCTCACGTGAGTGACGTGAGTGACGCGAGTGACTGAGTGGCGCGAAACGGGCTCCCGGCTGCGGCCGGGGGCCCGTTCCCGTTCCCGGTTCTTCGTTCGGGCAAGCGCCCGATCGGGGAAAGGGGCTGCCGGTCTGCGCGCGCGTGCGGCAAGATCCTGCAATGGAGCACGTACGAGACCTCAGGCTGCTGCCGAAGGCCCATCTGCATCTGCACTTCACCGGGTCGATGCGGCCTACCACCCTGCTCGAGCTCGCCGACAAGTACGGCGTCCATCTGCCCGATGCGCTGACCAGCGGTGAACCGCCCAAGCTGCGGGCGACTGACGAACGCGGCTGGTTCCGTTTCCAGCGGCTCTACGACATCGCGCGGTCCTGTCTGCGCTCCCCCGAGGACATCCAGCGGCTGGTGCGCGAGGCGGCAGAGGAGGATGTGCGGGACGGCTCGGGCTGGCTCGAGATCCAGGTCGACCCGACCTCGTACGCCCCCATGCTGGGCGGCCTGATCCCGGCGCTGGAGATCATCCTGGACGCCGTGGAGCGTGCCGGGCGGGAGACCGGTCTCGGCCTGCGGGTGCTGGTCGCCGCTAACCGGATGAAGCACCCGCTGGACGCCCGTACGCTCGCTCGACTCGCGGTCCGGTACGCGGACCGCGGGGTCGTCGGCTTCGGCCTCTCCAACGACGAACGCCGGGGCATGGCAAGGGACTTCGACCGCGCCTTCGCGATCGCCCGGGACGGCGGCCTGCTGGCGGCGCCGCACGGTGGCGAGCTGACGGGCCCCGCCTCCGTACGGGACTGCCTGGACGACCTGCACGCCTCGCGCATCGGGCACGGGGTGCGGGCGGCGGAGGACCCCCGGCTGCTGCGGAAGCTGGCCGAGCGCGGGGTGACCTGCGAGGTGTGCCCGTCGTCGAATGTGGCGCTGGGCGTGTACGAGAAGCCGACGGACGTGCCGCTGCGGACGCTGTACGAGGCGGGCGTGCCGATGGCGCTGGGGGCGGACGACCCGCTGCTGTTCGGCTCGCGGCTGGCGGCGCAGTACGAACTGGCGCGGAAGCACCACGGCTTCACGGACGCCGAACTGGCAGAGCTGGCGCGGCAGTCGGTGCGGGGCTCGGCGGCGCCGGAGGATGTACGGAACAAGCTGCTGGCGGGGATCGACGACTGGCTGGCCGGCTAGCGGGCGCTAGCCGATTCCGCGCAGCAGGGTGCGGACCAGGCTCGCGGCGAACTCGTCGACCGGCTGCGGAGGCTTTCCGTCCTCGGTCATGTCGTACGCGAAGGCACGCTGTGCGCACGCGCCGAGCAGCAGGGACGCGGCCGCGTAGGTGTCGGCGTCGGGCCCGATACGGCCCGCTGCCTGCTCGGCGCGGAGGTAGGCGTCGAGCCTCCGGATGGGCACGTGCGGGCCCCGGCCCATCTCGCGCATGGTCGCGTCGTGGCGTTGCTTGAGCTTGGGCTCGGCGTAGAGCGAGGCGGCGATCGGGAAGCTCTCGGCGTAGAAGAGCGCGGCCTCCCGGGCGATCTCGGTGAGGTTCTCCTCGACGGTCCGCTTCCCCGGGTGCTCGACGAGCCGGTCCAGCAGCGGGTTGAGCTTGGGCAGCCGCTCCTTGAGCACGGTCACGAACAGCTCTTCCTTGTTCGCGAAGTACTTGTAGAGCGCCGCCTCCGAGCAGCCGGCCGCTTTGGCGATCTCCTTGGTGGTCGCGCGGGCGAGGCCGATGGTGAGCATGAGCTCGTGTGCGGCGTCGAGGATGCGGGCGCGGGCGGGTTTCTGCAAGAGAATCCTCGCATCGGGACTTGTGGGGCCTTGACGGGTGGGTGAGTACTTACCCACCCTAGAGGTGAGTGAACACTTACCCACCCGAGAAGGGATGCGCCATGAAGCTCACAGTTTTCGGTGCGACCGGCGGAATCGGCCAGGAGATCGTCCGCCAGGCCCTGGCGGCGGGGCATGAGGTGACGGCGATGGTGAGGGACCCGGCACGGCTGACGGTGAAGGGCGAGGGCTTGGAGATCGTCACGGCCGCCCTCGACGACCCGGAGGCGCTGAGGCCGGCCGTGGCCGGCCGGGACGCGGTGTTCTCGGGGCTCGGCCCGCGCACGAAGAAGCAGGTGGGCATCGCGTCGGGCCTGACGCGGGTGATCCTTCGGGCGCTGGACGCGGAGGGGGTGCGCCGCTTCCTGGTGGTGAGCGCCGCACCGCTCGGGCCCGTACCGGAGAACGAGACGTTCTTCCTGCGCCACATCGGGACGCCGCTGATCTCGCGGATCCTGCGCAAGCACTACGACGACCTGCGGACGATGGAGGAGGAGCTCCGCGGCAGCGCGACCGACTGGACGTCGGTGCGGCCGCCGAGGCTGGTGGATATGCCGGTGACAGGGGTGTACCGGACGGCCGTGGGGGCGAATCTGCGGGGCGGGTCGAAGATCGGGCGGGCGGACGTGGCGCACGCGATGCTGGCGATGGTGGATGACGCGGCGACGCTGAAGCAGGCGGTGGGGGTGGCGTACTAGGAGGCTGCTGAAGATCTTTCCAGGGGGCGTCTGAATACAGCCCGATCCAAAAGACACCCGCCGGACCACCGGTCAGGCGCACAGGGGCGGCTTCTCACCCGCCCCTGCGGGGCGGAATTCGATCGGGTCCCGACCTGGAGAATCGAACCGGAGTTTGTCGCCCTGCAACCGCATGAAACCGGTCACGATCGTGTACCGCCCGCTGGCATCTATGCCGGTCTCCTTCGAGTAGTCACGGATGGTCACCCACCCCCGCCCGTCGAAACCGGTGTAGCGGAGACCGCAGTGAACGTAGAGACCGTGCGGGTACCAGGATCCCTCCACAGCATTCTCGGGCGGTTGCTCCAGGACCGGCGGCTTGGCCGGGTTCGGTGGGGGCAAGAGGGGGCAGTGCCCGCCTCCGGACACCGGGCGGAAGGTCAGCGTCCGTTTCATCGACCCGGACCCGAACTCGAACCGGGCGACGTCCTTCGATTTCAGCGTCATGCGGCCGGACACCCGGTCGCCGTGGAGGACGATTTCCGGCGCCTTCGCGGTGCCTGCCAACGCAACTTCCGTGTCAGTGACCCACTTACTGCCGCCGAACACGGCAAACCGCAGATCACAGCTCCGGACGAGGTCGTACGGGTACGCAACCCCGATCTGCGGGTCGGCCGGGCCCAGCTCCAGAGGGCGGTCCGCCTGGTCAGTCCAGATCGCGGCGACCGAATCCGAGGTCCGGGGAGCCGACTCGGTGATGCGCAGGCCGAGCCCCGTGCCGCCCGCGATCAGCACCACCGCGCAGGCCGCCGCCGCCCCCCGGCGGCGGGCCCGGGCACGGCGAGCCTTGTCCAGAAACGTCTCCACGGCCGTCAGTCCCCCCGCCGGGCCGTGCCCCTGGGCCAAGTCCCGCAGGCCTCGCCGCAACTGGTCTTCGTCCTCGGTCATCGCGCACTCCTTTCGGTTCCCGCATAACCGGCGAGCGCGCCCGCAGCGCGCAGCCTCTCCAAGGCCCTGTTGGTACGGCTCTTGACCGTCCCGGGCGAACAGCCGAGCAGCTCGGCCGTCTGTTCCACCGACAGGTCCTCGTAGAAGCGGAGCACCACCGCAGCGCGCTGAGCACGGGGCAGGCATGCGAGCGCGCGGCCCAGTTCGAGCCTGGCCTCCGCGCTCCCCGCCATGTCGTGGCTGTCCGGGGCGATATCCCCTTCCGGGCGGACCACCTCCGTATGCCAGCGGCGGCGACGCCAGGTCGCGTAGAGATTGACTACGACCTTGCGTGTGTACGCCTGAGGCGATTCCCAGCCTGCCGAGCGGCCCCAGTGCGTATAGACCCGTATCAGCGCGGCCTGTACAAGATCCTCGGCCGTGTGCGGATCACCCGTCAGCAGACGGGCGGTCCGCAGCAGGGACACATGTGACGCTGTCACAAAATCCGCGAATTCCGAATCGCGAGCCGAGCCGCCCTGACGCACTGGCGCTCCCCCCGAGCAGTGTGGTCCGAAGACCCTGTCACCCACTCGACAACCTGGGGAGCCCGGCAGGTTCCATCAGGGTTTCAGAGGCTGACGCCGACCGTCACAGGCTCGTTGAACAGCGTGATGCCGAACGCCTCGCGCACGCCTGCCACGACCTCGCGCGCCAGGGCCAGCAGGTCCTCGGTGGTTGCTTCGCCACGGTTGGTCAGGGCGAGGGTGTGCTTGGTGGAGATACGGGCGGGGCCCGTTCCGTACCCCTTGGTGAAGCCCGCCTTGTCGATCAGCCAGGCCGCCGACGTCTTGGTGCGGCCGTCCCCCGCCGGGAAGGCAGGCGGCGCGACGTCCTCGCCGAGCCGGTCACGGACCCGGGTGAGGAAGGACTCGTACTCCCCGGACGTCAGGATCGGGTTGGTGAAGAAGGACCCGGCGGACCAGGTGTCGTGGTCCTCGGGGTCCAGCACCATGCCCTTGCCGGCGCGCAGCTTCAGTACGGTCTCGCGCACCGCGGCGGCCGGGACGCGGTCGCCCGCCTCGACGCCGAGGGCGCGGGCCGTCTCGGCGTACTTGAGGGGTGCGGAGAGGCCGTTCGCGTCCTCGAGATCGAAGCGCACGCGCAGGACGACATAGCGCTCCGGGTGCTGCTTGAAGCGGCTGTGGCGGTACGAAAAGGCACACTCGGCGTTCGGGACGGTGACCGTCTCGCCGGTGCGGCGGTCGTAGGCGACGACCTCGGTGATGGTGCTGGAGACTTCCTGGCCGTACGCGCCGACGTTCTGGATCGGGGTCGCGCCGGCCGAGCCGGGGATGCCGACCAGGCACTCGATGCCCGCGAGGCCCGCCTCGACGGTGCGCGCGACGGCGTCCGTCCAGACCTCGCCGGCCGCCAACTCGAGTTTGGTGCCGGACAGTTCGAAGCCGCGGGTGGCGATGCGGAGCGCGGTGCCGTCGAAACCCTTGTCGCCGATGACCAGATTGCTGCCGCCGCCGATGATCAGCAGCGGGGTGCCTGCGGCGTCCGCCTCGCGTACGGCGGCGATCACCTCGTCGTCGGTGGTCGCCGTGACGAGGCGGGTCGCGGGGCCGCCGAGCCGGAAGGTGGTCAGGGGGGCGAGGGGGGCGTCGTGGAGTTCCTGCACGGGGACAAGAGTACGGTCCGTGGTCCCGCCGCTCGGGCGGGGCCACGGACCGTATGCGTACACACCCTGTCGTACGGCGGCGAGACGGCTGCGACACAGCGGCGACCCAGCTGCCGTGCGGCGGCTGTCACACGGCGACGGGGGCGCGCTCCCCGGCGGTCGCTGCCGCCTTCTCCGTCCCCGCCGGGTCCGTGCGGCGGCGGCCCGGGATCAGCAGCGCGACCAGCGCCGCGAGGGCCACTGCCGCCGCGCCGATCCAGAGCGCCGGGACGGTGCCGTCGGTGAAGGCTTCGGGGGTCTCGTAGCCGCCCTGGACGGCGAAGACCGCGCCCAGGACCGCGATGCCGAGGGCTCCGCCGACCTCGCGCAGGGCGTTGTTGGCGCCGGAGGCGATCCCCTGCTCGGCGGAGCGGACGCTGGACATGACCACACTGGCCGCGGGGGCGAAGTACAGCGCCATACCGATGCCACTGAGGATCAGGCCGGGCAGCTGGGCCGCGTACGAGACACCCGGCTCCAGGACGATGGCGAAGAGCCCAAGGCCGATCGCCTGGAGGGCGAGGCCGGTGGCGACGACCGGGCGCCCGCCGATCTTGTCGGAGAGGTAGCCGGCGATCGGCGCGACGATCAGCGGCATGCCGGTCCAGGGGAGCATCCGCAGCCCGGCCTCGGTGGGCGAATAGCCTGCGACGCCCTGCAGGAACTGACTGAGCAGGAAGATCGAGCCGAACATCCCGAGGAACATCAGCAGGCTCGCGACATTGATCCCGAAGAAGGCGCGGTCACGGAAGAGCCGCATGGGGAGCATGGGGTTCTTGCTGGTGATCCCATGGCGGACGAAGGCGAGGACGAGCGCCGTTCCCACGGTCAGGCCGGCCAGGATCGGGGTGCTGGTCCAGCCGTCGGCCTGGCCGTTGACCAGGGCGTAGACGATGCCGAAGAGGCCACCACTGACGAGCAGGGTGCCGGGGATGTCGAGCCGGGCGTTGGGGGCGTACGACTCGTCCAGGCGCAGCCGGGCCAGGGGCAGCAGGACAAGGCCGATCGGAACGTTCAGCCAGAAGATCCACTGCCAGGAGATGTGCTCGGTGAGGCTGCCGCCGATGAGGGGTCCACTGGCGACGGCGAGGCCGGTGACGGCGCTGAAGATGCCGAGGGCCGCACCGCGGCGGGCTACGGGGACAGCCGCGGTGAGCAGGGTCAGAGTGAGCGGCATCATGACCGCGGCGCCGACGCCCTGGACGGCGCGGGCTGCGATGAGGGCGTCAATACCGGGAGCGAGGGCGGCTCCTGCGGATGCTCCGGTGAAGATCACCAGGCCCGCTATGAACAGCCTGCGGCGGCCGAAACGGTCGCCGAGGGCGGCCCCGAGCATCAGCAGGACGGCGAAGGTGAGGGTGTACGCGCTCACCGTCCACTCGAGGTCCTCCAGCGCGCCGCCGAGGTCCTTGCGGATGGAGGGGAGGGCGGTGGTGACGACGAGATTGTCGAGGGCCGCCATGAAGCCGGCGACGCTGGTGATGACGAGGGCCCAGGCTGCGCTGGAGCGGCGCCCTGCTTGCTGGTTCATTGATCCCCCAGAGGGTTAGTTATTGATGACTAACTTGTACGGGCAGAACTCACCCCGGAAAAGGGGCGGGTGCCGCGACTAGCGCGGAACGTCGGCGCCCGAACCAGCCTGAACGCCTGACGGAACCTTGGCGTCCGACGTGACCCTGATGTCGGACATGTCGAGCCCGGACCACACCCGGTGTTCCTCCGGGAAGCCCAGCGCCACCAGAACGTTGATCAGCATGCCGCAGCCGAGAAAGTCGGTCGCCTGCTTCGAGTCCCCGGCGAACGCGACCTGCGCCTGGTCCCAGACCTCGGCCCAGCCCGCCCTGATCCGTTCACCGAACTCGTGATCCCCGGCCGCATCGGCGGAGGCCACCGCAACATACGTCTGCATCTGCATCAGCAGCTTGTCGCTGTCGTCGATGAGCCGCATGTACGCGGCGGCCATCGCCTCCATCGGCGAACTGTCGGGACGCTGCTCGATGGCGTCGGCAAATGCTTTGGGGGTCTCCTCCAGACAGCGGAGCGCCGCGGCCAGGAACAGCTCCCGCTTGTTCTTGAAGAGACGGAAGAGGTACGGCTGCGATACGCCGACCCGCTTGGCGATCACCTCGGTCGAGGTGCCGTTGTACCCGCCGCGCGCGAATTCACTGATCGCGGCGCGGATGACGCTCTCACGCCGCTCCTCTGCACTCATCCTGGCCATGGAACAAAGTTAGTGTCCAATCACTAATGAAGTCAACGGGTGGCGGCCCCGGGTCGGGAACGAGTAAGGGGCACCCCGCAGAGAGGGGTGCCCCTTACCTTGTCCCATACCTCTACCTTGTCCCGGTACCGCTCAGGCGAGCCGCACGACGGCGCGGGACATACTGAGAACCTTCTCCCCGGCGCACATCGCCGTCAGGTCGACCCGCACCAGGTTGTCGTCCAGCTTCACCGCGACCTTGCCGCTGACCTCGATCAGCGCGCCCTTCTCGTCGTTCGGCACGACGACGGGCTTGGTGAAGCGCACGCCGTACTCAACCACCGCGCCCGGGTCGCCGACCCAGTCGGTCACCACGCGGACCGCCTCGGCCATGGTGAACATGCCGTGCGCGATCACGTCCGGAAGTCCGACCTCCGTGGCGAACTTCTCGTTCCAGTGGATCGGGTTGAAATCGCCCGAGGCGCCCGCGTACTGCACCAGCGCGGCCCGGGTGACGGGGAAGCTCTGAGCCGACAGCTCGGTGCCGACCTCGACGTCCGCGTAGGAGATCTTCGCCGTCATCACGCCTCCTCGGCGGCGCGCGCCACCAGCTTGGTCCACGCGGTCACGACATGCTCGCCGGCCTCGTCGTGCACCTCGCCCCGGATTTCCACGACGTCGTTGCCCGCAAGGGACTTGATGGTCTCGATGGTGGAGGTGACCGTCAGCCGGTCCCCCGCCCGCACCGGCCGCGCGTACGCGAACTTCTGGTCGCGGTGCACCACGCGGTCGTAGTCCAGCCCCAACTGCGGATCCTGAATGACCTGTTCCGCCGCCTTGAAAGTGATCGCAAAGGCGAAAGTCGGCGGAGCGATCACATCGGAGTGGCCGAGCGCCTCGGCGGCTTCCGGGTCGGTGTACGCGGGATTGGCGTCACCGACCGCCTCGGCGAACTCACGGATCTTCTCCCGGCCGACCTCATAGGGCGGGGTGGGCGGATAGGTCCGCCCGACGAAGGACTGGTCGAGCGCCATGGACTGGCTCCCTCCTGATGGATTGACCACAAGCTGATGGATTGACCACTACAAACGACACGAGGCCGCCCCCAGTGGGGACGGCCTCGTATACGAGCCTGATTCAGCGCGTTTCGCGGTGCGCCGTGTGCGAGTTGCAGCGCGGGCAATGCTTCTTCATCTCAAGACGGTCCGGGTTGTTGCGCCGGTTCTTCTTGGTGATGTAGTTCCGCTCCTTGCACTCCACGCAGGCCAGCGTGATCTTCGGGCGGACGTCGGTGGCAGCCACGTGAGTGCTCCTTGGACGGACGGATGGACGGGTGAACGCATAAGAGAGTAGCCGACCGGAGGACCGACCCCACAATCGGCTACTGTGTGTAGCGGTGACCGGACTTGAACCGGTGACACAGCGATTATGAGCCGCTTGCTCTACCGACTGAGCTACACCGCTGCGATACCGGATCCCCTCACCCGGAGGTGAGGATCTCCGACATCAGAGCCCCAATACGGAATCGAACCGTAGACCTTCTCCTTACCATGGAGACGCTCTACCGACTGAGCTATTGGGGCGAGCGATGAAGACATTACACGGTCCGTCGCCGATCGCCCAAATCCGTTTCACGCTCCCCTCGGGGCCTCCACCCCGCCCGTCCCGTACGCCACTCGTGGCCACACCGGTACGACTATTGCGCTCCTCCTCGAAGCGCGCTGCACGCGCCCCTAGGCTCGACCCACGCCGCGTGATCTTGCCCTGCGTCACGCCGCCCGAGCCCCACCGCCCCACCCAGGAGCGCGATGCCCGACAGCCAGCCGCAGCCACCCGACGGCAACACCGCGGACACCACTGCGCTGCTGCTCTGCGGCGCCCGGCTGACGGACGGCCGCACCGTCGACGTACGGCTCAGTGGCGGCCGCATCGAGGCTGTCGGCACTGCGGGCAGCCTCACCCCGCGCTCCACCCGAGTGGATCTCAGCGGCTATCTGCTGCTCCCCGCCCCCGCCGAGCCGCACGCCCACGGCGACACCGCTCTCACCGCCGACTCCCCCGGGCCCGTCTCGTACGACACTGAGGACGTCCAGCGGCGTACCACCGAGGCCGCGCTGCTGCAGCTCGGGCACGGGGCGACGGCGGTGCGCTCGCACGTACGGATCGGGGATGTGCAGGGGCTCGGCCCGCTGGAGGCGGTCCTGCAGGCACGGCGCTCACTGCGCGGGCTCGCCGATCTGTCGGCGGTGGCGGTGCCCCGGCTGCTGACGGGCGTCGCGGGGGCGGACGGTCTGGCGATGCTGCGGGACGCGGTGAAGATGGGCGCTGGGGTAGTGGGCGGATGCCCGGACGCCGACCCGGATCCGACCGGGTACGCGGAAGCGGTGCTGGAGGTCGCGGCCGAGCACGGCTGCCCGGTCGATCTGCACACACACGGTGACGACCCGGCGCGGCTCGCACGGCTGGCGGCGATGGCGGGTGGGCTGCGGTCCGGGGTTGTGATCGGGCCGTGCGCGGGGCTCGCCCGCTTGCCCCGCGAGCTGGCCGCAAGGGCCGCGGACCAGCTCGCGGCGGCCGGCGTGACGGTGGTCTGCGTGCCGCAGGGCGGCTGCGGGGCGGTGGAACTCCGGGGCAACGCGCCGGTGCGACTGCTGCGCGCGGCCGGGGTACGGGTCGCGGCGGGCAGCGGGGCGCTGCGGGACGTGTCGAATCCGGTGGGGCGCGGCGATCCGCTGGAAGCCGCGTATCTGCTGGCCTCGCAGGGCGGGATGCGGGCGAAGGACGCGTACGGGTCGGTGGCCGGGGCGGCGCGGGAGGCGATGGGACTGCCCGAGGTGCGGGTGGAGGCCGGTTTCCCGGCGGAGTTGCTGGCGGTGCGTGGCGAGCGGATCTCGGGGGTGCTGTCTCTGGCGTACAGCCGGATCGTGATCCATCGCGGGCGGGTGGTGGCGCGTACGAGCGCGGTACGCGAGTACTGCGACTCGGCGGTCGCGGTGGCGCTGGAACTGCCGCGGCAGGGGCGCGCGGATCCGGGGCCTTGAGCCCGGGCCCGTGAGCTGTGCGCCCCCGCCTTGAGCTTTGAGCCCGGGCCGTCAGCTTTGAGCCACGCCCTGGCCGGGGAACGCGTCAGTCCCTGAGCGGGGTCCGTGCTTCGGACGTACCGTCGTAGTCATGCGCATTGTCATCGCTGGAGGACACGGCCAGATCGCACTCCGTCTCGAGCGGCTGCTCTCGGCGGGCGGACACGAGGTCGTAGGCATCATCCGCAAACCTGAACAGGCCGCCGGCCTGCGCGAAGCCGGAGCCGAACCGGTCGTGCTCGACCTCGAGTCGGCCTCGGTCGAGGAGGTCACCGCGGTGCTGCAGGGCGCCGGCGCGGCGGTCTTCGCGGCGGGCGCGGGCCCTGGCAGCGGCGTCGCCCGCAAGGAGACAGTCGACCGCGGCGCCGCAGTGCTCTTCGCGGACGCGGCGGAACGGGCAGGCGTACGGCGGTACATCGTGGTGTCGTCGATGGGCGCCGACGCACACCACCCCGGTGACGGGGAGTTCGACGCCTATCTGCGGGCGAAGGGGGCTGCGGACGACCACGTACGGTCGAGGCCGGGCCTCGACTGGACGATTCTGCGGCCGGGCGCGCTGACGAACGACGCGGGAACAGGTCTCGTACAACTGAAGGCTTCGACGGGGCGTGGGATGGTGCCACGCGACGATGTGGCGGCGGTGCTCGCCGAGTTGGTGGAGATGTCGGCCACGGCCGGACTGACGCTGGAGCTGATCAGCGGATCGGTGCCGGTGACCGTCGCGGTGAAGGACGTCGCAGGAAACTGACCCGATGAGTTTCCGCTCTCCGTACGGTCCTTGATGTCATGAGGGAACACATGCCTGAGATTCAGCCCGCGGTCGTGGAACGCGGGGAGCAGTTGTACGCCTTCGTCCGCGGGTCCGTCCGGATGGACGCCTTCGCCACGATCGCGGACCGGTTGCCGGAGCTCATCGGCTGGCTGACCGGCCGCGGGGCGGAGTTCGCCGGCGCGCCCTTCTTCCGCTTCAACAGCATCGACATGGACGGGGAGTCGGAGGTCGAGGCCGGCATGCCCGTCGTGTCCATGCCGGAGCCCGAGGGGGACATCGGGATGGCCGTGCTGCCCGCGGGTCGCTATGTGACGGTCACCCATGCCGGCCATCCCGACCAGCTGTTCGGGGTGGTCACGGCTGTTCGGGAGTGGGCCGAGCGGGAGGGGCTGGAGTGGGACATGACGGTGGTCGACGGCGTTGAGCGCTGGGCGTGCCGACTGGAGTCGTATCTGACCGACCCGCGGGTGGAGCCGGACATGTCCAAGTGGGAGGTCGAGCTGGCCTTCCGGCTGGCGGACTGAGGTCGAGGACCTGCCGGCCTGCCGTGGCGCGCGGCGGTGGCCGGCCCGAGGGCCTTGGCGCGGCTCAGGGCGTTTTGGGGGCGGACCGCTTCGCGTTCTTGCTCCTGTTGGTGCCGCTGTTGCTCCGCCCGGGCTTGGCGGGCGCGCTGTTGCTCCGCCCGGGCTTGGCGGGCGCGCTCTTCCGCCTCCTCGGGGCCCCTTCTGTGCCTGCCCCCGCCTGCGATGGCGCCGTCCGGGTGGGTGTGGTCGGCCACTTGAACTCGATCTCCAGCTCGATCTCCCCGTTACCGACCTCGACCTCCATCTCGCTACGAAGGTCGTCGGGGATCCGCAGGCTCAGCTTCCCGGGGCCGAGTTCCAGTTCGGCATCCCCGCCCTGCCTCAGCGCGGCCGCGAGCGCCGTGAGCTGATCAGCCGCCTCAAGGCGTGACAGCGAGCGCTTCTGCTCAAACTTGAGGTCCTTCATGGGCTGTCTCCGATCCGGCAGAAACAGTAGATAGCGTCAAGTCTGATGCCACGCCCTGGATCGGACATCCTCATGGCCGGGTGAAGAACCAGAACGACCGACGACCGGTCCGGGTGCCGTCCGACCTGCCCGGGAGAGCTTTGCATCCCGCTCTCGTGGGGGCGCTGGTGACCCGCCGGTGTGCGTCCACGGTCGGGGGGCCCGGGAGCGGCTCGCGGAGCTCGCACCAGCCGGCAAGGCTTGGGAGGACGCAACCGCGGGCGGCGATGCGGTCGCCGTCACCCAGGTGGACGCTGGAGTCGACGCCCCCGCCATCGGGACGTGGCCTTCCGGGGTAAACCATGTCGCAGTCCGGTCGGGCGCGGGTGGCGGATCAGCCGTTTCCCCATCAGGTCGGCCGCGGCCGAGGCCTCGGTCTTCTCCGGGATCGTTTGCCGGCCGGACAGTCCTGGCCGGGGTACCCATCGGCCGGGTGCCTGCCGCTGGCCGACGGGCGTTGCGCTCGCGAGCATGCTCGCCGCCACCCACCTGCCTCCCCCTCGGACGCCCCCTGGACAGGCAATCCGCGGGAAACGGACTTACGGTCGATCCGTAGACACTGCACCGAGATGCGGAGCCCTGCTACCGCCCGCTGATTCCCCGTCACGACACCAACAGGAGACGACCCACCATGGCCACAGCATCTGAAACCCCGGTACTGGACACCCTCGCCGCGATGACGGTCGACTCGATTGAGCGGTGCGGGCTGGCCCCGGACATGTTCATGCTCACCCGCATCGCGGCCCTCGCCGCCTCGGACGCTCCGCCGATCTCCTACGTCGCCCACATCGACCCCGCCCTCCAGGCCGGCCTGACCGCCGACCAGCTGCAGGATGTCCTGGTCGCCATCGCCCCCATCGTGGGCACAGCCCGCGTCATGACGGCAGCCGGCAACATTGCCAAGGCACTCGGCATCGCGATCGCCGTCGCAGACGCAGAGGCAGAAGCCCAGGGCGGCCGGTAGAGACGTCGCCCGAGGTCTGGAGCCACCAGCCGCCCCGGCATCGATGATCGGCGCGGCCGTCAGCTGAACAGGACATGGCGCCATCCCGTGCCGCCGCTCAGACAGCTGCTCTCAATTCCTCCCAGGCCACCGCAGAAGCCGGGCGACAGGCTGCCGCGCCAGGATCGAGCAAGGACGGCGTCGATCCACCCCTGGGACGACACAGCGCCCCGTTACCGGACGCCTGCGTTGGCCCGCGTATGACCCGCACGTGCTGGTCAGAGCCCAGATCCAGGCGAAACAGACTGAGCAAGCCACCCAGTTTCGATTCCACTTGAAAGATCGCTCCGCAGCAACGAGAAGACCCCCGTCGCCCTGCGTTTCCGCAGGTTAACAGGGGTCTCGCATCGCGTGGCGGCGCCAGGATTCGAACCTGGGTAGGCAGAGCCGACGGATTTACAGTCCGTTCCCATTGGCCACTCGGGCACACCGCCATGGGATGTCGCCGCGAGAGTGTCCGCTGTGGGGCGGTGCTCCGTGGCAACGACGTAAACGATACCCGATGCCCAGGGGTGCTCCGCCACCGGATTGATCAGCCTCGGGGCGGGTGCGGGTGGCTAGGCTTGCGGCAGCGGCCGGGAGACTTCCGGCCGCGTCTCCACGCACCCGATACAAGGAGCCACAGGACATGGCCGACTCCAGTTTCGACATCGTCTCGAAGGTCGAGCGGCAGGAGGTCGACAACGCCCTCAACCAGGCCGCGAAGGAGATCTCTCAGCGCTACGACTTCAAGAACGTCGGGGCTTCGATCGCCTGGTCCGGCGAGAAGATTCTTATGCAGGCGAACTCCGAGGAGCGGGTCGCCGCCATCCTCGACGTCTTCCAGTCCAAGCTGGTCAAGCGCGGGATCTCGCTGAAGGCGCTGGACGCGGGCGAGCCGCAGCTGTCCGGCAAGGAGTACAAGATCTTCGCCTCGATCGAGGAGGGCATCTCCCAGGAGAACGCGAAGAAGGTCGCGAAGATCATCCGCGACGAGGGCCCGAAGGGCGTCAAGGCGCAGGTCCAGGGCGAGGAGCTGCGGGTCAGCTCGAAGAGCCGGGACGACCTGCAGGCCGTGCAGGCGCTGTTGAAGGGGCAGGACTTCGACTTCGCGCTGCAGTTCGTGAACTACCGCTGATTCGGGCGGGCGCTCCGGGCGGACCGGGGGTGGGACCGCCTCGGCCGCCCCGCCCCCGCCCCGTGTCGGCGGGCCGTCGACACGACGTCCGATATCCGCCAGCTTCGGCGGAGTGGAGGTCGCAGACTCGTAGGCGTACGGCGCAGGAAGTACCGCACTGGAGCACGGCGCGGAACCGGCGCAGGACACGCAGCGAGGAGAGGAACAAGCCATGACGGTCTACACGATCATCGACAGCCCGCTGGGCGAAGTGCTGCTGGTCGGCGAGGAGTCCACCACCGCGAGGGGCGGCACCGCGCTCGCGTCGCTGTCGCTGCCGGACCAGAAGGGCGCGGCCGTCGTCCGGGACGGCTGGCGGCGCACCCCGGCGGCCTTCGAGGAGATCGGGAGTCAGCTGACCTCGTACTTCGATGGCCGGCTGACGCACTTCGAGATCGAGTACGCCGGCGGTGGGACCGAGTTCCAGCGGCGGGTGTGGCGGGCGCTGGAGGAGATTCCGTACGGGGCGACGGCGACGTACGGAGAGATCGCCGAGCGGGTCGGCACCTCCGCCGTGGGAGTGCGGGCCGTGGGCACCGCGATCGGGCGCAATCCGCTGCTCGTCGTCCGGCCCTGCCACCGGGTGATCGGGTCGGACGGCGCCCTTCGGGGTTACGCGGGCGGCCTGGAGCGCAAGGCGCGGCTCCTCGGGCTCGAGGGCGCGCTGGCGTCGTGAGCGGCGAGGCACTGTTCCCGAGGGAGCGGGCGGTGGTCGCCCCGGGAGCGGTGCATGTACCCGGGTGGCTGCCGGTCGAGCGACAGCGGGAACTGGTCGAAGTCTGCCGCGGCTGGGCGCGGGGTCCTGTGCCGATCCGCCACACCGTGCTGCCGGGCGGTGGCGTGATGTCGGTACAGACGGTGTGCGTGGGCTGGCACTGGCAGCCGTACCGGTACAGCCGCACCGCGGACGATGTGAACGACGCTCGGGTCGCCGAATTCCCCGACTGGCTGGTGGAGTTGGGGCGTGCGGCGCTGGCCGCGGCGTACGAGGTGGGCGTCGGCACGGATGGGGCAGAGGTGACAGCGGCCGGGGCTGGGTCTGCCGGGGGCGGGGCCGGGTCTGGGGCTGGGGCTGGGGTCGGGGGCGGGGTCGGGGCCGATCGGGGCTACAGGCCCGACACCGCGCTGATCAACTTCTACGACGGCGCGGCGCGGATGGGGATGCACCAGGACAAGGAGGAGCGGTCCGGTGCGCCGGTGGTGTCGCTGAGCATCGGCGACACCTGTGTCTTCCGGTTCGGGAACACCGAGACACGGGGGCGGCCATACACCGATGTGGAGCTGGCGTCCGGGGACCTGTTCGCCTTCGGAGGGCCCTCGCGCTTCGCCTACCACGGGGTGCCGAAGGTGTACCCCGGCACGGCCGACCCGGCGACGGGGATGAGCAGCGGGCGGCTGAACATCACCCTGCGCGAGACCGGGCTGCCGGGCTGAGCAGTCCCGCAGACTGGGCGGCTAGCGCGAGCGCGAGTGGCCGAACAGGATCCGATAGATGATCAGCAGCACGAGCGAGCCTCCGATGGCCGCTGCCCAGGTGGCCCCGTCGTAGAACTCGTTGGTGATCGGCCGGTCCAGGTAGCGTGCCGATATCCAGCCGCCGATGAACGCGCCTGCGACGCCTATGAGCGTCGTGCCGATCAGGCCGCCCGGGTCGCGGCCCGGGAGCAGAATTTTGGCTATGGCCCCGGCGAGCAGCCCGAGAATGATCCAGCTGATGATGCCCATGCCGTGAACCTGCCTTTCGTACGGTGTTGAACTTAAGGACGACGGTGGGACGGGGCCCGGTTGCGGAGATCAGTAGGGTGCGGCGCATGACACAGGAACTCCGGCGGTCCCTGGGACTCTTCGACGCCGTTGTGATCGGGCTCGGGTCGATGGTCGGGGCGGGCATCTTCGTGGCACTGGGCCCGGCGGCCAGGGCAGCCGGATCGGGGCTGCTGCTGGGACTGGCGCTGGCCGCGGTGGTCGCGTACTGCAACGCCATGTCGTCGGCGCGGCTCGCCGCCCGCTATCCGGCGTCCGGCGGGACCTATGTGTACGGGCGGGAGCGGCTCGGCGAGTTCTGGGGGTATCTGGCGGGCTGGGCGTTCGTCGTGGGCAAGACCGCGTCGTGCGCGGCGATGGCGCTGACGGTCGGGGCGTACGCGTGGCCGGAGCAGGCGCACGCGGTGGCGGTCGCCGCAGTGGTGGCGCTGACTGCCGTGAACTACGGGGGCGTTCAGAAGTCAGCGTGGCTTACACGGGCGATCGTGGCGGCGGTGCTGGCGGTCCTCGCTGCGGTCGTGGTGGTCTCCCTCGGGTCGGGCTCGGCGGACTTCGGGCGGTTGGATGTCGGCGCGGACGCCACGGTGGACGGGGTGCTCCAGGCGGCGGGGCTGCTGTTCTTCGCGTTCGCGGGGTACGCGCGGATCGCCACGCTGGGCGAGGAGGTGCGGGATCCGGCACGTACGATCCCGCGCGCCGTCCCGCTGGCGCTGGGCATCGCGCTGGTGGTCTATGCGTGTGTCGCGGTCTCGGTCCTCTCTGTGCTGGGAGCCGGGGAGTTGGGCAGGGCGACGGCTCCGCTCGCCGATGCCGTTCGAGCGGCGGACGCGCAGTGGCTGGCGCCTGTGGTGCAGGTGGGCGCCGCGGTGGCGGCGCTCGGGTCATTGCTCGCGCTGATCCTCGGGGTCTCCAGGACGACGCTGGCGATGGCCCGGGACGGCCATCTGCCGGGTGCACTGGCCGCCGTGCACCCTCGATTCCAGGTGCCGCACCGCGCGGAGCTGGCTGTGGGGGCGGTCGTCGCGGTGGTGGCCGCGACAGTGGATGTGCGTGGGGCGATCGGCTTCTCGTCGTTCGGGGTGCTGGTGTACTACGCAATTGCCAACGTCTCGGCGTGGACGCTGAGTTCCGATTCGGATCGGGATACGCCCGTTCGAGTGGCGAAGTCTCGAGCGATGACGGTCCGGGTCACGGCGGGCTGCGGGCTGGTTGGCTGTCTGGTGCTGGCTTTCGCGCTGCCGGCGCTGTCGGTGGCCGCGGGTGCGGCCGTACTGGCCGTGGGAGTGGTGGTGCACGCGGTACGGCGGCGGCGCTAGGTGCATTGCCCAGGAAGCCGCACGGGCCGGTCCGGATCCGTCCGGCCCGACGCGCGGTTGGCGAGGTGCCGCTCGACGGCGGAGTGCGCCGGCAGCAACCCGTACTCCGGGCCGAAGCCGCCATCGGCTATCCGCGTGTAGAGACCGGCCAGCAGCGGTGGCAGGGCGAAGCCGAGCGCCGTCTCGACGCGGGCCACGGCGGCGCGGTCCGCCCGTGCGGGGAGCGAGCTGCCGTCCCCCTGCTCGGGGTTGTGCGCGGCGGCGGCTACCCGCTCCAGCAACTGCTCGGTCTCGGTCATGTGTTCATGGTGAACCACGGCACTGACAATCAGGTCAGGACGACCTCGATGCCGTGCAGGCCCTCGGCGTCGTGGCACAGAGCCCACACGAGCGGGTACTCCGGTTCGTTTACGTCGTACTCGATCAGTGCGTACCGCAGCAGCTGCACTAACGCGGCCTACCGCGCGGCGAAGGGCTGGTCCGTGGGGACGATCTCCTTGCCGAAGGGCAGCAGGGAGACCGGGATCAGCTTGAAGTTGGCGATGCCCAGTGGGATGCCGATGATCGTGACGCACAAGGCGATGCCGGTGAAGATGTGGCCGAGCACCAGCCACCAACCGGCGAGGACCAGCCACAGCACGTTGCCGACGCAGGACGGTGCGCCCGCGTCGCGGCGGTCGACCACGGTGTAACCGAAGGGCCAGAGGGCGTAGACGCCGATCCGGAACGCGGCCAGGCCGAACGGGATGCCGATGATGGTGATACAGAGCAGCAGGCCCGCGAGCATGTAGCCGAGGAACATCCAGAACCCGCACAGGATGAGCCAGATGACGTTCAGGATTGTCTTCATGGGCGGCGACCTGCCATCTGCTCGAGTCGGGCGATGCGTTCCGCCATGGGCGGGTGTGTCGAGAACATCTTGGAGAGGCCCGGGCCTGGCCGGAAGGGATTCGCGATCATCATATGGCTCGCGGTCTCCAAGCGCGGCTCGGGCGGCAGTGGCAGCTGTTTCGTACCGGCGTCGAGCTTGCGCAGGGCACTGGCGAGGGCAAGCGGGTCGCCGGTGAGCTGGGCGCCCGAGGCGTCTGCCTCGTACTCACGCGAACGGCTGACGGCCAGCTGGATCACGGAGGCGGCCAGCGGGCCCAGAATCATGATCAGCAGCATGCCGAGGAGACCGGGGCCCTCGTCGTCGTCGGAGCGGCCTATGGGGATCAGCCAGGCGAAGTTCACCAGGAACATCACCACGGAGGCGAGGGCGCCCGCGACCGAGGAAATCAGGATGTCGCGGTTGTAGACATGGCTGAGCTCGTGGCCGAGGACGCCACGCAGCTCCCGCTCGTCGAGGATCTGCAGGATCCCTTCGGTGCAGCACACTGCGGCGTTGCGCGGGTTGCGGCCGGTCGCGAAGGCATTGGGGGCCTGGGTCGGTGAGATGTAGAGGCTGGGCATGGGCTGCCGGGCGGCGGTGGAGAGCTCACGGACGATGCGGTAGAGCGCGGGAGCCTCGAATTCGCTGACCGGGCGGGCGCGCATGGCCCGCAGCGCCAGCTTGTCGCTGTTCCAGTAGGCGTACGCATTGGTGCCGAGCGCCACGACGAGCGCTATGAGCAGGCCCGTGCGACCGAAGAAGCTGCCGATGACGAGGATGAGGGCGGACAGTCCCCCGAGGAGCACGGCGGTCTTCAGCCTGTTGTGCCGGCGGTGCACGGTACGCCCTCCAAGTGGTGCGGCAGGGGAACCCTTTGCGTGGTCGTCTCCACTCTCAAGTGGACCCTTCTGTACTGGTCAACGCCAGGCGAAGGTGGCTAGTTCCCTTGTGCCGTCGGCCTCGGAGTGGGCCGTTGGAGTGGTGCTCAGAACAGACTGCTCGCCGCGACGCGGAGCACCAGCTGGGGGTAGCCGGAGAGTACGACGCCGACGACGGCGGTCACGACGATGGCCAGGGTGACCGGAGCGGGGGCGCGCTTTCTGACCGGCTGGACTCCATCGGCGCCCTCCTCGGCGCCCGCCGGGGCGCGGAAGAGGACCGCCGTCCACTGCAGGTAGTAGTACAGGGCGATCACGACATTGATGCCCATGACGACCGCCAGCCAGCCCAGGCCCGCGTCGACGGCCGAGGAGAAGACGGTCACCTTGGCGAACAGGCCGATGATGCCCGGCGGCAGACCGGCCAGGCAGAGCAGGAAGAAGCCCATCGCGAGGGCGGTGAGCGGGCGGGTGGCGTAGAGGCCGCGGTAGTCGGAGATCCGGTTGAGCGGGTGCGTACGGGCGACGAGCGCCGCCACCGCGAAGGCCCCCAGGTTCACGACCGCGTACATGAGGGCGTACGCGACGGTGGCGCCGATCTGGTCGTCGCTGGAGTACGCGGCGGCCGCGATCGGCACCAGGAGGTAGCCGGCCTGCGCCACGGAGGACCACGCAAGGAGGCGTACCGCGCTCCACGCGCGCGTGGCCGACTGGCGCAGCGCCGCGACATTGCCCGCAGTCATGGTCAGACCGGCCAGGACGGCGATCGCCGGGCCCCAGACGTTCGCGTATCCCGGGAAGGCGATGACGGTCACCAGGATGAGGCCGGAGAAACCGACCGCCTTTCCGACGACGGAGAGGTACGCGGCGACGGGCAGCGGTGCGCCCACATAGGTGTCGGGGACCCAGAAGTGGAAGGGGACCGCGGCCGTCTTGAACGCGAAGCCCACGAGAGTCAGCGCCACGCCCACCTTGGCGAGGGTGTCGAGCTGGCCGGAGACCTTGTCGAGGTCGGCGGCGATCTGGGTGAGGTGGAGGGTGCCCGTCGTGGCGTACACGAAGCTGACGCCGAGCAGCATCACGGCGGTAGCGGCGACCGAGGAGAGGAAGAACTTCAGGGCTGCTTCGCTGGAGAGCCGGTCGCCACGCCTGAGGCCGACGAGCGCGAACGCGGGCAGCGATGCGACCTCGAGGGCGACGACGAGGGTGGCCAGGTCGCGCGAGGCCGGCAGCAGGGCCGCGCCGGCCGCGGAGGAGAGCAGCAGGAACCAGAATTCCCCTGCCGGGAGCTGCTTGCGGGTCTCGTGGAGCGAGAGCAGAGCAGTGAGCAGCGCGCCTCCGAGCACCAGCAGCTGGATCACCAGGGTGAAGTGATCGGCGGTGTAGCTGCAGGCGCCGACGTCCGTCGTGAGGCAGAAAGTCTCGCGGTTGCCCTTGCGCAGCGGCACCAGGGTGATGAGCGCGGCCACGAGGCCGGCGATCGCCACGGCGCCCAGCAGCCGCTTGCGCTCCTCAGGTACGAACAGATCAGCGACCAGCACGATCAGGGCGACCACCGCGGTGATGGTGGGCGGCGCGATCGTGAGCCAGTCGACGGACTGGACGAGGCTGGTGACGCTGTCGGCTGCCACGGTCACGAATTGCCTCCTGCGAGGAGCTTCTGCACGGCCGGGTCAGTGAGGCCGAGGAGGACCGCGGGCCACAGTCCGGCGAGCACGGTGAGTGCGACGAGCGGGGTCCAGGCGGCGAATTCGTACGTCTGGACGTCGGCGAACGGTTTCGCGTCCTGCTGCTCCTCCTGCCGCAGCGCGCCCATGCAGACGCGGCGCACGACGATGAGGAGGTACGCGGCGGTGAGCAGGGTGCCGAAGCCGGCGATGGCCATGAAGGTGAGGAAGGCGGGGCGGCTCAGGCCCTCGGCGGGGTCGAACGCGCCGAACAGCGCCAGCATCTCGCCCCAGAATCCGGCGAGGCCGGGCAGGCCGAGGGAGGCGACGGCGGCGAAGGCGAGGAGGCCGCCGAGGCGGGGGGCGCGGCCGTAGAGGGCCGCTCCGGTGGCGCCGGCGAGGGTGTCGAGGTCGGCGGTGCCGTAGCGGTCCTTGAGTGCTCCGACCAGGAAGAAGAGCAGGCCGGTGATGAGGCCGTGGGCGATGTTGGCGAAGAGCGCGCCGTTCACGCCGGTGGGTGTCATCGTCGCGATGCCGAGCAGTACGAAGCCCATGTGGCCGACGGAGGAGTAAGCGATCAGGCGCTTGAGGTCGCCGCCCGCGCCCTGCTTGGCGAGGGCGAGGCAGGCGAGGGATCCGTAGATGATGCCGGCGACGGCGAAGGCGGCGAGGTACGGCGCGAAGGTCTGCATGCCGTCCGGCGTGATGGGCAGCACGATGCGGACAAACCCGTACGTACCCATCTTCAGCAGTACGCCGGCGAGGAGGACGGAGCCGACGGTCGGAGCGGCGGTGTGCGCGTCCGGGAGCCAGCTGTGCAGCGGCCACATCGGAGTCTTCACAGCCAGCCCGAGACCGATCGCCAGAACGGCGATGACCTGCACTGATGTGGTCAGCCCACGGCCGTTGTCAGTGGCGAGTGCCACCATGTCGAATGTGCCGGTCTTCAGCCCGATCAGCAGCAGGCCGAGCAGCATGACGACCGAGCCGAGCAGCGTGTAGAGGATGAACTTCCAGGCGGCGGCCTGCCGCGCCTCACCGCCCCAGCGGGCGATGAGGAAGTACATCGGGATGAGAACGATCTCGAAGGCCAGGAAGAAGAGCAGCAGGTCGAGGACGGCGAAGGTCGCGAGGGTCCCGGATTCGAGGACGAGCAGCAGTGCGACGAAGGCCTTCGGGGAAGGGCCCGCGGGCATCTTGAAGTAGCTGTACAGCGCGCACAGGAAGGTCAGCAGCGCCGTAAGGACCAGGAGGGGGAGGGAAATGCCGTCGATGCCGAGGTGGATCCGCACATCGAGTGCCGCGATCCAGCTGATGTCCGTCGTGGCCTGCATCTTCGACGGGTGGTCGTGGTCGAAGCCGAGGGCCAGCACGATCGCCGCGGCGAGGATCGCGCCGGTGACGGTCATGCCGTGCCGCAGGACCGCCTGGTCCGGGCTCTTTCCGCGCAGCCCGGGCGGGGCGGGCAGCAGCGCCGCGGCGGCCCCGACGAGCGGGCCGACGACGATGAACGCGAGAAGGAACTGCATCACGGACTCGCTGATATCGATCACGGCTCACGATCCGGCGTTGACGTTGGATAGGACGACGGCGGCGATCGCCAGGACGACGGAGCCGGCGAGCAGCGCGCTGAGGTAGGTCTGCACATTGCCGGTCTGGGCGCGGCGGACGGCCGCGCCGAGCCAGCGGGCTCCGGTGCCCGATCCGCTTACGTACGTTTCCACGACCTCCCGGTCGAGGAAGCTGACCAGCTGGGCGGCGGCCCGGACGGGCCGTACGAACAGCGCGGAGTAGACAGCGTCGAGGTGGAACCCGGCCGCGGCGTGGCGGTGGAGCGGGCCGAGCAGCAGTCGGCCGGGATCCGCAGGGTCGGGGGCTGCCGCGATGTCCCCGTACGCGGGGACGTGGGCGGCGATGGCCTCGGCCTCGACGACCGACGGCGGCGCTTCCGGATGGGCGGCGACGGCGCCCATGGGGATGCGGGCGGCGTCCGTGCGGTACCGGATGGCGCGCCACGTGCCGTAGGTGATCAGTCCGCCGACGAGCGCGACCCCCGTGCCGAGGACGCCGGTGGTGACGGTCGGGGTGAGGCTGTGGCCGTCGAACCAGTCGTCGAGGTAGCCGACGGTCAGGCCGAAGGCCAGAGAGGGGATGGCGAGCGCCCAGAGCACGGCGTTCATGACGATCGGCTCGCGGCCGTGGTGCGGGGCTTCGGCTCCGCGGCCACGGAAGGCGAGCAGCCAGAGGCGGATCGCGTACGCGGCGGTGAGCAGGGCGGTGAGCAGACCGGAGACCAGCACCGTCCAGCCCGCGGCGGCCGGTGCGAAGTCGGATTCGCCGAGCGCAGTGTGCTCGGCGGCCACGAGGACGGCTTCCTTGGAGAAGAAGCCGGCGAAGGGAGGAATCGCGGCCAGCGCGAGCAGGGCGACCGTCATCGTCCAGTACGCGTCGGGCACGCGCTTCGCGAGGCCGCTCATCCGGGACATGGCGGCGAGCGAGTTGGTGCCGGCGGCGTGGATGATCACGCCGGCGGCGAGGAAGAGCAGGGCCTTGAACGCGCCGTGCGACAGGAGGTGGAAGACGGCCGCGCCCCGGTCCCCGACGGCCAGGGCGCCCGACATATAGCCGAGCTGTCCGATGGTCGAGTAGGCGAGGACGCGCTTGATGTCGTCCTGGGCGAGTGCGGCGAGCCCCGAGCCGACCATGGTGACGGCGGCCATCACGGCGAGGACGGTGAGCGCTGCGGCGGAGGCGGCGAAGACGGGGAGGAGCCGGGCCACGAAGTAGATGCCGGCCGCGACCATCGTCGCGGCGTGGATCAGCGCGGAGACGGGGGTGGGGCCCGCCATCGCGTCGGGCAGCCAGGTGTGCAGCGGGAACTGCGCCGACTTGCCCGCCACGCCCGCGAGGAGGAGCAGTGCGATCAGTGTGGGGTGCTCGATCCCGCCGGCCGCGACGGAGCCGAGGATCCCGGTGATCCGGAACGTGCCGGCGTCGGCGGCGAGCGCGAACAGACCGAACAGAAAGGGGACATCGCCGAGCTTGGTGACCAGGAAGGCCTTGAGGGAGGCGGCGCGCGCCTCGGGCGTTTCCCAGTAGTGGCCGACGAGGAAGTACGAGCAGATGCCCATGATCTCCCAGCCGACCAGCAGCACCATCAGGTCGCCGGAGTAGACGACGAGCAGCATCGCGGAGGTGAAGAGGGAGACGAGAGCCGCGTACGAGGGGTAGCGCGGGTCGTCGCGCAGATAGCCCGTCGAGTAGGTCTGCACGCAGGTCGCGACGAAGCCGACCAGGACGGCGACGAGTACCGCGAAGCCGTCGAGGTGCAGGGCGAGTTCGATGGGGACCGACCCGGTGGGGGTCAGCTGGGTCGAGGAGTCGATCGCCTTCCCGCCGCCCTGGCGTACGGCGACGAGCACGGCGATGACGGCCGCGGCGAGAGTCGGCAGGACGGCAAGGGGCCGTACGAAACCGGGGGCGGTGCGGCCGAGCAGCAGTCCGGCCGCGGCGCCCAGAAACGGAAGGAGGGGAACGAGGACGGCGAGGGTCGTGGTGGTCACGCGGTGGCCTCGGCCTTCTGCGCCGGGGCGGTCGCGTCAGTGGCGTCGGGGATGCCGTCGGGACCCTCGGCGGTGTCACGGAGTCTGTCGACGTCCGAGGTTCCGCGGTTGCGGTAGACCATCAGGACGATCGCCAGGCCGATGCCGATCTCCGCGGCGGCGATGGCGATGGTGAAGAGAGTGAGCGCCTGGCCGGCGTGCAGGGTGTCGCGCAGCCAGATGTCGAAGGCTACGAGGTTGAGGTTGACCGCGTTGAGCATCAGCTCGACGGACATCAGGACCAGGATCGCGTTGCGGCGTGCGAGCACTCCGTACAGCCCGACGCAGAAAAGGAGGACGGCGAGCACGGCGGGATAGACGAGGTGCATCAGCTCTTCCCCTCGGGATCCTTGGCAGCGTTGGCGTCCTTGGCGTCCTTGGCAGCGTTGGTCGCCTTGACGTTCCTGGCGTCCTTGGCGTCCTCGGCGTCCTTGCGGGACAGGACGATCGCCCCGACCAGGGCGGCGAGCAGCAGTACGGACAGCGCCTCGAAAGGCAGCACCCAGTGCCGGAAGAGGATCTCGCCGGACACCTGTGTGGAGCCCTGGGCAGGTCCGTCCAGGTCGATCCAGGTCGTACGGAACGCGTCGACGACCACCCAGACCAGGGCTCCAGCGGCGGCGACGGCCACGGCGAGGGCGACCCAGCGGTTGCCGGAGTCGGCGTCCGGGGAGCGGCCGATGGGGGCCTTGGTGAGCATCAGCCCGAAGAGAAGGAGGACGACCACGGAACCGACGTAGATCAGGACCTGCACCCAGGCGATGAACTCGGCCGTCAGCAGGAGGTATTCGACGGCGAGGCCGCCGAGCGCCACGACCAGCCAGAGGGCGGCGTGCACCAGTTGCTTGGTCCTGACGGTTATGGCGGCCGCGCCGAGAGTGGCGATGCCGACGAGGAGGAAGGCGATCTCGACACCGGTCGGGGAGAGGAAGCCGTGCGCCTCGGCTGCGGCGAGCATCATGCCGGTCCTCCCTCGCCGGAGCGGGGCGTGGCGTCGTCTGCCGGACCCGCGGGCGGCGCGGCGGCGTCACCCGGGCCGGCCTGGCCCGCAGGGGGCTCCGTAGTGGCGTCCGCCTGCGCGGCCGCGAGCTTCTCGGCCGCCTTGCGGGCCGCGGCGAGTTCCTTCGGCTCCTCGGCGCCCGGGTCGAGCGCGGGCGGCGCGGGCACCGTCCACATCCATTCGCGGAGCTTGTCGCGCTCATGGGTGAGCTCGCGGATGTCCGTCTCCGCGTACTCGAACTCCGGCGACCAGAACAGCGCGTCGAAAGGACAGACCTCGATGCAGATACCGCAGTACATGCAGAGCGCGAAGTCGATGGCGAACCGGTCGAGAACGTTGCGGCTGCGCTCGCGGCCGCCGGGGGCGGGAGCCGGGACGGTCTCCTTGTGGGAGTCGATGTAGATGCACCAGTCGGGGCACTCACGGGCGCAGAGCATGCAGACCGTGCAGTTCTCCTCGAACAGGCCGATCACGCCGCGAGTGCGGGGCGGGAGTTCGGGCTGGGCGTCCGGGTACTGCTGAGTGACCGTCTTCTTCGTCATCGTCCGCAAGGTGACGGCGAGGCCCTTCGCGAGCCCGGAGCCGGGGATCGGAGGCATTACTGGATCACCACCTTCACGATGCCGGTGAGCGCGATCT
The DNA here is from genome assembly GCF_042888505.1 of Streptomyces sp. NPDC002870. Lineage (NCBI taxonomy): Bacteria > Bacillati > Actinomycetota > Actinomycetes > Kitasatosporales > Streptomycetaceae > Streptomyces > Streptomyces sp. NPDC002870. Next base: position 225,230 of record NZ_JBIAPW010000004.1, read on the forward strand.
GGGCGAGGGCGAGCGGGACGAGGGTCGTCCAGGCGAGCTTCTGCAGCTGGTCCTCGCGCATCCGCGGATACGTCACGCGCAGCCAGATGACGATGAAGGCGAGCACGGCCGTCTTGAGCAGGGTCCAGACCCAGCCGAGACCCTCGGCCCCGAACGGGCCGTGCCAGCCCCCCAGGAAGAGGACGGTGGTCAGACCGCACAGGACGACGATGCCCGCGTACTCGGCGAGCAGGAACAGCGCGAAACGCAGGCCGGTGTACTCGGTGTACGCGCCGAAGATGATCTCGGAGTCGGCGACCGGCATGTCGAAGGGCGGGCGCTGGAGTTCGGCGAGGCCCGCCACGAAGAAGACCAGGGCGCCGACGATCTGCCAGGGCAGCCACCACCACTCGAAGGCGTTCAGGATGCCGGGCAGCGAGACCGTCCCGGCCGCCATGGCGACGGAGGCGGCGGCGAGCAGCATCGGCAGCTCGTACGCGAGCAGCTGCGCGGCGGTGCGCAGACCGCCGAGGAGGGAGAACTTGTTGGCCGAAGCCCAGCCCGCCATGAGCGAGCCGAGCACCCCGACGGCCATCACGGCGAGTACGAAGAAGATGCCGGCGTCGACGACCTGGCCGACCGCGCTCTCGCTCGGGCCGATCGGGATCGCGACCAGCACGAGGAGGTACGGGAGGAGGGCCACGGCCGGGGCGAGCTGGAAGATACGGCGGTCGGCGCCCGCCGGAACCACGTCCTCCTTCTGCGCGAACTTCACGCCGTCCGCGACGAGCTGGGCCCAGCCGTGGAAGCCGCCCGCGTACATCGGGCCGAGGCGGCCCTGCATATGGGCCATCACCTTGTGCTCGGTCTGCCCGATGACGAGAGGGAGTACAAGGAATACGGCGAAGACGACGACCAGCCGGAAGGCGACGTCGAGAGCATCGTTCACGCGTCTCCTCCGGAGGATTCGGTCGGCTCGCCGTCGGGTCCTTCGGCGGGCCCGGTCTTCGGCCGAGGGGTGGTTGGTATGTCCGTGGGTGCGCCGTCGGGTGTATCGGCGTCGGCGTTCTTCTTGGTGTTCTTCTCAGTGTTCTTCTCGGTGTCCGTGTCCGTGTCGGTGTCGGCGTCGTCGAACGCCGGGCGCGCGTGGTGCCACGGAGCGTCGGCGCTACGGGTTCGCGCCGGCGAAGCCGGGGTTTCCGGGGCTTCCGGGGCTTCTTCGGTCTCCGTGGGCTCCTGCGCGGGAGGCTCAGCCGGGGCGTGGGCCTCCGGTCGTTGGCTCGCCGAGCCCGCGCCTGCGCTGCGGGAGCGCCGCGGCCCGGCCGGCCCGGACCCCTCCAGGGCCGATCCCTCCCGGGCCGATGCGTCCTGCGCCGGGGCTGATGCGTCCGGCACCGGGGCCGCCGGTGCCTCCGGCGCAGCGGCAGCCTCCTCGCGCTGCGTCGCGGAGCCCTCGGTCGCGCTACGCCCCCGCCCCGGCCGGGCCTCGCGAACCTCCGGTGCCTCGCGAACCTCCGGTGCCTCGGAAGCCTTCGGTGCCTCGGAAGCCTTCGGTGTCTCGGGCGTCGCCGCCCCCGCCACCGCACCCGGTGCCTCCGTCGCCTCAGTGGCCTGCGACGCCGAGCCTTCCGACACACTCCGAGCACGGCGCGGCGGGCGGTCGCCCGTCGCTCCGGCCGCGCCCCGGGCCGCCCTTGCCGGGCGGGCGGGGGCCGGGGGGAGCTGGCCCTTGAGGGGGCCCCATTCGTTCGGGTCGGGGACGCCGGGCGGGAGCATCTGGCGGCGCTTCGGGCCGCCGTGCTCCGACTCCCCCGGCTCCTTCGCGCCCGGCCAGGCCTTGACGACCCGGGCGGCAAGCACGAAGTCCTTGCGCAGCGGGTGGCCTTCGAAGCCGTCCGGCAGGAGCAGCGGGACGAGGTGCGGGTGATCGGTGAAGGTGACGCCGAACATCTCGTAGGTCTCGCGCTCGTGCCAGCCCGCGCCCGCGTAGATCTCGACGGCGGAGGGAAGTACGGGAGCCTCGTGGGGAACTGTCGTACGCACCAACAGCCGGCGGACCCGCCCCTGTCCCAGGGCGACCACGTGCGCGCAGACCCGGAAGCCTGTGCCCGGTTCGTCGACCGCGCTCAGCCAGTCGAAATAGGTGCAGCCCAGCTTGTCGCGGGCGGTCTCGAGCGCGGCGATCCAGGAGCCGACGGGGACGTCGACCGTGAGCAGGTCGTACGTCCGCTCGGCCGTGGCCTCCTCGCCGAAGATCTCGGCCGCGGCGTCCGGAAGACGGTCGTACGCGTTCATACGCCGCCCTCCCCCTGGGTCGGCGGCAGCACCAGGCCGCTCTGCAGTGCGGCTGCGGAGGGCGATGCGGAGTGCGGTGCCGAGTTCGAGTATCGCTCGCCGAGCGACTCCCGCGCGATCTTCTCCTGGAGCTTCAGAATGCCCTGGAGCAGCGCCTCGGGCCGCGGCGGGCAGCCCGGCACATACACATCGACGGGGATGATCTGGTCGACGCCCTTGGTCACGGAGTACGAGTCCCAGTACGGGCCGCCGCAGTTGGAGCAGGCGCCGAAGGAGATGACGTACTTGGGCTCGGGCATCTGCTCGTACAGGCGCTTCACCGCCGGGGCCATCTTGTCCGTCACCGTGCCGGAGACGACCATCAGGTCCGCCTGGCGCGGGCCGGGCGCGAAGGGGATCACGCCGAGGCGGATGAAGTCATGGCGTGCCATGGAGGCCGCGATGAACTCGATCGCGCAGCAGGCGAGCCCGAAATTGAAGACCCAGAGGCTGTAGCGGCGGCCCCAGTTGAGGACCACCTTCATCGGCTCCGGGGCCAGGCGCGACAGAACGCCCAGGCGCTTCGGCTCCGGCAGCAGCTGAGGCTGGGCCCCGGGCTGCGCCCCCGACTGCGCCCCGAGCTGTGCTCCGGACTGGGCCTCGGGCTGGGTCACGTCCATGTCAGGACGCCCTTCTTGTATGCGTAAAGCAGTCCCACGGCCAGGAAGCCGAGGAAGATGAACATCTCCACGAGCGTCGTCGCGCCGTACCCCGCGGCGGCGAAGACCGTCGCCCATGGGAAGAGGAAGATCGAGTCGACGGCGAAGATCACGTACAGGAACGCGTAGACGTAATAGCGGACCTGGGTGTGCGCCCAGCCCTCGCCGACGGGGTCCACTCCGCATTCGTACGTCAGCAGCTTCTCCGGCGTGGGCACCACGGGCCGCAGCAGCCGGCCTGCCCCGAAGGCGACGGCGACGAACAGCACGCCGATCACCGCAAGCAGTCCGACGACCGAATAACTCTCGAAATAGTCCGCCGCGAGCACGGCCACGGTCGGTTCCGGCACGTCCGCCCCTCGCTCCCTGACCTCGTTGTCGATAGGTCCGACCAGATGCGTCGCTTTGATCGCCGTGGTCGCCCGATCGCAGCGATCGAGGTGTTCGACCTGTTCGACGATCTATCTCTACGCACCGGAGTCTAGGCCCTGCTAAAGGGACGGTAAGCAGTCGCGTTGGATCAGGTGGGGTTATCCCTACTTCGCCCCACCCATGAACCCCATGGCGTACGGCGACCGGGCCCGGCAGGCTGTGCCCATGACCGCGAGCATCACCGCCCCCGACGCCGACCGCGACGACCGGCCACCGCGCCCACGCTTCGCCTTCGACCGCCACACGTGGAAGGAGATCGCGTACCTCCTCGGCAATCTGCCGGTCGCCCTCATCGGCTTTGTCTACGTGGCGTCCGCGATCTTCACCGGCGTGGGGCTGTCCTTTACGGTGATCGGTCTGCCGCTTCTCGCCTTGGGGCTGGCGGGCGCGCGTCTTCTCGGCCGGGCGGAGCGGGCCCGGGCACGGGCACTGCTCGGCGCACGGATCGACGAGCCGAGCCCACTGCACGGGGCGCACCGCGGCGAGGGGCTTGCCCCCAGGCTGTGGACGAGCCTGAAGGACCCGGTGGCCTGGCGGTCGGTGCTGTACTCCTTCATCCGACTGCCGTGGGGCGTGCTGACGTTCAGCGTGATGATGGTGAGCCTGTTCGTGCTCTGGCCCGTGCTTCCCTTCATTGCGCGCGGGCTGGCCAATGCCGACCGGGCGATGGCCCGGGGTCTGCTTTCGCCCTCCGACGAACTGGAGCGGCGCATCGCAGAGCTGGAGTCCGACCGGGGCGTGGTCGTCGACACGGCGGCCGCCGACCTGCGCCGCATCGAGCGCAATCTGCACGACGGAGCGCAGGCCCGGCTCGTGGCCCTCGCCATGGGGCTCGGTCTCGCCAAAGAGAAGCTGCTCGAAGATCCCGACACGGCGGCGGCGATGGTCGACGAGGCGCACGGCGAGGTGAAGCTCGCGCTTCAGGAGCTGCGCGATCTGGCCCGCGGCATCCACCCCGCCGTACTGACCGACCGCGGCCTGGACGCGGCCCTCTCCTCCGTCGCCTCCCGCTGCACGGCGCCGGTGAAGGTGACCGTCGACCTGGCCGAGCGACCGGCCGAAGCCATCGAGGGCATCGCCTACTTCACCGTCTCCGAGCTGCTGCAGAACGTCAGCAAACACGCACAGGCGAAGAGCGTGACCGTGGATGTGTGGCGGGCGAATGAACGGCTGCTGATCCAGGTCAGGGACGACGGGCGCGGCGGCGCGCGCTTGGACGGGGGCACGGGCATGGCCGGCCTCGCGGAGCGGCTGGACGCGGTGGACGGGCTGTTCGTCCTGGACTCGCCGGAGGGCGGGCCGACGACGGTCACGGCGGAGCTGCCCTGGCGTGAGCGCGCCAACCACTGAGCACTGCGGCGACGCTCCTCTCCCGTTCGGGGAAGGCGCGCCTCTCCCGTTCGGGGGACGGCCGTCCCGTTCCGGGTCCGCCCTTCCCTCGGGCCCACCTGTCCCGCATCCTCAAGCCCCGGACCCCACCCCGGCTCCGGTCGTGGTGGGGAAAACCCCCGGCCCAAGACGGTAACCGCCCCCATGGTGCGGGCCCCCGCCCCGCCGCAGTCTTGAGGCATGACAGCCCGCATCGCAGAACGGACTACTTCGATGGCCACGGATTACCGACCGGAGCGACCGGAGCGAGCGGAGCGACCGGAGCGAGCGCCGCGACCGCAGTGGCAGGAGCACCAAGCACACCAGGAGCACCAGGAGCACCAGCAGGGGCAGGACCTCCGGCGCCATCTCCTCCCCCCGGCTCTGCGCGCGCCGCTCGAGGGCCGGACCTGGCGCGAGTTCGGTTATCTGCTGCTGAGCCTGCCGATCAGCATCGTGTTCTTCACCTTCGCCGTCGCGACCATCTCCCTCGGCTCGGGTCTGCTCATCACCTTCCTCGGCATCCCGGTACTCGCCGCCGGGCTGGCCGGCTGCCGTGGCCTCGGCGCGCTGGAGCGGGCACGCGCCCGGGGGCTGCTGCGGCTGTCCGTCGGCGACCCCACTCCCGTACGCGCCCGGAAAAGCGGGCTGATGCCCTGGGTCGGCGCGGTCCTCAAGAGCGGCGCCTCCTGGCGGCATCTGCTCTACGCGATTCTGCATTTCCCCTGGGCGGTCTTCGCGTTCACCGTCTCGGTCACGTTCTGGGTCACCAGCTGGAGTCTGCTGCTCTACCCGCTGTGGCGGTGGACCTTCCCCCGTTATCTCGGCGAGCCCGGCATCGCGCTCTACGGCGGCACCGGCAGGAGCGAGTTCTACCTCGACACCCCCTTCGAGATCGGCTCGACCGCAGCCGTCGGCCTGGTGCTGGTACTCGCGACCCCCTGGCTGATCCGTGGCCTGGCCTCCGTCGACCGGCTCATGGTCACCGGGCTCCTCGGGCCCTCCACTCTCGCCACCCGCGTCGTCGAGCTGGAGTCGGACCGGGGCGTGGTCGTCGACACGGCGGCCGCCGACCTGCGCCGCATCGAGCGCAATCTGCACGACGGAGCGCAGGCACGCCTGGTCGCCCTCGCCATGGACCTGGGTCTCGCCAAGGAGAAGTTGCTCGAGGACCCGGAGGCGGCCGCCCGGATGGTGGACGAGGCGCACGGCGAGGTGAAGGTGGCTCTGCAGGAGCTGCGCGATCTGGCCCGCGGCATCCACCCCGCCGTACTCACCGACCGCGGCCTGGACGCGGCCCTCTCCTCCGTCGCGTCCCGCTGCGCGGTCCCGGTTTCGGTCGCGGTGGACCTGCCTTCCAGGCCCGCGCCCGCCATCGAGGGCATCGCGTACTTCACCGTCTCCGAGCTGCTGCAGAACGTGAGCAAGCACGCCCGGGCCGGCCGCGCATCGGTGGACGTATGGCGCTCCCAGGACCGGCTGATGCTGCAGGTCACGGACGACGGCCAAGGCGGCGCGGCGCTGCCTGTCAGCGGTTCCGCCGCGGACCCGGCGGGCAGTGGTCTCGCGGGTCTGGCCGAGCGGCTCGACGCCGTGGACGGGATCCTGGCCGTGGACTCGCCGCCCGGCGGCCCGACGACGGTGACGGCCGAGCTCCCCTGGCGCGGCTGACCCATCCCTGATCACCACGTCCCTGATCACCACGTCCCTGATCACCACACCGGTCACCCTTCACCGGTCACCCGGTCAACCGGTCATCGATCACCACACCGGTCATCACTCTCCGAACACCTGAACCCACCGGACGCCTAAACCCCCCGGCCCCCCAATCCCGTCGTTTCCCTAAGCCTGGGCGCGGTCCGGTCCGAATACTGGGATGCTGGAAGACGTAGGGGTGGGAAAACAAGATCGACATGGGGGCTTCAGGCTTGTGAACGACAGGGTGCGGGTGGTCATCGCCGAGGATTCAGTGCTGCTTCGGGAGGGCCTGACCCGGCTGCTGACCGACCGCGGGCACGACGTCGTGGCCGGTGTGGGAGACGCGGAAGCGCTGGTCAAGACGGTCGAGGACCTGGCCGCCCAGGAGGCGCTGCCGGATGTCGTGGTCGCCGACGTGCGGATGCCGCCCACTCATACGGACGAGGGCGTACGGGCGGCGGTGCGGCTGCGCCGGGACCACCCCGGGATCGGTGTGCTGGTCCTTTCGCAGTACGTAGAGGAGCAGTACGCCACCGAGCTGCTCGCGGGCAGCAGCCGCGGCGTGGGGTATCTGCTCAAGGACCGGGTAGCCGAAGTGCGTGAGTTCGTGGACGCCGTGGTCCGCGTGGCCCAGGGCGGCACCGCGCTGGACCCGGAGGTCGTCGCGCAGCTGCTCGGTCGCAGCCGTAAGCAGGATGTGCTGGCCGGTCTCACCCCGCGCGAACGGGAGGTCCTCGGTCTGATGGCCGAAGGGCGGACGAACTCAGCGATCGCCAGACAGCTGGTGGTGAGCGACGGCGCCGTGGAAAAGCATGTCAGCAACATCTTTCTCAAGCTTGGACTGTCCCCCAGCGACGGGGATCACCGGCGTGTCCTGGCAGTGTTGACCTACCTCAACTCGTAATTGACTGACACTCTGTCAGAAGTTGAGTCGGTCGGTAGTCCTAGAACCAAAGAATGAGCGGGGAGCGTCTTACCGGAAGGACCCAGGGGGCGAGCAAAGCATGGCAAACGAGGGCATGAGGGTGTCCCAAAAGGATGTCCGGAATATGAGCGGTCCAGGGAAGGCCACCCTTACCGACGTAGGGTGGCTAATGGGACGGCCGGTGGGCCGGCCGGGCCCGAGCAGCCGCCTCGAGGGAGGTCCAGTCCAGTGACCAGCCAGGTCAGTAGCCCAGCCGAGCAGGCCGACGAGGCCAATAACGAGGCCGTCGTCGGTGGACAGCGCAGACCCGCCGGAGACAAAGAGATCCGCCGACTGGACCGGGTGATCATCCGTTTCGCGGGTGACTCCGGTGACGGAATGCAGCTCACTGGTGACAGGTTCACCTCTGAGACCGCGTCGTTCGGAAACGACCTCTCCACCCTGCCGAACTTCCCCGCCGAGATCCGGGCGCCTGCCGGAACACTCCCGGGCGTCTCCAGCTTCCAGCTGCACTTCGCCGACCACGACATTCTCACCCCGGGCGACGCGCCGAACGTGCTTGTGGCGATGAACCCGGCCGCCCTCAAGGCGAACCTCGCCGATGTGCCACGCGGCGGCGAGATCATCGTCAACACCGACGAATTCGCCAAGCGCGCGATGGCCAAGGTCGGCTACGACGCCTCCCCGCTCGAGGACGGCTCGCTCGACGCCTACCACGTCCACCCCGTGCCGCTGACGACGCTGACCATCGAGGCGCTCAAGGAGTCCGGGCTCTCCCGCAAGGAGGCCGAGCGCTCCAAGAACATGTTCGCGCTCGGGCTGCTCAGCTGGATGTACCACCGGCCGACCGAGGGCACAGAGACCTTCCTGCGGACGAAGTTCGCCAAGAAGCCGGAGATCGCCGAGGCGAACATCACGGCGTTCCGGGCCGGCTGGAACTTCGGCGAGACGACCGAGGACTTCGCCGTCTCCTACGAGGTCGCGCCCGCCAGCCACGCGTTCCCCACCGGTACGTACCGGAACATCTCCGGGAACCTGGCCCTGTCCTACGGCCTGGTCGCCGCGAGCAAGCAGGCCGACCTGCCGCTCTACCTGGGCTCGTACCCCATCACCCCGGCCTCCGACATCCTGCACGAGCTCTCCAAGCACAAGAACTTCGGTGTACGGACCTTCCAGGCCGAGGACGAGATCGCCGCCATCGGCGCGGCTCTCGGAGCGGCCTTCGGCGGGGCGCTCTCCGTCACCACGACCTCGGGTCCCGGTGTGTCGCTGAAGTCGGAGACGATTGGACTCGCGGTCTCCCTCGAGCTGCCGCTGCTGGTGGTCGCCATCCAGCGCGGCGGCCCCTCCACCGGGCTGCCGACCAAGACCGAACAGGCCGACCTGCTCCAGGCCATGTACGGCAGGAACGGCGAGGCCCCCGTCCCGATCGTCGCCCCGCGCACGCCCGCCGACTGCTTCGAAGCCGCCATCGACGCGGCCCGCATCGCGCTCGCCTACCGCACCCCCGTCTTCCTCCTGAGCGACGGCTATCTGGCCAACGGCTCCGAGCCGTGGCGCATCCCGGACATCGACGAACTCCCGGATCTGCGCGTGCAGTTCGCAACCGGACCCAACCACGAGCTGGCCGACGGCACCGAGGTGTTCTGGCCCTACAAGCGCGACCCGCAGACCCTGGCCCGCCCCTGGGCCGTACCGGGCACGCCGGGTCTCGAACACCGCATCGGCGGCATCGAGAAGCAGGACGGCACCGGCAATATCTCCTACGACCCGGCCAACCACGACTTCATGGTCCGTGTCCGCCAGGCCAAGATCGACGGCATCGAGGTCCCGGACATCGAGGTCGACGATCCGAACGGCGCGACGACCCTGGTCCTGGGCTGGGGATCGACGTACGGGCCGATCACCGCCGCCGTACGCCGTCTGCGCAAGGCCGGTCTCCCCATCGCGCAGGCCCATCTGCGCAACCTCAACCCGTTCCCGAGGAATCTCGGGGAGGTTCTTGGGCGTTACGAGAAGGTAGTGGTACCCGAGATGAACCTCGGCCAGCTCGCCACCCTGATCAGGGCGAAGTATCTGATCGACGCGCAGAGCTACAACCAGGTCAACGGCATGCCGTTCAAGGCCGAGCAGCTGGCCACGGCCCTCAAGGAGGCCATCAATGACTGAGACGCTCTCGCTGGTGCCCAAGGCCGAAGCCAAGCAGTCCATGAAGGACTTCAAGTCCGATCAGGAAGTGCGCTGGTGCCCAGGCTGCGGTGACTACGCGATCCTCGCCGCCGTGCAGGGCTTCATGCCCGAGCTCGGTCTGGCGAAGGAGAACATCGTCTTCGTCTCCGGAATCGGCTGCTCCTCCCGCTTCCCGTACTACATGAACACGTACGGGATGCACTCCATCCACGGCCGCGCGCCCGCCATCGCAACCGGCCTCGCCTCCTCCCGCCGCGACCTGTCCGTCTGGGTCGTCACGGGTGACGGCGACGCGCTGTCCATCGGCGGAAACCACCTGATCCACGCGCTGCGCCGCAATGTGAACCTGAAGATCCTGCTCTTCAACAACCGGATCTACGGACTCACCAAGGGCCAGTACAGCCCGACCTCCGAGGTCGGCAAGATCACCAAGTCGACGCCGATGGGCTCGCTGGACGCGCCCTTCAACCCGGTGTCGCTGGCGATCGGCGCGGAGGCGTCCTTCGTGGCCCGCACCATCGACTCCGACCGCAAGCACCTCACAGGGGTGCTGCGCCAGGCCGCCGACCACCAGGGCACGGCGCTGGTGGAGATCTACCAGAACTGCAACATCTTCAACGACGGCGCTTTCGACGCGCTCAAGGACAAGCAGCAGGCTCAGGAGGCGGTCATCCGCCTCGAGCATGGGCAGCCGATCCGTTTCGGCACCGACAGCGACAAGGGTGTCGTACGCGACCCGGCGACCGGCGACCTGAAGGTCGTGCAGGTCACGGCCGAGAACGAGAGCCGGATCCTGGTCCACGACGCGCACAGCGCCAGCCCGACCACCGCCTTCGCGCTCTCCCGCCTCGCCGACCCCGACACTCTGCACAACACCCCCATCGGGGTACTGCGCAGTGTGGAGCGGCCGGTCTACGACACGATGATGTCCGACCAGCTCGACACCGCCATCGAGCAGAACGGCAAGGGCGACCTGGCCGCGCTGCTCGCGGGCAACGACACCTGGACCGTCGTCGGCTGAGCACCACGCACCGGCTCGGCTGAGCAACACCCACCGGCTGAGCACCACGCACCCGTCCGAGGCCCGGATCTCCCGTCAGGGGGTCCGGGCTTCGTCGTGGGCGGCGGCCCGCGCCTTCGCCTCGTCGTACCCGGCGCGCGCGGCGAACACCTCGTCCACCCGCTTCTCCGTCCAGCGGGCCAGCCCCCACACCTGCTCGGCGGCCTCCTGGCCGAGCGCAGTCAGGGAGTAGTCGACACGCGGCGGGATCACCGGCTTGGCGTCGCGGTGCACAAAGCCGTCGCGCTCCAGCGTCTGGAGGGTCTGGGCGAGCATCTTCTCGCTGACGCCGCCGATCTCCCGGCGCAGCTCGCTGAAGCGGTACGAGCGATCCAGCAGAGCGGCGAGAACGAGCACACCCCAGCGGCTGGTGACGTGCTCAAGGATCAGACGCGAGGGGCACATCGCCTGATTGACGTCGGGGTCTCTGCTTACGGCCATGCCAGTACCTTACTTCAAAGTGGGTACTTTCCCATGGTTAGTGCACGCCATAGGGTGAGCTCTGGAAACACAGCGAAGGCTTTCAAAAAGGAGAAATACCCCATGAGCATCGTCGTCACCGGAGCCACCGGAGCCCTCGGCCGTCTCGTCGTCGACGAGTTGCTCGCCACGGTCCCGGCAGAGCAGCTCACCGCCGTCGTCCGCGACAAGGAGAAGGCCGCGGACCTCGCGGCGCGCGGCGTCGAGCTGCGTATCGCCGACTACAACGTGCCCGAGACGCTGGCCGGGGCCTTCCGCGCCGGTGACCGCGTGCTGCTGATATCCGGCAGCGAGGTCGGGCAGCGGGTGTCGCAGCACAGCGCCGTGGTCGAGGCCGCGAAGGCGGCGGGCGTCGCGCAGCTGGCGTACACGGGCGTACTGGGCGGCCCCGACGCCGACTTCCAGCTGGCCGCCGAGCACAAGGCCACCGAGCGGGTGATCCTCGACTCGGACCTGCCGTACACCTTCCTGCGCAACGGCTGGTACACGGAGAACTTCACCGAGCACCTCGCCCCGGTCCTCGCGCACAACGCCGTCGTCGCGAGCGCCGGCGACGGCCGGATCGCCTCGGCCGCCCGCGCCGACTACGCCGCCGCGGCGGCTGCCGTGCTCACCGGCGAAGGACACCTGGGCCAGGCGTACGAACTGAGCGGCGACGCCGCCTGGTCCTTCGCGGAGTACGCCGCCGAGCTGTCCCGGCAGACCGGCCGGTCCATCGCGTACAGCAACGTCCCGGCCGAGGCGCACTTGGAAATCCTGACGGGCGCGGGCATGCCCGAGCCACTCGCCGAGATCTTCGTCGACGTCGACGCGGCGGTCGGACGCGGTCTCCTGGCCGGCACGACGGGTGACCTGGCGCGGCTGGCCGGCCGTCCCACGACGCCGCTGGCCGACTCGGTGGCGTCGGCGCTCGCCGCCGCCTGACCGCCTGACCGCCTGCCCCGGCCGACCGACCGACCCATCGACAAGATCCGTCATGACCGTATAGCGATACGGGCATGACAGCCCGGCTCCGTGCCGCGTACCTTCTTCGTGGCGATGCGCGCAGGGCGGGAGGGGCCAGTGAAGTCGGACGGTGAACAGCGGGCAGGACTGCTGTACGGGATCGGGGCCTACGGACTGTGGGGCCTGGTCCCCCTCTTCTGGCCGCTGCTGAAGCCGTCGGGAGCGACGGAGATCCTGGCCCACCGGATGGTCTGGTCGCTGGCCGTCGTCGGCATCGCGCTGCTGGCGCTGAGGCGGTGGAGCTGGGTACGGGAGTTGATACGGCAGCCCCGCAAGCTGGGGCTGATCTCGGTCGCCGCGGCGGTGATCACCGTCAACTGGGGCGTCTACATCTGGGCCGTGAACTCCGGCCATGTCGTCGAGGCCTCGCTCGGCTACTTCATCAACCCGCTGGTCACGATCGCGATGGGCGTGCTGCTACTGAAGGAGCGGCTGCGCCCGGCACAGTGGGCGGCGGTCGGTACCGGCTTCGCCGCGGTGCTGGTGCTGGCGATCGGGTACGGGCAGCCGCCGTGGATCTCGCTCGTGCTGGCCTTCTCGTTCGCGACGTACGGCCTGGTCAAGAAGAAGGTCAACATCGGCGGGCTCGAGTCGCTGGCCGCCGAGACCGCGATCCAGTTCCTCCCGGCGCTCGGCTTTCTGCTCTGGCTCGGCGCGGACGGGTCCGCCACCTTCGGGGCGCACGGCACGGGGCATGCGGCGCTGCTCGCCGCGACGGGAGTGGTGACCGCTGTGCCGCTGGTCTGCTTCGGCGCGGCGGCAATCCGGGTGCCGCTCTCGACGCTGGGGCTGCTGCAGTACCTGGCGCCGGTCTTCCAGTTCCTGCTGGGGATCCTGTACTTCCACGAGGAGATGCCGGCCGAGCGGTGGGCCGGCTTCGCGCTGGTGTGGCTGGCGCTTACCTGTCTGACCTGGGACGCGCTGCGCACGGCACGGCGAACGAAGGCGGAGGCGCTGCGGCTGGCCGCGGTCGCGGCGGCTGCACCGGCTCCCACTCCCGCCCCGGCTCCGGCTCTGGCTCCCGCTCTGGCTCTCGCTCCGACTCCGACTTCCGCTCCGACGCAGGCGCAGACGCAGACGCAGACGCAGGCGACGGGGGCGACGCCCGCACCCGCGGAGCCCACCGCCTGAGGCATCGGCCGCCGGGGAATTAACACTCGATCGGCTCACCTGCGGGGCTCGGCGCAGGCCCCCACCGCTCGACCGGTGCTACCCCGGTAGTAGAGGCCCCGATGTGCGCGGCCCCGGAGCGGAGTGAGTGCGTCATGTCGCAGCCCCTCGCCCAGCCCCTCGTCCCGCCCCTCGCGCTTGCAGTCGACTTCGGACAGGGGATCACCGACGCGTGGTCGGCAGTGGCCAGGTTCGTGCCGAAGTTCATCGGCTTCCTGGTCATCCTGCTCATCGGCTGGTTCGTGGCGAAGCTGGTGGCCCGGGTCGCCGACCGGCTCCTGCGCAGGGTCGGCTTCGAGAGGCTCGCGGAACGCAGCGGGGTCGCCAATACCCTGCGGGAGTCGGAGTACGACGCGACCGGGATCCTCGTCAAGATCCTCTACTACGGGATCCTGCTGATCGCGCTGCAGCTGGGCTTCGGGATCTTCGGACCGAACCCGGTCAGCGGCATGATCAACAGTGTGGTCGGGTGGCTGCCGAAGGCGATCGTCGCGTGTGTGATCGTCGTCGTGGCCCTGGCCATCGCGCGCGCGGTCCGCGACATCGTCCAGGGGGCGTTGGGCGAGACCCAGTACGGCAAGATCCTGTCCACGGCGGCCTGGGCGTCCATCGTGGCGCTCGGCGTGATCGCGGCGCTGGGCCAGGCGGAGATCGCGACCTCGGTGACCGGCCCGGTGCTCACGGCGGCGCTCGCCACGATCGCGGGCATCCTGATCGTGGGCGTCGGCGGCGGCCTGATCATCCCGATGAGCCACCGCTGGGAGCGGTGGCTGTCGGGAGCCGAACAGGAAACGGCCCGGACCCGCGGCACCAGCAGCGCGTACGAACGGGGCGAGCGGGAGAGCAAGGCGGGCCACCCGCCCACCGAGCGGCGCACCCGCCCGCCAGGACGGGTGAGTCCGGCGGACGAACCGGAGAACGTCGACCCGATGTGACTCACAGACCGCCGCCCACCCGCGAAAGCTCCTCCCCCGACTCCGCCGTACTCCCTGTCTCCCCCGTCTTCCCCGACTCCCCGGTCTTCCCTGTCTCCCCAGCCCCGGTCTCCCTGTGCTCCCCCGCCTTGCCCTCCCCTTCCGCCCGCCGGGCCCCGCCCCGCAGTCCGCCCAGCGTGATCGCCGCGCCCAGCACCACCATCACCAGCGGCACCACCAGCGCCGCCCGGAAGGCCTCCAAGGTCGACTCCGCGCCGGACCCGGCCCGGGCCAGGCCGTACACCGCCGTCACCGCCGAGATGCCGACCGCCGACCCGAACTGCGTCGACGTGTGCAGCAAACCGCCCGCCAGCCCCTGTTCGGCCTCCGCCACCCCGTCCGTCGCCGCGATAGCCAGCGGCCCGTACGCCAGCGCGAACGCCGTGCCGGTCAGCGCCAGGGTCGGCAGCATCGCCGCGTACGTCCAGTCCAGGCCCACCGGCAGGAACAGCGCATACGAAGCGATCGCGAGCAGGAACCCGCCGAGGATCACCCGGGCGTTGCCGAAGCGGTTCACCAGGCGCGGGGTGAGAGTCGGGGCGAGTACCGCGTCGGAGCCCATGATCAGCAGCGCGAGCGCCGTCTCCAGCGAGGACCAGCCGCGCAGCTCCTGGAGATAGAGGGTCACGACGAACTGGAACCCCATGAACGACCCCACGAACAGCAGCGCGCCCAGGTCCGCGCGGACCATCGACGCGCGGCGCAGGATCCCGAGCCGCACCAGCGGCGCTGCGGAGCGGCGCTCGATCACCGTGAACAGCCCCACCAGGAGCAGCCCGCCGCCCGCCGCCGCGACCGTCGTGCCCCAGCCCGCCAGGCCGTGTTCGAGGCGCACGATCCCGTACGTCATCAGCAGCATCGCGCCCGCCGCCGTCGCCGCACCCGCCAGATCGAAGCCCCCCTCGCGTACGGGCCGGGCTCCGGCCGGGACGAGACAGATCGCGGCGACCAGAATCGCCCCCGCCAGCAGCACCGGCGCGAAGAAGACCCAGCGCCAGCCGAGTTGGGTGAGCAGTCCGCCGATGACCAGGCCCAGCGAGAAGCCGCCGGCCGCGGTGCCTGCGAAGACCAGCAGCACCTTGTTGCGCTGCTGCCCCTCCTCGTACGAGGTCGTGATGATCGACATCGCGGCCGGCGTCATGAAGGCGGCAGCCACCCCGGTCACGAACGGTGCGACGATCAGCATCCAGCCCTCGCTCGCGAAGCCGCCCAGACCGGAGAAGACCAGGAACACGCTGAGCCAGGTCAGGAACATCCGGCGGCGGCCGAGCAGGTCGGCCGCCCGGCCGCCGAGCAGGGTGAAGCCCGCGTAACCGAGCACGTAGGCGCTCATCACCCAGGCCGCGGTGCCGGTCGACAACCCGAGATCGGATCTGATCGAGGGCACGGCGACGGCGAGCATGGCGACGTCGATGCCCTCCAGGAAGATCGTTCCGCAGAGTACGAGCAACAGGGCCCAGGCGCGTGCGGACATGGCTGTCTCCAGAAGTCAGGGGAGCGGGAAGGGAGTTACTCGACCGAGGGTCGGTTCCCTCTTGTAACCACTGGAATCCTGCGACAGCATTGCGTGCCATGGAAGAAGGCACTTCAAAGTCACCGAGTAACTGCGGAGGCACCGTCGCGGCCGGCACCGCACCGGCCGGCACCGTCCTGTCCGACAGCGGCGACCCGGACCCCTTCCAGTGGGACACCCGCGAGGACTGCGAGGTCCGCCAGATCCTCGACCGGGTCGCCGACAAGTGGTCGCTGCTGGTCATCGCGCTGCTCGACAGTCGCGTACTGCGCTTCACCGAGCTGCGCCGCGAGATCGACGGCATCAGCCAGCGGATGCTCACCGTGACCCTGCGTCAGCTGGAGCGGGACGGGCTCGTGAAGCGCACCGTTCATCCGGTCGTCCCGCCCCGCGTCGAGTACGAACTCACCCCGCTCGGCGGCACCTTGCACAACACCATCCGTTCCCTGGTCACCTGGACCGAGGAGCACCAGAACGAGATCGCGGCGGCCCGCGCCGCCTACGACGCCTCCTGACGAGGCACCCCGACCCCGAGGGCCCGTACGACATCGGCCATCACGGCCTTCCAGTGCGCCCGCTGCCGCTCACGCTCCTCCGCGTTCGCCAGATGCTCCTGATGGAAGCGGAGTACGGTCTTCTCCCCCGACGACGAGGGCGACCCCGTCACGGAGACCGCGACCTGGAGAGTGGTCGTGCCGTATTTCAGCCGGACCCGGTCCCCGGGCCGGTAGCTGCGCAGCTCGCCCGTGATGCCGTGCCCGGTTTCGTACGACTCCCCCTTTTCAGTGGGCAGTTGGGCGCCCCTGCCGAGCCAGAGGGCGACACCCTCGGGGCTCGCGATGAAGTCCCACACGGCGGAGACGGGGAGCGGCAGCGTCTTCGACACGCCGATCTCCCAACCAGCGTCCTGGGTCAGCCCCGTGGGCTGTTCTGCGGACTGTTCTGCGCGCCGTTCTGCGGGCCGTTCTGCGGGCCGTCCTGCGGGCCGTTCTGCGGTCATCGTCCGTCCCTTTCTGCGTGTTCCGCGTGGCGGACGCGGTGCGCCCGCACCTTGTTGCGATTGCCGCACCGTTCCATCGCGCACCAACGGCGGCGGCCCGGTCGTGAGGTGTCGACGAAGAGCAGGTAGCAGTCGTGCGAGCCGCATTCGCGGATGCGGTGTGCGTACGGCCCGGTGAACAGGTCCACCGCGTCACGCGCCACTGCCGAGAGCAGCTGCGTGCCGGTGGCCCCGGACACCCAGCCGCGCTCGCCGTCGGCGGTGATCCGGGGAGCGGGCGCGGCCTGCGCCGCGGCCTCGTTGACCACGGCCAGGTCGGCGGGGCGCAGCTCACGCCCGTGCGCCCGGTCGGCGGTCAGCCCCCACAGCGCGTCCCGCAGCGTGCGGGCCGCCGCCAGCTCCTCGACGCTGACGACCGGTTCCAGACCGGCGGGCAGCCGGCTCTCCGCCGCCCAGCGCACCAGGTCGGCGGGCTGGTGCAGCACCTCGTACCGCGCGAAGCCGCCCGGTCCACCGGTGGGCAGCAGCTCAAGGCTCAACGCCCCGGGATCGAAACGGTATGGACGGCCTTCCGGGGTGTGCAGGGTCAGTCCTATTGCGGGCTCGCTCATGTAACCAATATAACTGGTTACCATGACACTGCACTGGAAGCTCGTCATCGATACGTCCGACCCGCACGCGCAGGCCGACTTCTGGGCCGCGGCCCTGGGCTACGAACTCGAGGACCACAGCACGCTCATCGAGCGCCTGCGCGGATACGGGCAACTACCGGACGGATCGACGACCCAGTCGCACGGCCGGGACGCCTGGCTCGATTACGCCGCCGTCCGGCATCCGGACGACCCTTTCGACAAGGACAGCGGCATGGGGCTCGGGCGCAGGCTCCTCTTCCAGCGTGTACCGGAAGGGAAGACGACCAAGAACCGGCTCCATCTCGACCTGGACGTCGGCGACGAGCACCGGGAGGCGGAGGTCGCGCGGCTGGAGGGTCTGGGGGCGTCCGTTCTGTACCACGTGAACGAGCCGATCGGCGTCTGGACCACCATGTCGGACCCCGAAGGAAACGAGTTCTGCGTGGGGTAGTGACGTAGCCACGGAGGACGGGGAAGAGGCGGAAGAGCGCGAAGAGGGGAACAGGCGTCCGCTATGTGAACGCGACTGTCCGGTTCGCGCCCTTGACGGTAAGTCAAACTCTCGCTGAACTCACAGCACGCACTGCTTGCGCACCACCAGCTCCAACGCCCTGGGACCCGCCGTCCCAGGGCGTCTCGCACGTTCCGTCCTGTCCCCGTACGGAATCCGGAGCCCCCCACATGACCCCGCATATGACGCTCTCCGCCGCAAGACGGACCGCCGCTGCCGCCGCGCTCGCCCTCGCCGGGCTGCTCGCCTCTGCCGCCCCCGCCGCCCCCGCCGCGACCGCGGCCCCCGCCGCCCCGGCGCCCGCGCTCGCCGCCCCCGACATACCGCTCGCCAACGTCAAGGCGCATCTCACCGAACTCCAGTCGATCGCAACGGCCAACGGCGGCAACCGCGCGCACGGCCGGGCAGGCTACAAGGCATCCATCGACTATGTGAAGGCCAAGCTGGACGCGGCCGGATTCACCACATCCGTTCAGCAGTTCACCACCAGCGGCGCCACCGGCTACAACCTGATCGCCGACTGGCCCGGCGGCGACGTCAACTCCGTCGTCATGGCCGGCGCGCACCTGGACTCGGTCACCTCGGGGGCCGGCATCAACGACAACGGCTCGGGCTCCGCCGGCATACTCGAGACCGCCCTCGCCGTCTCCCGCGCCCAGCTCAAGCCGACGAAACACCTGCGGTTCGGCTGGTGGGGCGCCGAGGAGCTGGGCCTGATCGGGTCGAGGTACTACGTCAACAACCTGCCCACGGCCGAGCGTTCGAAGATCTCCGGCTATCTCAACTTCGACATGATCGGCTCCCCGAACCCCGGCTACTTCGTCTACGACGACGACCCGGCGATCGAGAAGACGTTCAAGGACTACTTCGCGGGCATCGGCGTCGCCACCGAGATCGAGACCGAGGGCGACGGCCGCTCCGACCACGCCTCGTTCAAGAACGTGGGCATACCGGTAGGCGGCCTGTTCACCGGCGCGAGCCGCACGAAGTCCAGCGCCCAGGCCCAGAAGTGGGGCGGCACGGCCGGCCAGGCCTTCGACCGCTGCTACCACTCGTCCTGCGACTCCAGCACGAACATCAACGACACCGCGCTGGACCGCAACAGCGACGCGATCGCCCATGCCGTCTGGGCCCTGTCCACCGAGCCGACCGTCCCGCCCGGCGACTTCTACGAGAACACCGCCGACGTCGCGGTCCCGGACAACGGCGCGGCCGTCACCTCCACCGTGACCGTCTCCGGCCGCACCGGCAACGCCCCGGCCGCCCTCAAGGTCGGCGTGGACATCAAGCACAGCTGGCGCGGCGACCTGGTCGTCGACCTCCTGGCGCCCGACGGGACGACGTACCGGCTGAAGAACTCCAGCGGCAGCGACTCGGCCGACAACGTCATCGCCACGTACACCGTCGACGCGTCGAGCGAGACGGCGAACGGGGCCTGGAAGCTTCGCGTCCAGGACGTCGCGGCACAGGACACCGGCTACATCGACAGCTGGAAGCTCACCTTCTGACCGCCCCTTCAGACCGGCCGTTCAGACCGCGCGTTCAGACCGGACCTTCTGACCGCCCCTTCAGACCGGCCGTTCCGCGCCATCACCTCCGACCGCCACCCCCCACAGGCTGCATGCGTGTGCACCCACTGCGCACGCATGCAGTCGGCTTCGGAGGGCTCGGTGGCTGAGTGCTCGAGTACGTGCGTACGCCGGCCGCTCCGGCTACGCCGTGATGTCCTTCGCCGTGAAGCGGGCCCAGGCCGCCGACCCGAACACCGCCACGTACGCCCCCTGCAGGCCGAGGTTCTTGACCACCTCGTCCCAGTAGACGGGCTCCCGCATGAGGTCCGAGAAAGACAGCCAGTAGTGCGGGAAGAGGTAGGGGTGGATCCCGTGCAGCTGCGGAATCGTGTCCAGGATCTGCACCGTGATCAGCAGTCCGACCGTCGTCGCCATCGCCGCGATGCCGCTGGCGGTGAGGGTCGATACGAACAGGCCGAGCGCCGCGATCCCGGTCAGCGAGGCCGCGACGACGACCGCGACCAGTGCGGCCCGCAGCAGCCCGTCCCCGAACGAGATCCGGGTGCCGGAGATCGTGACGACATCGCCCAGCGGGAACAGCAGCGCCCCGACCGCGAGCGCCGACGCCGCCACGACCAGCGTCGCGACCAGGCAGAACGCGCAGGCCGCGGCGTACTTGGCGAACAGCAGCCGGGTGCGTCCAGCCGGGGCGACCAGGAGATAGCGCAGGGTGCCGGAGTTCGCCTCGCCCGCGATCGCATCGCCCGCGACGACGCCGATGGCCATCGGGAGGAAGACGGGCAGAGTCGCGGCGAGCGCGGCGAAGACGAGGAACAGCCCGTTGTTGGTGATCTGGGTGATGAAGGCCGGGCCCTGCCCGCTGCCGTCACCGACCGCACCGCCGTCGCTCGTCTCGATCTTCACGGCGATGCCGATCAGTACCGGGACGGCGGCCAGCACCCCCAGCAACGCGAGCGTGCGCCAGCGCCGGAAGGTGGTGGTCAGCTCGGAGCGGAACAGCCCCAGGGTCCACAGCGGGCTGGGCCTGCGAAGCGTCCCGGCTGTGCCGGCCGTCGTGCCGGCCCTCAGGCCGGCCGTCGCCTCACCCGTCCTGCCTGCGGTCCTGCCAGCAGTCCTCTCAGCAGTCCTCTCAGCAGCCCTGTCAGCAGCCCTGTCAGCAGCCCCGTCGGCAGCCCCGTCGGCCCTCGCGTCAGCTGTCGCGTCAGCCGTCCCGACCGCCCCGGCCCCCTCTGTCTCCTCAGCCCGCGACATCGAATCCCTCCCCGGTCAGCGCGACGAATGCGTCCTCCAGCGAGACGCGCTCGATCCCGAACCCTCGTACCCGTACACCACCGTGCACCAGCGCGGCATTGAGCTCCGCCAGATCCACGTCCGCGGCCGGCAGCTCACCGGTCACCCGGTCCTCCTCGACGGTCAGCTCGGTGGCGCCCAGCTCCTTGAGCAGCCGGGCCGCGTCCCCCGGGTCGGGCGTGACGACGGCCAGCCTGCCCCGGGCGCCCGCCGCGAGATCGGCGACCGGCCCCTGGGTGAGCAGCCGTCCCTGAGCCATCACCGCGGCATGCGTGCAGACCTGCTCGATCTCGTCGAGGAGGTGGGACGAGAGAAAGACGGTGGTGCCGTCGGCCGCCAACTCCCGTACCAGGGAACGGATTTCCCGCATCCCCTGCGGATCGAGGCCGTTTGTCGGCTCATCGAGCACCAGAAGTCTGCGGGGTTGCAGCAACGCGGCGGCGAGCCCGAGCCGCTGCTTCATCCCGAGGGAGTACGCCTTGGCCTTCTTGCCCGCGGCCGACGTGAGCCCGACCCGGTCCAGCGCGGCGGCGACGCGGGATCTGCGGGTGCGCGGATCGGCGCTCGGGTCGGCGGAGTCGTACCGCAGCAGATTGTCCCGGCCGGTCAGGAACCCGTACAGCGCGGGCCCTTCGATCAGCGCGCCCACGTGCGGCAGCACCGTGCGCACGGCGCGTGGCATGGGCCTGCCGAGGACCGTCGCGCTGCCCGCGGTGGGCTCGATGAGTCCCATCAGCATCCGGATGGTGGTGGTCTTGCCCGACCCGTTGGGGCCGAGGAACCCGAAGACGCTGCCGGCGGGCACGGTGAGATCGAGCCCGTCGACGGCCAACTGCCCGCCCCGGTAACGCTTGGTGAGCCCCCGCGTCTCGATGACAGTCTCGATGCCGCTCGCGATGCGGCCCTCGTCGCCGCTCCTGTCGCCGCTCTTGTCACCGCTGTCGTCGACAGTCTCCGTGACGGCAGTCATTCCGGTCCCCCGTTCACTCGGGTCAGCGCTCCGCCCCACCGTACGGAGCGTACGGCGGGGCGGAGGTAAGGGCGCGTTATGTTCCTTGTGTTACTTGGCCTCGTTCGCGGCCTTCACGAGTGCGTCCTTGGTCACGGCGCCGACGTAGACAGTGCCGTCGTCCGTCATCAGGGCGTTGACCAGACGGGTCTTGAAGACCGTGCCCGAGCCGAACTTCCCGTCGACCTGGTCGCCCAGCGCGTTCAGGAACTTCTCGGCCTCCGGCGGGACCTCGCCGTCCTTCGGCGCGCTGGAGCCCGCGCCGCCCGGCCCCTCGATCTTGGCGATTGAGGTCCAGCCCTTGCCGATGATGTTCAGTCCCTGGAAGTCCTCCAGGCCCTTGAACTCCTCGTGGTTCTTCGCGCCGTGCTCCTGGCCCTTCTCCTTCTCCAGCTCGTCGGCCTCGGTCACCTTCGCACCCTTGGGCGGGGTGAAGTCGAAGGTGGACGCGGCCGGCTTGGAGAAGTCGACCTTGGTGAAGCCCGCGTCGATCGCGGCCTTGCCGCCACTGCTCGGAGTGAGCGTGAACTTCAGCGGCACGCCGTTCTTCGCGTCCACCGCGATCTTGATCGAGCCGATCGTCGAACCGCTCTGCTTCGGCTTGATGACCAGCTGGTACGCATCGCGGCCCGCCACCTGCGCGGTGCCGCCCACGGTCACCGACGTGGTCTCGTCCGCCGCCTTCAGCGCCTCGTCGGCCAGCTCCCTGGGCGTGGTGGGCAGGTCCTTCGGCGCGGCCTCGCGCTCCTTGCCTGCGTCCTTGCCGGAGCCGTCGTCCTTGGCGTGGAAGACCTCGTTCGACGCGCTGTCGTACGCCCAGACCTCGCCGTCGTTGTGGATCATGCTGTACTCGGCGGTGTCCTGAAGGATCGACACCTTCTGCCGGTCGGGGCCGTCGGCCGCGACCCGCAGGGTGTGCGAGCCGGAGGCCAGCTCCATCAGCTTGGTTTCCGGCGAGGCGGACGAGCCCGTCTCCCCGTCCTCGCCCTTGGGTGCGAAGGAACCGCCGCCCAGGTCGCCGAGGCCGGCCAGGGACGGAATGCCGAGGTCAGTGTTGATCTTCACCGTGCCGGAGAGCTGCTCGGTGTCCGACGCGGCCATCTTCTCGATGAGCTCCTGCGCGGTGATCTTCGGCAGATCGGGGTCACCGGAGGCAGCGAGCGCCGGGACGAGCCCGATGGTCGCCGCCGCCACCCCGGCCACCGCGACCGGGACGATGTAGCGCGCTGCCTTGCGGCGGCCCGCTGCGAGGTCCTTGGCCTCTTCGGTGGTCTGTGCGCTGTCGTTCGGTGCCATGATGTGCCCTACCTCCGTGGTTGGTCAGGCGTGGTGTATTCATCTGACCAAATGGGACCTGCAGAAGCGTCAGACCGCGGGAGCAACTTGGCGTACTGCTCTGGGATGACAGTAGGCCGCGGCGCCTCCCCCAACCAGTAGGGGAAGCGCCGCGAGCCCTGTTGCCGGAAGGGCTACTTCTGGATGAAGACGTAGTCCGCCCCGTAGGGGACGCCGACGATGGCCCCCTTCTCGCAGCTGCCGGCCGGGGCGATGCCGCCCACGGTGTTCAGCCGGAAGATCTCCTGGGTGTCGGCGAACAGCCCCCGCTTCTCGCCGGACTGGGTGGCCTGCAGGTCCAGCTCGGGGATGTTCTCGTCGCCGTTCGGGACCTTGCTGATCAGCTTGCCGGTGACGGCGCTGTGGTCCTGCGCGACCCACTGCGGCGTACCGGAGTTGGGGGCGATGAAGGAGTGGGCGATGTTCCCGCCGAGAACGGCGCGCACATCGCGCTGCTGGAAGGAGAGCTTGCCGTCGTCGCTCTTCTTGCACTCGTAGATCTGCTTGCCCTTGACCACGGAGGCCTGGAAGTTGTCGAGGGCGTCGGCGAAGTTGAAGGAGCCGGTCACCTTGTGGAACTGGCCGCGGACGGCGCCGCCCGGGAACTGCGCGGTGTGCAGGTTGGCGTAGAAGCCGTTCGGGTCGGTCTTGAAGGCGTCGAGCACCGCCTTGTCCTTGACCTGCACCGTGCCGGCGACCGCGCCGGTCCAGCCCTTGGACTTGGTCTTGCCCTTGCTGAGCAGCTCCGTGAAGTCGATCTTGATGCCGCCGTTGGTCCCCTTCGCGCCCTGGTGGATGTGGAGGGCGGTCGGCTTGTCGGTGCCGCGGAACTTCACGGCGACGGAGACCTTGTCCCCCTTGACCTTCACAAACTCCAGCGCGGCGCCGTCGCGGTCACCGACGGCGGGTCCGCCCTGCACCGGCACCTCGTTCACGCCGTTCAGGCTCGCCACGAAGAGGGAGGCGCCGCGATCCGAGCCGCTGCTGCCCGTGCCGCTCTGCACCGAGATGCTCGTGGCGCTGCCCCCGTGGCCCGAGCGACCGGCGGTGGAGCTCTTGCTGTCGGCGAAGGCCGGCAGAACAGCGAGGGTCACGCCCGCCGCGGCGGCGACGGCGGTGGTACCGATAAGGAGGGCCTTGTTCCGCTTCATTGTGAAATCTCCCCGTACTGATGCCTACGCCCGGTGCGTCGGCTTCCGGGCATGAGTACGGAGTGGATCCGAGGTTAGACTCAATCCAAGAATGTGACCTGCGTCACAAGCTCCGAGGTAATCCCGGAGCCGCCCGCAGCCGTGGTATTAGGCCTGGCAGCCGGGCGGCCTTCAGCTGGTCAGCCGGCCCGGTGGACCACCGCGTCGCAGAGCTCTTCCAGAGCGGCCTTCGCATAGCACTCGGGCAGCGGAGCGAGCATCGCCCGCGCCTCCTCCGCGTACCGCACGGTGTCCCGCCTGGCCCGCTCCAGCGCCGGGTGGACGCGCAGCAGCCGCAGCGCCTCTGCGTGCCGGTCGTCGTCCGTCAGATCCCCGTCGAGCAGGGCGACGAGCTCCACGTCCTCGGCCCGCCCGTGCGCCGCAGCCTGCGCACGCAGATGCAGCACCGGCAGCGTCGGGATGCCCTCGCGCAGATCCGTGCCGGGCGTCTTGCCCGACTCGTGCGCGTCGCTGGCGATGTCGAGCACGTCGTCGGCGAGCTGGAAAGCCACGCCGAGCCGCTCGCCGTACTGGGTGAGGATGTCCACGACACCCTCGTCCGCGCCCGACATCATCGCGCCGAACCGGCCCGAGACCGCGATCAGCGAGCCCGTCTTGCCCCCGATGACATCGAGGTAGTGCTCGACCGGGTCGCGGCCGTCGCGCGGCCCCGCCGTCTCCAGAATCTGGCCGGTGACCAGCCGCTCGAATGCCTCCGCCTGGATGCGGACGGCCTCCGGGCCGAGGTCGGCCAGTATGTGCGAGGCTCGCGCGAACAGAAAGTCGCCGGTCAGCACCGCCACCGAGTTGCCCCAGCGGGCGTTGGCGCTGTCCACGCCGCGCCGCACATCGGCCTCGTCCATCACGTCGTCGTGGTACAGCGTCGCCAGATGGGTGAGCTCGACGACCACGGCAGAAGGCACCACACCCGGCGCGTACGGGTCGCCGAACTGGGACGCGAGCATCACCAGGAGCGGCCGGAAGCGCTTGCCCCCGGCTCGTACAAGGTGCCGTGCGGCCTCCGTGATGAAGGGCACCTCGCTCTTGGTGGCATCGAGCAGCCCCGCCTCGACAGCCGCCAATCCGGTCTGGACATCGGCCTCAAGAGCCTGGTCCCGCACGCTCAGCCCGAACGGCCCGACGACGGTCACGAGGAGATCTCCTGTCTGCTGACGATCACACGGATTGTCGATGTGTCGCTGGATTCACTCAAGTCAGCGTATCCGGTCGCCTTTCGATCACCGTGGGCGGCTTCCCGCCTCCCCCGGTATGTTCGTGATCAGTCCGTACGACCATGAGTGGCCCCTTTGCCCGGAACATTCGCTGAGGTCATGCCATGCACATCCGCACCGATTTCCCGTACGAGACCGCCCACGAGGACATCCGTATCGCGATGCCGGACGGTACGAGGCTGTACGCGCGGATCTGGCGGCCGCTGACCGACGAGCCCGTCCCGGCCCTGCTCGAGTATCTGCCCTGCCGACTGACCGACTCGACCGCGCCGCGCGACTGGCAGCGCCACCCGTGGTACGCGGGCCACGGCTACGCCTCCGTACGCGTCGACGTGCGCGGACACGGCAACAGTGAGGGCCTGCCCGGCGACGAGTACGACGTGACCGAGCTGGCCGACGGTGTCGAGGTCGTCAACTGGCTGGCCCGTCAGCCCTGGTGCACCGGCCGGGTCGGCATGCTGGGGATCTCCTGGGGCGGCGTCAACTCGCTCCAGATCGCCGCTGTCGCACCCGAACCGCTCAAGGCCGTCGTCACCGTCTGCTCGACGGACGACCGCTACGACAATGACGCGCACTACATGGGCGGTTCGGTGCTCGCCTCCGCCATGCACGCCCGGGCCGCCACCATGCTCGCCTTCGTCTCCCGCCCGCCGGACCCGCTCTTCGTCGGCGACGAGTGGCGCGAGATGTGGCTGAAGCGGCTGGAGGCCGTCGGCCCCTTCATCCACAGCTGGCTCGGCCACCAGCTCCGCGACGACTACTGGAAGCGCGGCAGCGTCTGCGAGGACTACGGCGCCATCGACGCGGCGGTCCTGGCGGTGGGCGGCTGGCACGACCCGTCCCGGGACACCGTGCTGCGGCTCGTCGAGCGTCTGCCACCCGATCGGGTACGCGGCCTGATCGGCCCGTGGTCGCACCAGTACCCCGACCGGGGGCAGCCGCCGGGTCCGGCGATCGGTTTCCTCCAGGAGACGCTCCGATGGTGGGACCACTGGCTCAAAGACGCTGACACGGGCGTCATGGCCGAGCCCCTGCTGCGCTCCTGGATCAGCGAGTCGCATCCGCCCGCGACGAGCTACCCCGAGCTGCCGGGCCGCTGGGTCGGGGAGCCCGCCTGGCCGTCGCCGCACATCGCCACCGTCCCTTACCCGCTCCAGGGCGAACCGGTGATCGTCGACTCGCCCCAGCACACCGGAGTCGACGCCGGCCGTTTCGTCCCCCGCGGCAACGATGCCGACCTGCCGCCCGACCAGCGCGACGAGGACGCCCGCTCGGCCTGCTTCGAATTCCCGGTCACCGGCGACCCGGTCGAGATCCTGGGCCGCCCCCGCCTCACCCTGCGGCTGCGCCTGGACGTGCCCTACGGCCAGGCCATCGCCCGGATCTGCGACGTCGCTCCGGACGGCGCGTCCACCCTGGTCACCCGCGGGGTCCTCAACCTATCCGCGCGCCATGGCCGCGAACGCGCCAACGCCTGGCCGCCCGGCACGAGCGAGGACGTCTCCTTCGAGCTGAACGGCATCGGCCACACCTTCCCATCGGGCCACCGCATCCGGCTCGCCGTCTCCTCCGCGTACTGGCCGTGGATCTGGCCGCACACCGGCTCGGCCGGCTTCACCCTGGACCCGGCGGGCTCCCGCCTCGAACTCCCCGTACGCGAGACCGGTGGGAGCACAGCCGGTGAGAGCACAGCCGGTGACGGCACAGCGGACACGATCACCTTCGAGGAGCCCGAGCAGTCCGCGCTGCTGGGCGCCAGCTCCCCCGCCACGCTCGACGAGCAGCGCCCGGAGCGGCTGGTGGTCCGGGACGTCGCCAAGGGCGAATGGCGGCTGGAGGTCGACCCGCGCCACGACGGCACCCGCATCTACCCGGACGGCCTGGAATCCACCGAGGAGGCGCTGGAGACGTACACGATCCGCGAGGACGATCCGCACTCCGCGCGCGCCCGCTCGGACTGGACGATCCGGCTGCACCGGCCGGAGCTGGCCTGGGACGTACGGGTCGAGACGCGCTCCGAAATCAGCTGCGACGCGGCCGACTTCATCACGTCGAACGAGGTGGTGTGCAGGGACCACGACGAGGTCCTCTTCCACCACACCTGGGAGAAACGCATCCCGCGGATGGCCGGCTGACAGCTGGTCCGGACCGGCCCTCCAGGCCGCGCAGGCCGGACGCCCAGGCCAGTGCAGGCCCGTCGCCCAGGCCAGTGCAGGCCCGTCGCCCAGGCCACTGCAGTCGCCAAGGCCAGTGCAGGCCGGACCCCCAGACCGGCGCAGGCCAGTCGCCCAGGCCGCTCCAGCCCGGACGCCAGGCCGGCGCAGCCCGGACGCCAGGCCGCTCCCGTCCGGTCCAGGCAGATCCTCTAGGTCCAGGCCGGTCCAGGCAGATCCTCAAGGCCGCTCCAGCCCGGGCCTCCAAGCCCGTTCGGCCCCGTCCTCCCGGCCGGTCCAGGCGCAGTGCCGCGGCGGGGCGACGTCCACGTAACGTGTGTCCCACACCCGTGGAAAGCGAGGCAAGCACCGATGCCCGAGCAGAGCCCGCTCGATCTGGCCGAGGGCGATCCCTTCGGCCCGCACAACCTCCCGTACGGCGTCTTCACCACCGCCGACGAGCCCGACCGCCGACGGCTCGGCGTCCGCATCGGCAACCACGTGCTCGACGCCGGAGCGGCGGCCCACGCCCTCGGCTCCCCCTACGCCGCCCTGCTGGCCCGGCCGAGCCTCAACCCGCTGCTTGCGGCGGGCCGCACCGCCTGGCGCGACGTGCGCCGAGCGCTCACCGCTTGGCTCACCGTGCCCGCCCACCGGCCGGACGTGGAGCCGCTGCTGCACCCGCTCGACACGGTCACGCTGCACCTGCCGTACGAAGTCGCCGACTACGTCGACTTCTACGCGAGCGAGCACCACGCCACCAACGTCGGCAGGATCTTCCGACCCGACGGGGACGCGCTGACCCCCAACTGGAAGCACCTGCCCATCGGTTACCACGGCCGCTCCGGCACCGTCGTCGTCTCCGGCACGGACGTGGTGCGCCCCAGTGGGCAGCGCAAGACGCCCGCCGACGGTGCCCCCGTCTTCGGCCCGTCGACCAAACTCGACATCGAGGCGGAGGTCGCCTTTCTCGTCGGCGCCCCCTCCGAGCTGGGCAGGCCGGTCGCCCTCGCGGACTTCCGCGAGCATGTCTTCGGCGTCTCGCTGCTCAACGACTGGTCGGCACGCGACATCCAGGCCTGGGAGTACGTCCCGCTCGGCCCGTTCCTCGGCAAGTCGTTCGCCACCTCCGTCTCCGCCTGGGTGACCCCGCTGGAGGCCCTGGACGCGGCGCGGTCCGCCCCGCCCGCCCGCGACTTCGATCTGCTCCCCTACCTCGACGACTCCGCCGAGGAAGAGCCGGGCGGCTTCGACCTGCGCATCACGGTGGCGGTCAACGGCCATGTGATCGCCGAGCCGCCGTTTTCCACCATGTACTGGACGGCCGCCCAGCAGCTGGCTCATATGACGGTCAACGGCGCCTCGCTCCGTACGGGCGACCTCTACGGCTCCGGAACGGTCAGCGGCCCCGAGGTCCACCAGCGCGGCTCGCTGCTGGAGCTCACCTGGAACGGCCGGGACCCCTTCGAACTCCCGGAGGGCAAGCGGACGTTCCTGGAGGACGGCGACGTGGTGACGATGACCGCATGGGCGCCCGGTCCGGACGGCACCAGGGTGGGCCTGGGCGAAGTGACCGGCAGGATCGTACCGAGCGTCGTGCGATGACCGAACTCTCCCTGCCCGAGGAGCTGTTGCTGCTCGCCCTCGACCCGGTGACGGGCCGCCGGCACTGCAGCAGGCGCTATCTCCGGTACGGGCTGGCCGGTGCCGCCCTCGCCGAGCTGGAGCTCCAGGGCAGGATCACAGAGGCACGCGGCCGGGTGACGGTGATAAATCCCCTGCCGCCGCAGGACCCGCTGTCGGCGCAGATCCTGGCGAGCCTCCCGGCCCCGCGCCAGAGCCGGTTCAGCGACGGCGTACGTGCCCGGCCCTGGGTCAGGAGCACCGGGCGGAGCGTCGAAGAGCTGTGCCTGCACCAACTGGTGGGCCGCGGTGCGCTGCGGGTGGAGACCCGCCGCTTCCTGGGTCTCTTCCCGTACCGCCGGTACCCCGCGGCGGCCGACGACTGGTCGGCGCCGGTGCGTGGGCGCTACGCCACGTCGATGGCGGCCGGTTTCCCGGACCGCCGCAGCCGGCTGCTGGCCGCCTTCAGCACGGCGATCGGTCTTGCCCGGGTCCTGCATCCGGGCCGGACCTGGCGGGAGAGCGGCGCGCTGCGCATTCTCGTACGGGAGGAGTGGGCGCCGTACGCGGTGCACCGTGCCGTACAGCAGGACAAGCAGTCGGGGAGCGGTGACGGCGGTGGAGGCGACGGCGGAGGCGACGGTGGAGGCGGCGGCGACTGACGCCCCCGGGGTGGCAGATCTTCCGGCGGCTACCCCTGCCTGAGCTGCGGGAGCCCCATCGCATTGGGAATCGGCACCCCGCCCCGACGTTCCGCCGCGCGATCGGACGCAGACACGCGGCGAGCCGACACAGGTGGCGCGTCAACGGCACGTGATTCGTTCACACGTACGTGGAGGCCTTGTCCCGTTCCCTCCGGATACGCTGCTCAGACCCGCGAGACTCCGTCCCATGGGAGCACTGATGAGCGTCGAACCCCAGGCCTCGAAGCCCAGCTGGCCCGTCCCGCCCGTGGGTGGCTGGACGGCCGACGACCTGGACCGGCTTCCGAACCTGCCTCCGCACACGGAGCTGATCGACGGGAGCCTCGTCTTCGTGAGTCCGCAAACCGTCTTCCACATGCGCGCGGTCAGCTTCTTCGAATGGCAGCTGCAGTCGGTCGTTCCCGAGGACCTTGAGGTCTGCCGGGAGTTCACCATCGACATCGACCGGCAGAACAGGCCGGAGCCCGATGTGTTCGTGGTGCGCGGAGAGGCCATCGAGGAATCGGATCAGACCCGGTTCCCGGCCGAGTCCGTCATGCTGGCCATCGAGGTCGTCTCCACCGACTCCGTGACCCGGGATCGCGAGACCAAGCCGGTGAAGTACGCACGGGCCAAAATCCCGCACTACTGGCGGGTGGAGGACAACGAGGGTCAGGCCGTCGTCTATGTCTTCGAGCTGGAGCCGACCACGGGCGCGTACACCAGCACCGGAATCTTCCACGACCGGATGAAGGTCTCCGTCCCTTTCCCCGTCGACCTCGACCTCACCCAGATCAAGCCCCGCAGAAACAGCGCCGCAGAAGAGTAGCCGGTCTGTCGCGCGCGAAGACCCTGCAGTCTCACCGAGATGCCGGGTCCGACGTCATCCGCTTGCAGCCGGACCAGCTCGTGCCGACTGGGTCAGTGCTGGGACGTGTACGCACGAAGGTCGCCCACTGGGCTTCGGTGAACCGAGCCGAATGTGAGCGCGGGGGCCGGCGGCCGGTCGAAGATCGGCCGCCGGGCCGAAAAAGCGCTCGCCGCGGCGTCGGCGAAGACACCACGGCGAGCGCTCAGAAGCCGCCCACAGGCCGGGCTACCGCACAAACACTCCTGCCTGGCTCGCCAGGTCCAGGAAGTACTGCGGGGCCACACCCAGCACCAGCGTCACCGCCACACCCACGGCGATCGTCGTCATCGTCAGCGGCGAAGGCACCGCCACCGTGGGGCCCTCCGCCTTCGGCTCGCTGAAGAACATCAGCACGATGACCCGGATGTAGAAGAACGCGGCGATCGCCGACGAGATCACACCGACCACGACCAGCGCGCCCGCGCCGCCCTCCGCCGCCGCCTTGAAGACCGCGAACTTCCCGGAGAAGCCCGACGTCAGCGGAATGCCGGCGAAGGCCAGCAGGAACACCGCGAAGACCGCCGCCACCAGTGGCGAACGCCGCCCGAGCCCCGCCCACTTGGACAGATGCGTCGCCTCGCCGCCCGCGTCCCGCACCAGCGTGACCACCGCGAACGCGCCGATCGTCACGAAGGAGTACGCGGCGAGGTAGAAGAGGACGGACGAGATGCCGTCGGGCGTCGTCGCGATGACACCGGCCAGGATGAATCCGGCGTGCGCGATCGAGGAGTACGCAAGGAGCCGCTTGATGTCGGTCTGCGTGATCGCGACGATCGCACCGCCCAGCATGGTGACGATCGCGATCGCCCACATGACCGGCCGCCAGTCCCAGCGCAGCCCCGGCAGCACCACGTACAGCAGGCGCAGCAGCGCGCCGAACGCGGCCACCTTCGTCGCCGCGGCCATGAAGCCGGTGACCGGAGTCGGCGCGCCCTGGTAGACGTCCGGCGTCCACATGTGGAACGGCACCGCGCCGACCTTGAACAGCAGCCCCATAAGGATCATCGCGCCACCGATCAGCAGCAGCGCGTCGTTCCCCATGGTTTCGGCGAGCGCCGGGTCGATGATGCGCACGCTGCCGTCGACGACCTCCGCGATCCTCGCGTACGAAACCGAGCCCGCGTACCCGTACAGCAGGGCGATCCCGAACAGCAGGAACGCCGACGAGAAGGCTCCCAGCAGGAAGTACTTCACGGCCGCCTCCTGCGACATCAACCGCTTGCGGCGGGCGACGGCGCACAGGAGGTAGAGCGGGAGCGAGAAGACTTCCAGCGCGATGAAAAGCGTCAGCAGATCGTTGGCGGCCGGGAAGACCAGCATGCCGGTGATCGCGAAGAGCACCAGCGGGAAGACCTCGGTGGTGGTGAACCCGGCCTTGACCGCGGCCTTTTCGCTGTCGCTGCCGGGTACGGACGCGGCCTGCGCGGCGAACGAGTCGACGCGGTTGCCGTGCACCTCCGGGTCGAGGCGCCGCTCGGCGAAGGTGAAGACGGCGACCAGCGAGGCCAGCAGGATGGTGCCCTGCAGGAAGAGCGCCGGGCCGTCGACCGCGATCGCGCCCATCGCCGCGATCTTCGCCTTGGTGGTGCCGTATCCGCCGGCCGCGAGAGCGACGACCGCCGCGAAAGCGGCCAGGAGGGCGACGACGGTCAGGAACACCTGGACGTGGTAACGGGCCTTGCGTGGAACGAATGCCTCCACGAGCACACCCACGACGGCGGCGCCGACGACGATCAGCGCCGGTGCCAGTTGGGCGTACTCGACAGTCGGAGCCGGGATCTTGCCGATCGGCTCGGCTGCCGTTGTCCACAGGCTGTGGACAGCTGTAGCGCTCACTTGGCCGCCTCCACCTCGGGCTTGGGGTCCTTCTTCTGTACGTCGGACATCGTGTGCTCCACCGCCGGGTTGACGATGTCCGTCAGCGGCTTCGGGAAGACGCCGAGGAAGAGCAGCAGCGCGATCAGCGGAGCGACCACGGCCAGCTCACGGACCCTGAGGTCGGGCATCTCCCGCACCTCGGCCTTCACCGGGCCCGTCATCGTCCGCTGGTAGAGGACGAGGGTGTAGAGCGCGGCGAGCACAATGCCGAAGGTGGCGATGATTCCGGCCACCGGATAGCGCGCGTATGTGCCGACCAGGACCAGGAATTCACTCACGAAGGGCGCGAGACCCGGCAGCGAGAGCGTGGCCAGACCGCCGATCAGGAAGGTGCCCGCGAGTACCGGGGCGACCTTCTGCACCCCGCCGTAGTCCGCGATGAGCCGCGAGCCGCGCCGGGAGATCAGGAACCCGGCCACCAGCATCAGCGCGGCCGTCGAGATCCCGTGGTTGACCATGTAGAGCGTCGCGCCCGACTGCCCCTGGGACGTCATCGCGAAGATGCCCAGGATGATGAAGCCGAAGTGCGAGATCGAGGCGTACGCGACAAGGCGCTTGATGTCGCGCTGGCCGACCGCGAGCAGCGCGCCGTAGACGATGCTGATCAGCGCGAGCACCAGGATCACGGGCGTGGCCCACTTGGATGCCTCCGGGAAGAGCTGGAGGCAGAAGCGCAGCATCGCGAACGTGCCGACCTTGTCGACGACCGCGGTGATCAGCACGGCGACCGGCGCGGTCGCCTCACCCATGGCGTTGGGCAGCCAGGTGTGCAGCGGCCACAGCGGCGCCTTCACCGCGAAGGCGAAGAAGAAGCCGAGGAACAGCAGCCGCTCGGTGTTGGTCGCCATGTCGAGCGTCCCGGCCGCGCGTGCCTCGGCGATCTCGTCGAGCGAGAACGTGCCCGCGACGACGTAGAGCCCGATGACCGCGGCCAGCATGATCAGGCCGCCGGCCAGGTTGTAGAGCAGGAACTTCACGGCCGCGTACGAGCGTTGGGCCGCGGCGTTCTCGTCGCTGCCCGCATGGGCACGGTCCCCGAAGCCGCCGATGAGGAAGTACATCGGGATGAGCATGGCTTCGAACAGGATGTAGAAGAGGAAGACGTCGGTGGCCTCGAAGGAGAGGATCACCATCGCCTCGACGGCCAGGATCAGGGCGAAGAAGCCCTGCGTCGGCCGCCACCGCGACGACTTCGTCTCCAGCGGATCGGCGTCGTGCCAGCCGGCCAGGATCACGAACGGGATCAGCAGCGCGGTCAGCGCCAGCAGCGCCACCCCGATGCCGTCCACGCCCAGTTCGTACCGGACGCCGAAGTCCTTGATCCAGGCGTGCGACTCGGTCAGCTGATAGCGGTCGCCGCCGGGCTCGAACCGTACGAGCACGATCGCGGCCAGCACCAGCGTGCCGAGCGAGAACAGCAGCGCCAGCCACTTGGCCGCGGTGCGCCGCGCGGCCGGGACGGCGGCGGTGACGATCGCGCCGAGGGCCGGGAGCGCCGCCGTCACTGTAAGGAGAGGGAACGACATAACAGTTACACCGCCCTCATCAACAGGGTCGCGGCGATCAGCACCGCCGTACCTCCGAACATCGAGACCGCGTAGGTGCGGGCGTAGCCGTTCTGCAGCTTGCGCAGCCGGCCGGAGAGCCCGCCGACCGAGGCGGCCGTGCCGTTGACCACGCCGTCGACCAGGGTGTGGTCGACGTAGACCAGGGAGCGGGTGAGGTGCTCGCCGCCGCGGACCAGGACCACATGGTTGAAGTCGTCCTGGAGGAGATCGCGGCGGGCGGCCCGGGTGAGCAGACTCCCTCGCGGGGCGACCACGGGAACCGGGCGCCGTCCGTACTGGGCGTAGGCGATGCCCAGGCCGATGACGAGAGCGACGACCGTTGCCGAAGTGACCGCCGTCGCGCTGATGGGCGGATGCCCGTGCTCGAAGTCCGTGACGGGCTTGAGCCAGTTCACGAACGCGTCGTTGAGACTGAACAGGCCTCCGGCGAAGACGGACCCGAAGGCGAGCACCACCATGGGGATGGTCATCGACTTCGGCGACTCGTGCGGATGCGGCATCTCGCCGGGGTGCACCTCGATGCCGGGCTCGACACTCGGCGCCGTGTCC
Source organism: Streptomyces sp. NPDC002870 (assembly GCF_042888505.1). NCBI lineage: Bacteria > Bacillati > Actinomycetota > Actinomycetes > Kitasatosporales > Streptomycetaceae > Streptomyces > Streptomyces sp. NPDC002870. Next base: position 260,112 of record NZ_JBIAPW010000004.1, read on the forward strand.
GGGTCGGGGGCGGGCTGCCAGCGCTTCTCGCCGAAGAACGTCAGCAGCATCACGCGGGTCATGTAGTACGCGGTGATCGCGGCGCCCAGCAGCGCCGTACAGCCGAGGATCCAGCCCTCCGTCCCGCCCTTGGCGAAGGCCGCCTCGATGATCTTGTCCTTGGAGAAGAAGCCGGACAGACCGGGGAAGCCGATGATCGCCAGATAGCCGAGCCCGAAGGTGACGAAGGTGATCGGCATGTACTTTCGCAGGCCGCCGTACTTGCGCATGTCGACTTCGTCGTTCATGCCGTGCATCACGGAGCCCGCACCGAGGAACAGCCCGGCCTTGAAGAAGCCGTGCGTCACCAGGTGCATGATCGCGAAGGCGTATCCGATCGGGCCGAGGCCGGCCGCGAGGATCATGTAGCCGATCTGCGACATCGTCGAACCGGCCAGCGCCTTCTTGATGTCGTCCTTCGCGCAACCGACGATGGCACCGAAGATCAGCGTCACCGCGCCGACGACCGTGACCGCCAACTGCGCGTCCGGGGCCGCGTTGAAGATCTCCCCGGACCGGGTGATGAGGTAGACGCCCGCGGTCACCATGGTCGCCGCGTGGATCAGGGCCGAGACCGGAGTCGGGCCCTCCATCGCGTCCCCGAGCCAGGACTGCAGCGGCACCTGTGCGGACTTGCCGCACGCCGCGAGGAGCAGCAGCAGCCCGATGGCCGTCAGCGTGCCCTCGCTCGTCTCACCGGTCGCCTCCAGCACAGGCCCGAAGGCGAATGTCCCGAAGGTGGTGAACATCAGCATGATCGCGATCGACAGACCCATGTCGCCGACGCGGTTGACCAGGAAGGCCTTCTTCGCCGCCGTCGCCGCGCTGGGCTTGTGCTGCCAGAAGCCGATCAGCAGGTACGAGGCGAGGCCCACGCCCTCCCAGCCGACGTACAGCAGGAGGTAGTTGTCCGCGAGGACCAGCAGCAGCATCGCCGCGAGGAAGAGGTTCAGATAGCCGAAGAAGCGGCGGCGGCGCTCGTCATGCTCCATGTACCCGATCGAGTACACATGGATCAGCGAGCCCACGCCCGTGATCAGCAGGACGAACGTCATCGACAGCTGGTCGAGCTGGAAGGCCACGTCGGCCTGGAAGCCCTCGACGGGAATCCAGCTGAACAGCCTCTGGTACAGGGCGCGTTCATCCGCGCCCTTGCCCAGCATGTCCACGAACAGAACCGCGCCGATCACAAAGGACACGGCCGCGAACAGCGTGCCGATCCAGTGGCCGCTGCGGTCGAGCCGCCGCCCCCCGCACAGCAGGACCGCCGCTCCGAGCAAAGGCGCCGCGACAAGCAGCGCAATCAAGTTCTCCACGATTCAGCGACCCCTTACAGCTTCATCAGGCTGGCGTCGTCGACCGAGGCCGAGTGGCGGGAACGGAACAGCGACACGATGATCGCGAGCCCGACCACGACTTCAGCGGCGGCGACGACCATCGTGAAGAAAGCGATGACCTGGCCGTCGAGATTGCCGTGCATCCGGGAGAAGGCGACGAACGCGAGGTTGCAGGCGTTGAGCATCAGCTCGATGCACATGAAGAGCACGATCGCGTTCCGCCGGATCAGCACCCCGGCCGCGCCGATGGTGAACAACAGCGCCGCGAGATACAGATAGTTGACGGGATTCACTTCGCGACCTCCTCGTCGTGCGAGTCGTGCGAGTTGTTTCGGTCGTGCGGCTCGTGCGACTCATTCGACTTGCGCGACTTGCCCGGCTCGTGCGACTCGGTCTCACGGCCGAGCCGCTCCTCCGAGCGCTGCTCCAGCGCCCGCAGGTCGTTCAGCGCCTCGCTCGACACATCGCGGATCTGGCCGCGCGCCCGCAGCGTCTTGCTGACGGTGAGCTCGGACGGCGTGCCGTCCGGCAGCAGACCGGCGATGTCCACGGCGTTGTGCCGGGCGTAGACACCGGGCGCGGGCAGCGGCGGAAGCTGCTTGCCTTCCCGTACACGCTGCTCGGCCAGCTCGCGCTGGGTCTTGGCCCGCTCGGTGCGCTCCCGGTGGGTGAGCACCATCGCGCCGACGGCCGCCGTGATCAGCAGCGCGCTGGTGATCTCGAAGGCGAAGACGTACTTGCTGAAGATGAGTCGGGCCAGGCCCTCGACATTGCCGCCGTGCGCGGTGTTGGCCGCGCCCAGGCCGTTGAACGTCTTCAGCGAGGCATGGCCGATGCCGGCGATCAGCAGCCCGCCGAAGCCGAGACCGCAGGCCGCCGCCAGCCAGCGCTGCCCCTTGAGCGTCTCCTTCAGGGAGTCGGCGGCGGTGACGCCGACCAGCATGACCACGAAGAGGAACAGCATCATGATCGCACCGGTGTAGACGATGATCTGGACGACACCGAGGAAGTACGCGCCGTTGGCGAGGTAGAAGACCGCCAGAACGATCATGGTCCCGGCGAGGCAGAGCGCACTGTGCACGGCCCGCCGCATCATGATCGTGCCGAGCGCCCCGACGACGGCGATCGTGCCGAGCACCCAGAACTGGACGGCCTCGCCCATGGAAGTGGTGGAAGCGGCCAGGGTGTTCATACGTCCACCTCCTCGCCCTTCTCCCCCTTGGAGACGGCGACCTGCTGGACCGTGCCGGGAGCGGCCTCGCTGACCAGCCCCCGGTAGTAGTCCTGCTCGTCCATGCCGGGGAAGATCGAGTGCGGGGAGTCGACCATGCCCTCCTCGAGACCGGCGAGCAGCTGCTCCTTCGTATAGATGAGGCTCTCGCGGGAGCTGTCGGCCAGCTCGAAGTCGTTCGTCATAGTCAGCGCCCGCGTCGGACAGGCCTCGATGCACAGCCCGCACAGAATGCAGCGGGCGTAGTTGATCTGGTAGACCCGGCCGTACCTCTCCCCCGGGGAGTAGCGCTCCTCCTCGGTGTTGTCCGCGCCCTCCACATAGATCGCGTCCGCCGGGCAGGCCCACGCGCACAGCTCGCATCCGATGCACTTCTCGAGCCCGTCCGGATGACGGTTGAGCTGGTGCCGGCCGTGGAAGCGCGGCGCCGTGACCTTCTGCTGTTCCGGGTACTGCTCGGTCAGCCGCTTCTTGAACATGGCCTTGAAGGTCACGCCGAAGCCGGCGACCGGATTCTGGAACTTGTTCTCGGATTCCTCAGACACCGTCAGCCTCCTTTCCGTCACTAGGACCGTCACTCGCTCCGGGGGTTGGGGGCTCGCCCCCGGAAACGTCGTTGCCGGGTGCACCACTGACAATCAACTCGCGCTCACGGCGCGGCCGCCTGCGCGGCACGGGCGGCAACTCCTGCCCCGGCAGCGGCGGTACGGGGAATCCGCCCGCCATCGGGTCGAAGGCGGCCGCCTCCGCCTCTGCGGCTTCGGCCTCCGCCTCCTTCTCCTTCCTGCCGCGGAAGATGTCGGCCACGAAGGAGAGCAGCAGCACAGCGATGACCGCGCCTCCGACGTACAGCACAATCTGCTGGAAGTCGTAGTTCTCGTTCCGCAGCGCCCGTACGGTCGCCACCAGCATCAGCCAGACCACCGATACCGGGATCAGCACCTTCCAGCCGAGCTTCATCAGCTGGTCGTAGCGGACGCGGGGCAGGGTGCCGCGCAGCCAGATGAAGAAGAACAGCAGCAGCTGGACCTTGATGACGAACCAGAGCATCGGCCACCAGCCGTGGTTCGCGCCCTCCCAGAACGTCGAGATGGGGTACGGGGCCCGCCAGCCGCCCAGGAAGAGGGTGGCCGAGACGGCGGAGACGGTGACCATGTTGACGTACTCGGCCAGCATGAACATCGCGAACTTGATCGAGCTGTACTCGGTGTTGAAGCCGCCGACCAGGTCGCCTTCGGACTCCGGCATGTCGAACGGAGCACGGTTGGTCTCGCCGACCATCGTGACGACGTAGATGATGAAGGAGACCGGCAGCAGGATGATGAACCAGCGGTCCGCCTGCGCTTCGACGATCGCCGAGGTCGACATCGACCCGGAGTAGAGGAAGACGGAGGCGAAGGCCGCGCCCATCGCGATCTCGTACGAGATCATCTGCGCGCAGGACCTCAGGCCGCCCAGCAGCGGATACGTCGACCCCGACGACCAGCCGGCCAGCACGATGCCGTAGATCCCGACCGAGGCGACCGCGAGGATGTAGAGCATCGCGATCGGCAGGTCGGTGAGCTGCATCGAGGTGCGGTGGCCGAAGATCGAGACCTCGTTGCCGGCCGGCCCGAAGGGGATCACGGCGATCGCCATGAAGGCCGGGATCGCGGCGATGATCGGCGCGAGGACATAGACGACCTTGTCCGCACGCTTGACGATCACGTCTTCCTTCAGCATCAGCTTCATGCCGTCGGCGAGCGACTGGAGCATGCCCCAGGGGCCGTGCCGGTTGGGGCCGATGCGCAGCTGCATCCAGGCGACGACCTTGCGCTCCCACACGATGGAGAAGAGCACGGTGATCATCAGGAAGGCGAAGCAGAACACGGCCTTGATGGCGACGAGCCACCAGGGGTCGCTTCCGAACATCGAAAGATCCTCAGCGGCGAGCACGCTCCGCTGGGCCTCCGTGACAGTTGCGAGAGTCGGGCTCACGCTCGCACCTCCGGTACGTCAGGGGTGGCGGTCTTCGCCGCCGCCGGGCCGATGCGGACCAGCTGCCCGGGTACGGCACCGGTGTCCGAAACAACGCCGCCGCCGGCCGAGTTCAGCGGGAGCCACACCACCCGGTCGGGCATCTCGCTCACCTGGAGCGGGAAACTGACCGAGCCGGCGGGTCCGGTGACGGCGAGGACGTCGCCGTCCTTGACGCCCGTCTCGGCCGCCGTCGCCGCGGAGAGCCGGGCGACCGCCGCGTGGCGGGTGCCCGCCAGCGCCTCGTCGCCCTGCTGGAGCAGGCCCTGGTCGAGCAGGAGCCGGTGGCCGGCGAGAACCGCCTCGCCCTCGCCCGGGCGGGGCAGGGACTGGGCGGGCTCATTGGGCTCGGTGGCCCGCGGTCCGTCCCACGTGCCCAGCCGGTCCAGCTCGCTGCGTACGGACTTGAGATCCGGCATCCCGAAGTTGACGTCGAGCGCGTCCGCCAGCATGTGCAGCACCCGCGCGTCCGTCGGCGCCAGGCGGCGCGTCATGTGCTCGGGCTTCAGCGCGGCCTCGAACAGCCTCGCCCTGCCCTCCCAGTTGAGGAACGTGCCCGGCTTCTCGGCGACGGCCGCGACCGGGAAGACCACGTCCGCCCGCTCGGTGACCTCGCTGGGCCGCAGCTCCAGGGAGACCAGGAAGCCGACCGCGTCGAGCGCCTCACGCGCCCGCGCCGGGTCGGGCAGGTCCGCGAGCTCGACGCCCGCCACCAGCAGCGCGCCCAGCTCGCCGGTGGCCGCGGCCTCGACGATCTGGCCGGTGTCGCGGCCGTAGCGGTGCGGGAGTTCGCGTACGCGCCAGGCCGCCGCGGTCTCCTCACGGGCCCGCGGGTCGGTGGCCGGGCGGCCGCCGGGCAGCAGCGAGGGGATCGCGCCCGCCTCGAGCGCGCCGCGCTCGCCCGCCCTGCGCGGGATCCACACCAGTTGCGCGCCGGTCGCGGTCGCGGCCCGTACCGCGGCGGTCAGCCCGCCGGGCACGGCGGCGAGCCGCTCGCCGACGACGATGACCGCGCCGTCGGAGCGCAGCGCCTCTGCCGCCTTCGCGCCGTCGCCGTCCAGATCCGCGCCACCGCTCAGCGCGTCCAGCCACTCGGTCTCGGTGCCGGGGGCGGCGGGGAGCAGTGTGCCGCCCGCCTTCGTCAGTCCGCGGGTGGCGTGCGTGGCCAGCGCGAAGGTGCGCTGCCCGTGCTTGCGCCGGGCCTTGCGCAGTCGCAGGAAGACGCCGGGGGCTTCCTCCTCGGACTCGAACCCGACCAGCAGGACCGCGGGGGCCTTCTCCAGGGAGGTGTAGGTGACCCCGACGCCGTCCAGGTCCCGGCCGCGCCCCGCGACGTGGGCGGCCAAGAAGTCGGCCTCCTCGCTGCTGTGCACGCGTGCGCGGAAGTCGACGTCGTTGGTGTCGAGGGCGACCCGGGCGAACTTGCCGTACGCGTACGAGTCCTCGACGGTCAGCCGGCCGCCCACCAGGACACCGGCCCGGCCGCGCGCCGCGCTCAGACCGCGGGCAGCCGCCTCCAGCGCTTCCGGCCAGCTCGCCGGCTCCAGCTCACCCTGGTCGTTGCGTACGAGAGGAGTCGTGAGCCGGTCCCGCTTCTGCGCGTAGCGGAAGCCGAAGCGCCCCTTGTCGCAGATCCACTCCTCGTTGACCTCGGGGTCGTCCGCCGCGAGCCGTCGCATGACCTTGCCGCGGCGGTGGTCCGTACGCGTCGCACAGCCGCCCGCGCAGTGCTCGCACACCGAAGGCGACGACACCAGGTCGAAGGGGCGGGAGCGGAAGCGGTACGCGGCCGATGTCAGCGCGCCCACCGGGCAGATCTGGATGGTGTTCCCGGAGAAGTACGACTCGAACGGGTCGCCCTCGCCGGTGCCGACCTGCTGCAGCGCACCCCGCTCGAGCAGCTCGATCATCGGGTCGCCCGCGACCTGGTTGGAGAACCGGGTGCAGCGGGCGCACAGCACGCACCGCTCACGGTCGAGGAGCACCTGTGTGGAGATCGGCACGGGCTTGGCGAATGTGCGCTTCTTTCCCTCGAAGCGAGTGTCCGGGTCGCCGACCTGCATGGCCTGGTTCTGCAGGGGGCATTCGCCGCCCTTGTCGCAGACCGGGCAGTCCAGCGGGTGGTTGATCAGCAGCAGTTCCATCACACCGCGCTGGGCCTTGTCGGCGACCGGCGAGGTGAGCTGCGACTTGACGACCATGCCGTCGGTGCAGGTGATGGTGCAGGACGCCATCGGCTTGCGCTGGCCCTCGACCTCGACGATGCACTGGCGGCAGGCGCCGACCGGGTCGAGGAGGGGGTGGTCGCAGAACCGCGGGATCTCGATGCCGAGCAGCTCGGCGGCCCGGATGACCAGAGTGCCCTTGGGCACGCTGATCTCGATGCCGTCGATCGTCAGCGACACGAGATCTTCCGGCGGAAGCGCCGCGCTGCCGCCTCCGGCGGGGTTGGACGTCGTGACGGTCATGCCCGTACCTCCGCACGAGGTGAGTCGGACTGCGGTGCTCGGCCCGCAGGGCGGTCTGCGGCGAAGCCGCGGCCGGGGCTCGGCGCATAAGCCACAGTCATGCGGTCACCTCCAGGTGCTTGTCGGCCCAGGCGGTCGACCTCGCGGGGTCGAAGGGGCAGCCCTTGCCGGTGATGTGCTGCTCGTACTCCTCACGGAAGTACTTGAGCGAGGAGAAGATCGGGGACGCGGCGCCGTCGCCCAGCGCGCAGAAGGACTTGCCGTTGATGTTGTCGGCGATGTCGTTCAGCTTGTCGAGGTCGGACATGACGCCCTTGCCGGCCTCGATGTCGCGCAGCAACTGCACCAGCCAGTACGTGCCCTCGCGGCACGGCGTGCACTTGCCGCAGGACTCATGGGCGTAGAACTCGGTCCACCGCGTCACGGCCCGCACCACGCAGGTCGTCTCGTCGAAACACTGCAGCGCCTTGGTGCCGAGCATCGAACCGGCCGCGCCCACGCCCTCGTAGTCCAGCGGCACATCGAGGTGCTCGTCGGTGAACATCGGGGTCGAGGAGCCGCCCGGAGTCCAGAACTTGAGGCGGTGGCCCTTGCGCATGCCGCCGCTCATGTCGAGCAGCTGGCGCAGTGTGATGCCGAGCGGGGCCTCGTACTGGCCGGGGTTGGTGACATGGCCGCTTAGCGAGTAGAGCGTGAAGCCCGGGGACTTCTCGCTGCCCATCGACTTGAACCAGTCCTTGCCGCGATGAAGGATCGCGGGAACGGAGGCGATGGACTCGACGTTGTTCACCACAGTGGGGCACGCGTATAGACCGGCGACCGCGGGGAAGGGGGGACGCAGCCGGGGCTGACCGCGACGGCCTTCCAGGGAGTCCAGCAGCGCGGTCTCCTCACCGCAGATGTACGCGCCCGCGCCCGCGTGCACGGTGAGTTCGAGGTCGAGTCCGGACCCCAGGATGTTCTTGCCGAGGAAGCCCGCCTCGTACGCCTCGCGTACGGCTTCGTGCAGCCGCCGCAGTACGGGGACGACTTCACCGCGCAGATAGATGAACGCGTGATTCGACCGGATCGCGTAGCAGGCGATCACGATTCCCTCGATGAGGGAGTGCGGGTTGGCGAACAGGAGCGGGATGTCCTTGCAGGTCCCGGGCTCCGATTCGTCGGCGTTGACAACGAGATAGTGCGGCTTGCCGTCGCCCTGCGGAATGAACTGCCACTTCATCCCGGTGGGGAAGCCCGCGCCGCCGCGGCCGCGCAGCCCGGAGTCCTTGACGTACGCGATGAGGTCGTCCGGCGACATGGCCAGCGCCTTGCGCAGTCCCTCGTACCCCTCGTGGCGCCGGTAGGTGTCCAGCGTCCAGGACTCCGCCTCGTCCCAGAAGGCGGAGAGGACGGGCACGAGAAGCTTCTCGGGACTCGTCTCTCCCCCGGCCTCCGGTCGGGCGGTGCCCCCAAACTCGGTGGACAAGCTCATCACTCCCCCTCCTCGGCTGCGGGTCCGGCCGGGTGGTCGGGGTCGGAGGCCGAGGTCTGCTGCGGTGCGTCGTGCGAGCTGAGGTGCTCGGAACCGGGCTGGGGCGGTGCCTCGTGCGCTGCTTCGTGCGGTGCCTCGTGCGCTGCTTCGTGTGGTGTCTCGTGCGGTGCTTCGCCTCGCGGGGAGACCACGCGCGGCGTCGGACTCTCGCCCCTGGCCAGGCGCAGGCCGATCAGCGAGGCGGGTCCCGCGCCGCCGCTCGCCCCGACCGCGCCCGGGCGCTCGTCGGGGAAGCCCGCGAGGATCCGCGCGGTCTCCTTGTACGTACACAGCGGAGCGCCGCGGGTCGGCTCGACGGGCCGCCCCGCACGCAGGTCGTCGACGAGGCGCTTGGCGGTCTCGGGCGTCTGATTGTCGAAGAACTCCCAGTTGACCATCACCACGGGGGCGAAGTCGCAGGCCGCGTTGCACTCGATGTGCTCGAGGGTGACCTTGCCGTCCTCGGTCGTCTCGCTGTTGCCGACGCCGAGGTGCTGCTTGAGCTCGTCGAAGATGGCGTCGCCGCCCATCACCGCGCACAGCGTGTTGGTGCAGACGCCGACCTGGTAGTCGCCGGAGGGCACCCGCCGGTACATCGAGTAGAAGGTGGAGACCGCGGTGACCTCCGCGGTGGTCAGGTCCAGCAGTTCGGCGCAGAAGCGGACGCCGGTGCGGGTGACGTACCCCTCCTCGGACTGCACGAGGTGCAGCAGGGGCAGCAGGGCGGACCGGCTGTCGGGGTAGCGGGCGATGAGCACCTTCGCGTCCGCTTCGAGCCGGGCGCGCACATCGGCCGGGTAGTCGGGGGCGGGGAGCTGGGGCATGCCCAGGCTCACCTCTTGATTAGCTGGTGTGGCTGTCACCGGTCGACGCCTCCCATCACGGGGTCGATGGACGCGACGGCGACGATGACGTCGGCGACCTGGCCGCCCTCGCACATCGCCGCCATGGCCTGCAGATTGGTGAAGGACGGGTCGCGGAAGTGGACCCGGTAGGGGCGGGTGCCGCCGTCGGAGACGACATGGACGCCGAGCTCGCCCTTGGGCGACTCGACGGCCGCGTACGTCTGTCCGGGCGGCACCCGGAAGCCCTCGGTCACCAGCTTGAAGTGGTGGATCAGGGCCTCCATCGAGGTGCCCATGATCTTCTTGATGTGGTCGAGGGAGTTGCCGAGACCGTCGGGGCCGAGCGCGAGCTGCGCGGGCCAGGCGATCTTCTTGTCGGCGACCATGACCGGTCCCGGCTCGAGCCGGTCCAGGCACTGCTCGACGATGCGCAGCGACTGCCGCATCTCCTCCAGGCGGACGAGGAAGCGGCCGTACGCGTCGCAGCTGTCGGCGGTCGGGACGTCGAACTCGTACGTCTCGTAACCGCAGTAGGGGTCGGTCTTGCGCAGATCGTGGGCGAGGCCCGCGGCGCGCAGGATCGGCCCGGTGGCGCCCAGTGCCATGCAGCCGGTCAGATCGAGATGGCCGACGTCCTGCATACGGGCCTTGAAGATGGGGTTGCCGGTGGCGAGCTTGTCGTACTCCGGCAGGTTCTTGGTCATCTTCTTGACGAACTCGCGTACCGCGTCGACCGCGCCGGGGGGCAGATCCTGGGCGAGTCCACCGGGCCGGATGAACGCGTGGTTCATCCGCAGGCCGGTGATCAGTTCGTACAGGTCCAGGATCATTTCGCGGTCCCGGAACCCGTAGATCATGATCGTGGTGGCGCCGAGCTCCATGCCGCCGGTGGCGATGGCCACCAGGTGGGAGGAGAGCCGGTTGAGCTCCATCAGCAGTACGCGGACGATGCTGGCCCGGTCCGGGATCTGGTCCGTGATGCCGAGCAGCTTCTCCACGCCCAGGCAGTACGCCGTCTCGTTGTAGAACGAGGTGAGGTAGTCCATGCGCGTGACGAAGGTGGTGCCCTGCGTCCAGGTCCGGAATTCGAGGTTCTTCTCGATGCCGGTGTGGAGGTAGCCGATGCCGCAGCGCGCCTCGGTGACCGTCTCTCCGTCGATCTCCAGGATCAGCCGGAGCACACCGTGCGTGGAGGGGTGCTGCGGGCCCATGTTGACGACGATCCGCTCGTCGTCGGCCTTGGCCGCGGACTGGACGACCTCGTCCCAGTCACCGCCGGTGACTGTATATACAGTCCCCTCGGTGGTCTCGCGGGCAGAAGCGTGAGAAGTAGACATCAGCTGTACGACCTCCGCTGGTCCGGAGCCGGGATCTGAGCGCCCTTGTACTCGATGGCGATGCCGCCGAGCGGATAGTCCTTGCGCTGCGGGAAGCCCTGCCAGTCGTCCGGCATCATGATCCGCGTCAGGGCGGGGTGGCCGTCGAAAACGAGCCCGAAGAAGTCGTACGTCTCGCGCTCGTGCCAGTCGTTGGTCGGATAGACCGCGACCAGTGACGGGACGTGCGGGTCGCTGTCCGGAGCGGAGACCTCGAGGCGGATCAGCCGGCCGTGGGTGATCGAGCGCAGGTGGTAGACGGCGTGCAGCTCGCGGCCCTTCTCCTCGGGGAAGTGGACGCCGCTGACGCCCGTGCAGAGCTCGAAACGGAGCGCCGGGTCGTCGCGCAGGGTGCGCGCCACCTGAAGGAGGTGCTCGCGGGCGATGTGGAAGGTGACCTCGCCGCGGTCGACGACCGTCTTCTCGATGGCGTTCTCGGGGACGAGTCCCTGTTCTTCCAGGGCGCCTTCCAGCTCGTCGGCCACCTCGTCGAGGTACCCGCCGTAGGGGCGGCTCGCGGGCCCCGGGAGGCGTACGGAGCGGATGAGCCCGCCGTAGCCGGAGGTGTCGCCGCCGTTGTTCGCACCGAACATGCCGCGCTGGACGCGGATCTCCTCGCCGTGCTCGCCACGCTGCCCGGGCAGGTTCTGCGCGCCGACTTCCTTGTCGGGGTTCGGCTCACTGGTCTCGTTCACCGGAGCAGCCCCTTCATCTCAATGGTGGGGAGCGCCTTGAGAGCCGCTTCCTCCGCCTCGCGGGCCGCCTCTTCCGCGTTCACGCCGAGCTTGGAGGTCTGGATCTTCTGGTGGAGCTTGAGGATCGCGTCCATCAGCATCTCCGGACGCGGCGGGCAGCCGGGCAAATAGATGTCAACAGGAACAATGTGGTCAACGCCCTGCACAATCGCGTAATTGTTGAACATTCCGCCCGACGATGCGCAAACGCCCATGGAAATAACCCACTTGGGGTTGGGCATCTGGTCGTAGACCTGCCGCAGGACGGGCGCCATCTTCTGGCTGACCCGCCCCGCCACGATCATCAGGTCGGCCTGGCGCGGCGAGCCGCGGAAGACCTCCATGCCGAAGCGGGCCAGGTCGTAGCGGCCGGCGCCGGTCGTCATCATCTCGATGGCGCAGCAGGCCAGGCCGAAGGTCGCCGGGAAGACGGATGACTTGCGCACCCAGCCCGAGGCCTGTTCGACGGTGGTCAGCAGGAAACCGCTCGGCAGCTTCTCTTCGATTCCCATTGGTGTGCTCCTCAGCCCCTCAGTCCCATTCCAGGCCGCCCCGCCGCCACACATACGCGTAGGCGACGAAGACGGTGAGCACGAAGAGCAGCATCTCCACGAGCCCGAAAAGCCCCAGGGCGTCGAAGGTGACCGCCCAGGGGTAGAGGAAGACGATCTCGATGTCGAAGACGATGAAGAGCATCGCCGTCAGGTAGTACTTGATGGGAAAGCGGCCGCCTCCGGCCGGCGTGGGAGTCGGCTCGATGCCGCACTCGTACGCCTCCAGTTTTGCCCGGTTGTACCGCTTGGGGCCGATAAGCGTGGCCATGACCACGGAGAAGATCGCAAACCCTGCCCCGAGGGCGCCGAGCACAAGGATGGGCGCGTAAGCATTCACCCTCCTCGCTCCTTCCAGTCGTCCTTGACCGTTGGACCGCGCCGGGCATCCGCCTCGCCGCCCCAGCGAAGATCGTGCACATGTGAGGCAGTTCACAAGCCCGACTGCTCCGCATCCTATGCCTGCCGGTCTGTGATCTGCGACACGGGGTGCGACAACGCCTTTGTGATCTCCACCACCCAGCGAACGATCATGAAGTCGGATGGGCGGTGATCTCCATACGCGAAGTGTCCGATTGATCACCAGACGTGACATCCGTAGGTGTTACCGCTGGTCGGAGGCTATGCGCCCTACCAAGCGGTGGCTCGTACCGGCAAATTGGCGATGGACCCCAACGGGTGATAGTGGACACCGCCCCACCCGGGCGGGGGCATGGGTGGACCGAGGTGGACAACGTGCCCCCATTCACGAGCCCCCGACCACCCCGACGTTGACCTTTCTGTGACCTGCGCCACCCGCTTGCGACTTCAACAAAAGCGGGCTTGGCCAACGGCGTGAAGGGGTGGTAAGCGGCAGGCAATTCGGACCTTTTACGGAAAGTCAATGATCAAGGCCGTGATCACGCATGCCCGTATTGCCCGTTACGGCGTCAATAAGGGTCCGGGGGGAGCGGATTCAGAGGTTCCGGTCGTAACTGTGGTGCAACACACGTTTCTTGAAGGGAACCGTGAGCCCCTGATAGCGGTTGTACTCATGTCCCACACCGCTCACATACCCAGCCACCGGAAGCCCCGCCGTAGCGCCTCGAAACTCGCGCTGAGGGCCGGAGTTGCCGGTGGCGTCCTCAGCACCATGGCAGTGGCCGGAGCTGCCGGGCCGGCGAACGCCGAGCCGGTGACCGAGACCATCGAGATGCCGACGCTCACCGCCGACGCCGTCCTCTCCGCCGCCGTCTCGCAGTCCGCGGAGGCCACTCAGCAGGTCGCCCTCGACCTCGAGTTGCAGGCCCAGGAGGACGCCGCCGCCGCCAAGGCCGCGAAGTCCGCCAAGCTGGCCAAGGCTGAGGCCGAGCGCAAGGCCGAGGCCAAGGAGAAGGCCGAGGCGAAGAAGCGCGCCGAGGCCGAGGCCAAGGAGCGCGCCTCCCGCGACTCCGAGCGCACCACGCTCTCCGCCTCCAGCAACACCTCCGCGACGGGCTCCGCAGCGACCGTCGTCGCCTTCCTCAAGGCGCAGCTCGGCGACGCCTACGTCATGGGCGCATCCGGCCCCAACTCGTGGGACTGCTCCAGCCTCGTCCAGGCCGCGTTCCGGACGGTCGGCGTCGACCTCCCGCGCGTCTCGCAGGACCAGTCGGTGGCCGGCACCCAGGTGGGCACCAGCAACCTCCAGGTCGGCGACATCCTCTACTGGGGCGGCGCCGGCAGCGCGTACCACACCGGTGTCTACATCGGCGACGGCAAGTACCTCGACGCCGCCAACCCCGGCAAGGGCGTCGTGATCCAGGACCTGTCGGGCTACCCAGCGAGCGGCGCGGTCCGGGTACTCTGAGCGCAGATACCGCACATACGAACACAAAGGGCCGCGGCTCCCCCGCTCGGGGGTGGAGCCGCGGCCCTTCGCCGTGCCGGACCTCTCAGGCCTTCGGGGCCACCTTGCTCAGACCGTTGATGATCCGGTCCATCGCGTCGCCGCCCGTCGGGTCGGTGAGGTTCGCCAGCATCTTCAGCGTGAACTTCATCAGCAGCGGATGCGTCAGACCGCGCTGGGTCGCGATCTTCATGACCTTCGGGTTGCCGATGAGCTTCACGAACGCGCGGCCCAGCGTGTAGTAGCCGCCGTAGGTGTCCTTGAGGACCTTCGGGTAGCGGTGCAGCGCCAGTTCCCGCTGCGCCGGGGTCTGCCGGGCGTGCGCCTGGACGATCACATCGGCGGCGATCTGCCCGGACTCCATGGCGTACGCGATGCCCTCGCCGTTGAACGGGTTGACCAGCCCGCCCGCGTCGCCGACCAGCAGCAGGCCCTTGGTGTAGTGCGGCTGGCGGTTGAAGGCCATCGGGAGCGCGGCGCCGCGGATCGGCATCGTCATGTTCTCCTCGGTGTACCCCCAGTCCTCCGGCATCGAGGCGCACCAGGCCTTGAGCACCTCGCGCCAGTCCAGCTCCTTGAAGGAGCCGGAGGTGTTGAGCACGCCCAGGCCGACGTTGGAGGTGCCGTCTCCCATGCCGAAGATCCAGCCGTAGCCGGGCAGCAGCCGGTCCTCGCCCGGGCCGCGGCGGTCCCACAGCTCCAGCCAGGACTCCAGGTAGTCGTCGTCGTGGCGGGGTGAGGTGAAGTACGTCCGTACGGCCACGCCCATCGGCCGGTCCTCACGCCGGTGCAGCCCCATGGCGAGGGAGATCCGCGAGGAGTTGCCGTCGGCGGCGACGACGAGCGGGGCGTGGAAGGCGACGGGAGTCTTCTCCTCGCCCAGCTTGGCGTTCACGCCGGTGATGCGGCCGGTGCGGTCGTCGATGATCGGAGCCCCGACATTGCACCGCTCGTACAGCCGCGCGCCCGCCTTCTGCGCCTGCCGGGCCAGCTGCTCGTCGAAGTCGTCGCGCTTGCGGACGAGTCCGTAGTCCGGGTACGAGGCGAGATCCGGCCAGTCGAGCTGCAGCCGCACCCCGCCGCCGATGATCCGCAGGCCCTTGTTCCGCAGCCAGCCGGCTTCCTCGGAGATGTCGATGCCCATCGCGACCAGCTGCTTGGTGGCGCGGGGGGTGAGGCCGTCGCCGCACACCTTCTCGCGCGGGAAGGCGGTCTTCTCCAGGAGCAGGACGTCGAGTCCGGCCTTGGCGAGGTAGTACGCGGTTGTGGAGCCGGCCGGGCCTGCCCCGACGACGATCACATCGGCGGTGTGTTCGGAGAGGGGCTCGGTCACGGCGGGTTCTCCCGAAGACTCGATATTGCGTACCGATTGGCACAGGACATGTGCAGTCTATGGGGGCGTACTGATCCACAAACTGAAGGGTTCCCTCCTATGAGCAGCAGCCCGCTCCCCGCCGTACAGCTGCGCGTGCCCACCGATGAGGACGCCCTGGCCTGGCACCGGATCTTCAACGACCCGGACGTCATGGAGTTCCACGGCGGGAAGTCGGCCGAGCTGTCGGTCTACGAGGAGCTGACCGCCCGGCAGCGCAGACACGACGCCGAACGCGGCTTCTGCTTCTGGACCATGCTCGACGAGGACGGCGAAGTCATCGGCTTCACCGGGGCACAGCCCTGGCCGCATGAGGGCTTCGGCCCGGTCGGCGAGATCGAGATCGGGTGGCGGCTGGCGCGGTCCGCGTGGGGCAAGGGATACGCGACGGCCGCCGCCCGCACCACTCTGGAGCGGGTGCGGGCGGCGGGCGTCGAGCGGGTGGTGGCGATGGTGAACGCCCGCAACGAGCGCTCGATCGCGGTGATCCGGCGGCTGGGGATGGAGCTGGCCGAGACGTTCACGACGCCGGTGTCCCAGCAGAAGGGGTACTGCTTCCGGCTGGAGCTCAGTTCGTTTTGAAGGTGTTGAGCGCGGTGGAGAACACCACATCCCTGTTCGCGTCCCAGAGGTCGGCACGCCCCGCGGCGAGGATCGCGTACTCCGTGCCGTCCGCGGCCACGAACGCCTGGTCGATGACGTGCCGCCGCACGCTGCCCTCGTCCGGCTCGGGGATGTGGGTGAACTCCCAGAGCGCGCCCGGCCGTCCCTGGTACGTGTTCTGCGCCAGCTGAGCGCGCTGGTAGTCGGTCTCGGGGGTCTCCAGGTGTTTCTTCTCCAGCCCGAGGAAGTTCTCGTACGAGGTCATGGGGGTGTTCTTGACGATCCCGATCTGGATGTACGAACCGCCCGTCGGGGCCTCGTAGAAGATCTGGCTGCCCGCCTGCCGGCGCTTCCAGCCGTCCATCACGCCGACGGTGAACCCGGCGGGGTCCCGCTTCAGCACAAAGCCGGCGGGGAGCGCCGGGGCGCCCGGGGACGGGGGCTGGGAGGGGGCGGTGGACGGGGCGGCGGACGCGGAAGCTGAGGCGGAGGGCGAGGCAGCGGACGAGGCAGATGGCGAGGCGGATGGCGAGGCGGCCGCCGACGGGTCCTGCTTGGGGGAGGGCGACTGCGAGGCGGCGGGAGGCTTGTTCTGTGCCTGGTCGGACTCGTCGTTGTTCTTCTTGAGGAGCAGCGCCCCGGCCGTCGCGCCGCCGCCGATGACGAACGCGGCGGTGAGGGTGGCCGTCCAGACAAGGACCTTGCGCTTGCGCTCGGCCGCGGCCGCAGTGGCTGCCGTGGCGGCTGGATCGTGAGCAACACCCGGCGCGGCGGCGAGGTGCACGGTGTGGGGGTCAGCCACATAGGGAGTGGCAGGAGCCGTGGCGGGCGCAGCCGGAGTGGGGGGAGCCGCCGGAGTAGCGGGCGCAGCCGGAGTGGCGGGCGCAGCCGGAGTCACCGGGGCGGCCGGCGGGGCCGCTGCGGGGCCGTACGCCGACAGAGGCGGGACCGGCCCAAGCGGTGGGACCGGCAGGACGGGCGGAACTGCCGCCTGCTGCCCCACCATCCGCAGCACATACGGGCCCAGGAACGTCGCCGCCCCCACCCACAGCAACCCGAACAGCAGCGCGTCCGGAACGCTCGGCGCGAACTCCGAGGTGCCCTGACCGCCCCAGTCCGCGAGGCCGCCCGCAAGTTCGGCCGAGACCCCGCTGACGCCCGTGAACAGCAGCACGAGCCCCAGCGAGAAGCCACCGGCCAGCAGCTGCTCGCGGCGGTCCGCCGAGCGGCGCGCCGCCCAGACGCCGAGCGTGAGCGCGCAGACCACACCGAGGGCCAGCGCCCCGGCGACCGCCCCGCCGCCCCACACATCGTTGATCTCCGGGAGTCCGAAGCTGCCATGCTCCGTGCTGGATCCGATCGTGCTGTACCGGCCCTGGACGTCGTACTCCACCGGCACGCCCCAGCTCAGCCCGAGCACCGCGAAGCCGATGTTGGGCAGGATCGGCAGGGCGACCAGCAGGGCCGAGGCGTCCGCCTCGTCCGCATTGGCGTAGGCGTAGGCGTACGCGAAGAAGCCGACCAGCGAGCAGAGCGCCAGCACCGCGCCGAGCGCGCGCAACGACGTCCCAAGCGCGCGTACCGTCGAGCGGGCCGCGGGCCGCTGCGACAGCCACACCGCGAGGTCGTCGCGCTGCAGCACCCCGCAGGTCACCGCGAGCGAGATCGCCAGGGCGCCGAGCGCCGCGAGCAGCGGGGACGAGGAGACCGCCACACCCACGACCTCAGGCTGCGCGAACAGGCCGAGCACCAGCACCACACCGGTGACCAGCAGCGAGAGCCGTACGGCGGCTTCCAGCCCGGCCCCTCGCGTACGCAGCATCCGTGCGCCCAGGTACAGCGCGCCGATCCACAGCAGCGTCACCGTCAGCGGCACCAGGGAGAGCGAGGCCGCGCCCATCGCGTCAATGCCCGGGTCGCCGTAGTCCGAGGGCCCCCCACCCGAGGTGCCGGGGAATCCTCCGCCGTCGCCGAAGATCCCGCCCGAGGAATCGGAGTCGGAGCCGGAACCCGAACTGGAGCCGGAGCCGGAGTCGGAGCCAGAGCCGGAACCCGAATCCGAACCCGAATCCGAACCCGGGCCGAATGGCGACGAGCCGCCCGCCGCCTTCACCTCGAAGCCGCCTCCGACCCCTTGCAGCAGCATTGCGAGCGCGATCCGCAGCCGGTCGCTCCAGCCGACGACGACCTCCTCGTCCTGCCCGTACGAGGGGATGGCGAGCGCCACCGCCAGCGCCAGCAGCAGTCCGGTCGGCCAGGCCGCGGCCTTCGCCGATGCCAGCCAGTCTCCGCGGAACACCCGCCCGAAGAAGGCCCCGACGGGCGAGGGCTGGGCGGGCTGCCCAGCCACAGGAGCGGGCGGAGCCGGAAGCATCGGGGGTGCGGCCGGAAGCATCGCGGGCGGAGCCGGAAGCATCGCGGGTGGGGCCGAAGTGTCCGGCAGCCTCTCCCGTCCGCACTTGATGCAGAAGCGAGCCTCATCCGGAGATGGATTGCCACAGTGCGGGCAGTACGACGCCATGGGGAGACTCCGAGGTGACCAGTGGGGACGGACGGGGAGATAAGAAAGTCGTAAACAATTGACTCATCTTCCCCGCCCACCGGTTCCCGTCGACGTCCGGCTCAGTTGGGCCGATTCAGGCCAGATTCAAGGCAGTTCACGAAACTTCACGGACCTTCACGGCAGCAGTCTCGGCCGCCGCCTCCCCTACACCCTCGGTGCCGCGTCCCAACTGGCCGAATTAACCCCGGAGAAGGGCACCGGCGGTCCTCCCCATGTGGTCGGCGGCCCTGCCCGCGGCCGGGAGTGCGCTGACGGCGCCAACCGGGGCCTTCGCACCAGCCCCTCGGGCTAGAACACCGAAAGCCCGGTCAGCGTCGTGAAGCGGTCCAACGCCGCCACTCCCGCGACCGAGTTGCCGCGCGCGTCCAGGCCCGGGCTCCAGACGCACAAGGTGCAGCGCCCCGGCACCACCGCGACGATCCCGCCGCCCACGCCGCTCTTGCCCGGCAGTCCGACCCGGTAGGCGAACTCACCGGCCGCGTCGTACGTACCGCAGGTGAGCATCACGGCGTTGATCTCCTTGGCCTCGCTGCGGGTCAGCAGGCGGGAATCGTCGACGCGCAGCCCGTGGCGGGCCAGGAAGCGGGCCGCCAGGGTCAGATCGGCGCAGCTCATCTCGATCGAGCACTGCCAGAAGTAGTGGTCGAGGAGGGTCGGGACGGGGTTGACGATATTGCCGTACGAGGCCATGAAGTGGGCCAGGGCGGCATTGCGGTCGCCGTACGCGGACTCCGACTCGGCGACGTCCGGGTCGAAGGCCAGGTCCGGGTTGCCGCTCTCCTGCCGCAGGAAGTCCAGCAGTTCGCTGCTCGCGTCGCCGGTCAGGGTCTGCAGGATGTCGGTGACGACGAGTGCGCCCGCGTTGATGAAGGGATTGCGCGGAATCCCGTTCTCGTACTCCAACTGCACCAGCGAGTTGAAGGGGTTGCCGGACGGCTCACGGCCGACGCGCTCCCAGAGGCTGTCGTCGCCGTGGGCCATGGCCAGCGCGAGGGCGAAGAGCTTGGTGATCGACTGGGTGGAGAAGGGGTGCTGCCAGTCCCCCACTCCGTACACCTGGCCGTCCACGTCGGCGATGGCCATGCCGAAGCGGCGCGGGTCGACGGCGGCGAGTGCCGGGATGTACTCGGCGGGGCTGCCGCTGCCGATCTGCGGTGCGACGTCCTCCGCGATCCGTTCCAGGACCGCCTGGTAGTCCATGGCGGCGCGGTTACCGCGGCTTGGTGCCGCGGTGCAGCGCCACGATCCCGCCGGTCAGATTCCGCCACGCGACCTTGGACCAGCCGGCCTGCTGGAGCCGCTGCGCCAGCCCCGCCTGGCCGGGCCATGCGCGGATCGACTCGGCGAGATAGACGTACGCGTCCGGGTTCGACGAGACCGCCCGCGCCACCGGCGGCAGCGCCCGCATCAGATACTCCGTGTAGACCGTACGGAACGGCGCCCAGGTCGGCTGCGAGAACTCGCAGATCACGACCCGCCCGCCCGGCTTCGTGACCCGGTACAGCTCGCGCAGCGCCGCGTCCGTGTCGTGCACATTGCGCAGCCCGAACGAGATCGTCACGGCGTCGAAGACACCGTCACGGAACGGCAGCTTCGTCGCGTCGCCCGCGGTGAGCGGCAGCCACGGGTTGCGCTTCTTGCCCTCGCGCAGCATGCCGAGGGAGAAGTCGCAGGGGACGACGTACGCGCCGGTGGCGGTGAACGGCAGCGAGGACGTGCCCGTGCCCGCGGCCAGGTCCAGGATCTTCTGCGCCGGGCGGGCGTCCACCGCCTTGGCGACCTCCTTGCGCCACCGCCGGTCCTGGCCGAGCGAGAGCACGTCGTTGGTGAGGTCGTAGTTCGCCGCCACGTCGTCGAACATCGAGGCGACTTCGTGCGGCTGCTTGTCCAGGGTTGCTCGGGTCACGCACCCCATTCAAGCAGCACGTTCAAGCGGCACCGCGCCCGGCAGGGCTCACGGCGGCAGGGGTCGGCCCCCGCCACCTCCCCGCGGCATCCTGACGGCGTACGCGAAGGGCCCGAGGCCGGCCACGATGATCACGCCGAACACGCTGAACACGCCGAGCGGATCACGCTGCCGCTGCCGCTGCCGACGTCGCTGCCGCAGCTGCTGCCTTGTCCGACGTGCCCGCCGACGTCGCCGCCGCGGCTGCCGCCTTGTCCGACGTCCCCGTCGGCGTGGCTACCGTGGCCGCCGCGTGGCCCGCTCGACCCGCTGCCGGCACCAGGGCGGCAGCTGCAGACGCCGCCGCACCGCGCAACCCACAGGCTCCTCCCGCCACTTCGGCGGGCGGCACCCCTACGCGCGCCGGTACACCAGGCGTCCACCGAGCACGGTGGCGACGCAGGTCCCCGCGCCGTGCAGCCGCAGCATCCGCGCCAGAACGTCGTCGACCGGGGCGTCTTCGACCCGGGCATCTTCGACCGGTACGTCGTCGACCGGGGCATCCTCGACCGGTCCGTCATCGACCGACACGTCAAAGACCGGCACGTCGAAGACCGCGAAGTCCGCGGGCCCGCCGACCGTGAGGCTCCGGTCGAGCAGGGCGTTCAGCGGGTAGGCCTTGAACGGGTCGAGCGTGAGCGCCTCGCGCTCGGCACCACCCCCCGGTTCGCGTACATCGCGTACATGCAGCCCCGACCGTGCCACCGCTGTCCGCACCGCGGGCCGAGTGAACGGGCCGCAGACCGCGGTCACCCCATGCCGCAGCAACCGCTGCAACCCGCGCCGCGCGCTCGCGCCCCAGCGAGCCTCGTCCATCTCCAGCGCCGCCAGCGCCTCGCCGGTCAGCGGCTCGGTGCCGAGCTGATCAGCCTCGCGCGGGTCGGGGTGGTAGGCCGCCTCAAGCAGCGCGGCGGCCTGCGGGTGCCGCAGGCCCGGAGTCAGCAGTCCGGGCCAGCGCCGCACCCGCGCCTGCGGGCGGGTGGCAGCCATCTCCTCGTACGTGCCCATCGCGATGATCAGTCCGGCGTCCACGGCAACCGCGTGGACCCCCCGGCGGCCGCCCGCAAAGACGCCGTCCGCCACATGGATGGTCTGCAACTGGGCCTCGTGCCGCTCTTAGTTGGAGGTGAGCAGCTTCAGCTCGGGGTGGGCCGTACCGCCCTTGATCGCCGTGGAAGAGAAGTGCGAGACGACGCGCTCGTCGACCGGGTCGTCCGCAGGGTCGTCGTGCACGACGATGTGCTCGTACGTCGTCGTCCGCTGCGCCGGAACCCGGCCCGACTTACGGATCAGGTCGATGATCTCCAGCC
Source organism: Streptomyces sp. NPDC002870 (assembly GCF_042888505.1). NCBI lineage: Bacteria > Bacillati > Actinomycetota > Actinomycetes > Kitasatosporales > Streptomycetaceae > Streptomyces > Streptomyces sp. NPDC002870. The sequence continues at coordinate 281,882 of NZ_JBIAPW010000004.1, forward strand.
GGTTCGACCGGTGCTTCGCGCCCGCCGAGGAGACGACGTTCTCCTCCAGCATGATCGAACCCAGGTCGTCCGCGCCGTAGTGCAGCGACAACTGGCCGACCTCCTTGCCCGTGGTCAGCCACGAGCCCTGGATGTGGGCGACGTTGTCGAGGAAGAGGCGCGCGATGGCGATCATGCGCAGGTACTCGAAGAGCGTCGCCTGCGTGCGCCCCTTGAGGTGGTTGTTCTCGGGCTGGTACGTGTACGGGATGAAGGCCCGGAAGCCGCCCGTCCGGTCCTGCACGTCGCGGATCATCCGCAGGTGCTCGATCCGCTCGGCATTGGTCTCGCCGGTGCCCATCAGCATGGTCGACGTCGACTCGACGCCCAGCCGATGCGCGGCCTCCATGATCTCCAGCCACCGCTCGCCGGACTCCTTGAGCGGCGCGATCGCCTTGCGCGGCCGCTCGGGCAGCAGCTCGGCGCCGGCGCCCGCGAACGAGTCGAGTCCGGCGCCGTGGATCCGGGAGATCGCCTCCTCGACCGACACCTTGGAGATACGGGCCATGTGCTCGACCTCAGAGGCGCCGAGGGAGTGGATCACCAGCTCCGGGTAGGCCGTCTTGATCGCCGAGAAGTGCTCCTCGTAGTACTCGACGCCGTAGTCCGGGTGGTGTCCGCCCTGGAACATGATCTGGGTGCCACCCAGCTCGACCGTCTCGGCGCAGCGCCGCAGGATGTCGTCGAGGTCGCGCGTCCAGCCCTTGGCGGTGTCCTTGGGCGGGGCGTAGAAGGCGCAGAACTTGCAGGCGGTGACGCACACGTTGGTGTAGTTGATGTTGCGCTCGATGATGTACGTCGCGATGTGCTCCGTACCCGCGTAACGCCGCTTGCGTACGGCGTCCGCCGCCACGCCGAGGGCGTGCAGCGGTGCGAAGCGGTAGAGGTCGAGCGCCTCTTCGGGCGTGATCCGCCCACCCTCGGCAGCACGGTCCAGCGCGGACTGAAGGTCGGCCTTCTCGGTCACCGGGTGTCACCTTTCGGCGGTGGTTCAGAGCATCAGCGGGCCGATCCAGCCTACGCCAGGGGTTGTGGCGACCTGCGGGCACGGTCGGCATGGCGTCGGCTCAGTGTCAGTGTCAGCACAGCGTCAGCACGGGTTCAGTGTCAGTGTCGGCATGGTGTCAGTGTCAGCACAGCGTCGCCATGGATTCTTCGCGGGCTTCTGGGCCATGGGCGCTGGGCCACGTACTGGCCCGTCCGTGCCGCGCCACGGCGGCGATTCACCTCGACTTCTCCAGCAGGGCACGCGGGTTGCCCGCCCGTGGGTCCTCGGAGGTGTACTCCAGGCGGGCCCCGGTGAGCCGCAGCTTCACCGTGTGCGTGCCCGCCGTGCAGGCGCTGCCTTCCTTGCCGCTGGACTTGCCCTCGGCAACCAGTTCCGTACTGGTCGCGCTACGCAGTACGAGGTTGTCCTCGCAGGCGAAGCCCCCCAGGGCGTCGAACTGGTTGACCGTGCCGACCTTCGCGCCCGCCTTCCCGGAGCCGATGACGATCGTGAAGGTCCCGGCGTTGATCTTGCTGCCCGCGAATTCGACCTGGAAGGGGCCCTTCCAGGTGCCGATGAAGCTTTTCCGGACCGCGTTCGCCTCCCCCGCGGGTTCACTCGAAGCGCCGCCCGACATCGACGGGCTGTCCGACACCGACGGGCTCTTGGTCTTCGGCGGTCCGGCCGCCGTGCTGTCGCCCTTGTCGTTTCCGCGCGGGAACAAGTCGAACAGCGCTGCCCCGCCCACCGTCACCGCCGCCAGCGCACCGGCCACCGCCAGGGCCACCGTGCAGCTCACCTTCCGGCCCCGGCGCTCGCCGGGCGCCCCGGTCCCGGTCGGTATGGAGTCGGCCGTCATCGAGACGGAGAGCCGCCCGTTGGGCCTGTGTTGGCCCGGCAGCGAGGCATCCCGGGGCGGCTCCACCGGCGGCCCGAACGCCCCGACCGCGGCGCTGCTGAACGCCACGGGCCCCGACGCAACCGGGTCCGACGCAACCGGCCCTGACGCAACGGGCCCCGACGCCACCGGCCCTGACGCCACCGGTTCCGAGGCCACCGGCCCCGACGCCACCGGGTCCGCCTGCGACGGCTCCAGATCCAGCAGGCTGACCGCCGACCGGCTGACCTGCTCGACCAGCGGGCCCGGCAGCCAACCCGCCCCCACCAGCGCGGCCGCCCCACCAGGGGCCAGCCTGTTCGCGATGTCGGCGGGCGCGGGCCGCGCGGCCGGGTCCTTGGCGAGGCAGTCCTCGACCAGCTCGCGCAAGTCGCCCTCCAGGGAACCCAGTTCGGGCTCCCCATGCACCACCTTGTAGAGCAGCGCGGCCGAGGAGTCGCCTGGGAAGGGCGCCGCCCCCATCGCCGCGTACGCCAGCACCGCGCCCAGCGAGAAGACATCGGCGGCGCCCGTGACGCCCTTGCCGAGGATCTGCTCCGGCGACATATAGCCCGGCGAGCCGACCGAGACCCCGGTGGAGGTGAGGGAGGCGGTGCCGTCTGTTGCCCGGGCGATCCCGAAGTCGATCAGCCGCGGCCCGTCCAGGGTCAGCAGCACATTGGACGGCTTCACATCCCGGTGCACCAGCTCGAGACCGTGCACGGCCGCCAGCGCCTCCGCGAGGCCGGCGCCGAGCACCCGTACCGAATACGTGGGCAGGAGACCGTGGTCGGCGACCGCCTTGGACAGTGCGGGACCGGCCACATACCCGGTGGCCACCCAGGGCACCGGCGCCTCCGGGTCGGCGTCCAGCACCGGCGCCGTCCACTTCCCGCCGACCCGCCGCGCCGCCTCCACCTCACGCCGGAACCGCGCCCGGAACTCCTCGTCGAGCGCGAAATGCGGATGGACCACCTTCACCGCGACCGTGCGACCGCCGGCGCTGCGCCCGAGATAGACGCGGCCCATCCCGCCCGCCCCGAGCCTGCCGAGCAGCCGGTACGACCCGATGCTCTGCGGCTCGCCCGGATCCAGCGGCTGCATCTGCACTCCCCCGATTGCCTGTTGCCCTGCGTTGCGTCGCGGTGCCTCGCGTCGCGGGGCGTCGCACCTGCTGCGCTTCAGCCTAGGGCCCGGCGTGTTCGGCATCACGAGGATTCCCGCCGCCCCGGAGCGAACCTAACCGGGCGTTCCGCCATCTCCCTGGACGTAAATCACACGGCTTGTCCGAAAACCGCCTGTGCCGCAATGCCTGCGCCGCACCACGTGTGCGGCCATGCCTGCGCAGCGGCACCTGGGCCAGAACCCCTCGGAGTCCCTGCATGCAACGCCTGCCCAAGGCCCTCATAGCCGCCGTCGCCCTCGGCTCTGTCGCGCTCGTCGCCGGCTGCTCGGACGAGGGCGACCCGGTCTCCTTCGACGGGCCCACCGCAAACGCCCCCGCCGCCGAGCAGTCGGGCGGCGGCTCGGGCGGCGGCACGACCGACAAGGCGGCCGCGGAAGCCGCGGCGAAGACACTGATGCCGACCGGCCCGAAGGCCGCGTTCACCACCCAGAACACTCTCGGCGACGGCACCAAGATCGGCGTCACCACGCTGGACGGCAAGAAGTCCGGCTTCCAGGGCAAGGTGTGGGTCTGGGCTCCGGAGGAGTACTTCGACCCCAAGTACGCGAACAGCGGGTTCCCCGTGCTGATCGCCCTCCCCGGCGGCAACGGCTACCCCAAGAACTACTGGATGGGCACCGACCTCAAGCTGCAGAGCAGCATCAGCAAGTGGTCGAAGGAGGGCAAGAGCCTGCCGTTCATTGTGGTCATGCCGGTGCTGAACCCGGACGCCAAGTACTACTACGACGGCAGCGACATACCGGGCCGGCCGAAGATGGGCACCTGGATGACCGAGGACGTCCCCGACTTCGTGAAGGCCAACTTCCGTACGTTCAAGTCCCGTGACGGCTGGGCCTTCATGGGCTCCTCCTCGGGTGCCTTCGTCGGTCTGAAGTCCGTGCTGAAGCACCCCGACAAGTTCAAGGCCGTGATCGCCTCGGGCCCGGACACCGTGCCGGACTCGCCGCTCTGGTCGGGCCACGAGGCGCAGCGGCAGGCCAATAATCCGGAGAAACTCGCCAAGGCCCTGTCCGCCAAGCCCGACACCAAGGACAACGACGTCTATCTGGCCTTCCAGATCGGCACCAAGGAGTCCGGGATGAAGAGCCTCAAGGATTTCATCCGTGACTACGGCAAGGGCCCCGTCAAGACCCGCCTCCAGGTCATTCAGGACGGCGAACACAACGCCAAGACCTATGTGAAGGGCATGGGGGATGGAACCATCCAGTGGATCAGCGAGCACATGCAGGCGCCCATTCCCGCGTCCTGACCCCGCCTCGTCACGACTACCGGCCGCCGAGCAGCTCCACCGTCACATCAGCCGGGAACCCGGTCGTCGGACCCGTCCGACGCGCGAATTCCCGTACGCCCGCGAGCTGCTCGGCCCCGAAACGGAAGTCCAGCGTCGTGAAGTAGCGCTCAAGGAGTTCCGCGTCGAAGGTCTCCCAGCGCGCCGCCTGCTCGGCCACTTTGGCGACCTCCTCCAGGGAGACGTCCCTGGATGCGAGGAAGGCCTCGTGCACCTTCTGTACGACGAGGGGCTCGCGCGCCAGATAGTCCTTGCGCGCAGCCCACACCGCGAAGACGAACGGCAGCCCGGTCCACTCCTTCCACATCAGCCCCAGATCGTGGACGTGGAGGCCGAGCTTCGGCGCGTCGTGCAGCGAGGCCCGCAGCGCGGCGTCGCCGATCAGCACGGCCGCGTCCGCCTCCTGCATCATCAGGCCGAGGTCGGGCGGGCACGTGTAGTAGTCGGGCGTCACCTTGTACTGCTCGGCCAGCAGCAGCTGAGCCAGGCGTACCGACGTACGCGACGTGGAGCCGAGCGCCACCCGCGCCCCGTCGAGCCGCTCCAGCGGCACCTGGGACACGATCACGCAGGACATGACGGGCCCGTCGCAGCCGACCGCGAGGTCGGGGAAGGCGACGAGTTGGTCGGCGTTGCGCAGGAATTCGACGAGGGTGATCGGCGCGATGTCGAGGGCGCCGCGAACCAGCTGCTCGCTGAGCTTCTCCGGGGTGTCCTTTGTCAGCTCAAGATCGAGGAGAGTTCCGGTACGCGCCAGCCCCCAGTACAAGGGGAGACAGTTCAGGAACTGGATGTGGCCGACGCGAGGTCGGCTGCGACGGTGGCCGGTTGCTGTGCTTTCACCAAGACTGTCCACATCGCGAGGCTAGACCTGTGGCGTACGGCCGGGGGCGCCGGGGGCGGCCGTACACACGCCCGCACCCACGCCCGTACCCACGCCCCGTCCCGAGCTGCGATTCGTCCACGATTCGTCCGCGATTCGCCGGCCAATCGTCAGCGGATCAAGGCCCCATCAAACGTCCGGGTGAAGTGATCTTTCCCTCTACCGCTGCGCACACGCTGCGTGCTAGGCTCAACGCAAGTTGCAGTTTGGTTTCCCTTGCAGTACAGAGCCTGCGGAGCATGTAACCCGCAGGCTTTTGTAGTTTTCAGACTTCTTGCAGGTTCTGGAGCAGGGCAACCCTTTGGCCCAAGGAGGGCTTATGGCTACCGGAACCGTCAAGTGGTTCAACGCTGAAAAGGGCTTCGGCTTCATCGCCCAGGACGGCGGCGGCCCGGATGTCTTCGTCCACTACTCCGCGATCAACGCGTCTGGTTTCCGCTCTCTCGAGGAGAACCAGGTCGTGAACTTCGACGTCACCCAGGGCCCGAAGGGCCCGCAGGCGGAGAACGTCACCCCGGCCTAGTCAGCCACGGGTCGGCGATCGCGAACGACTTAGCAGTACCAAGGAGCCCCGTTCTGTTTGGATCGGGGCTCCTGCCTTTCTGGCTTTCTGGCTCTCCGGACTTTTCTCTCTCCCCCAGCCATCAGGCCATCACCGCGTGCGACACATGCCGCGACCGTCCGATGGCGAGCGTGATGATCAAGCCCTCAGGCGGCCGTGACGCTGAGATGTCCGTCCGTGTCCAGGGGACCCAACACCGCGCCCTGTGGTTGAGCGATATCAACCCGCCCGGCACTTCTCGCCCGCGGTTGCGCCCGCGCTTCTAGCCCGCGGTTACGTACGCCGGCTCCAGTTCGGGCGGCAGCATGCGGTACACCGCCAGGAGCGCGATCCGTACCGCCCCCTCGGAAACGCTCGTGCCCGGCCCTCCGGCGACTCGGCGGCGAGCGCCGCCGCGCCACCGCCCGACTGGACCTGTGTCGAACGGACGGGAGACGGCGGGGCTGGGGCTGGCGCCCGGACCCGCCCGCAGCGACGATTGGGGACAGAGGTGTGGAAGCAGCAGGAGGGGCGGGAGGACCAGTCGTGACGGAACGCAAGCCGCCGGGCGTCAGCTTCGAGTCTTGGGTCGACAAGCAGATCCGCGAGGCGTCGGAGCGTGGGGACTTCAAGGACCTTCCGGGCTTCGGAAAGCCACTGCCCGACCTTGATCGAACGTACGACGACCTGTGGTGGGTCAAGCAGAAGATGCACCGCGAGCACCTCTCCTACCTGCCGCCCACGCTTGCCCTCCGCAAGGAGGCCGAGGACGCCCTGGAGGCCGCCCGGCGGGCGCCGTCCGCTGCCGAAGTGCGGCGGATCCTGGCGGAGGTCAACGAGAAGATCGCCGCGGCGATCCGCCGCCCTCCGCCGGGTCCCCCGCTGGGGCTCCAGCCCTTCGACGTCGACGCTGTCGTACGCGACTGGCGCTCCGGCCAGCCCGCAGGCTGAGACTCCCACCCCCTGGGGAGGCGGCGGAAGACACTCCGGGGATACGGCGGGGTCAACGGCCGGGCTATACCGCGTACTCGTGGGGTGGGTTCTCATATGCGTGTCCCGTGGGGCTGGTCCATGTGATCACCCCGGTGTCCGGGTCCCTTTCGATCCCCCAGTCCGGGCAGATGGTCTTCATCCGGTGATGGCGCCGGCACAGCGGATGCAGGTTCTCCGGTACGGTCTGGCCGCCCGCCTCCGGATCGTCGTGGTTGAACGGCTCCCGGTGGTCGAGGTCGCAGCGGTGGGCGGGCATGCGGCAGGAGGGAAAGGTGCAGTAGCCATCGCGGGCGATCACATGGCGCTCGGTCTCGGCGGTGGGTTTGTACGTGGCGGGGTCGGTCTTGATCAGCAGCCCCGTCTTCGGCGCGACGATCAGCCGCCGCCAGATCGTGCCCTCGGCGAAAGCGATCTTCCTTGCCTGGGAGGCGGTGATCGGGCCGTAGCCCTTGAGGTCCGCCGGGCCCTCTTCGTTACCGATGAGGACATCGAGCGGAACGGTCACCTGCACCACGGCCGCCTGTCGGCCTTGGCCGCCCTCTGCCTGTCCCTGGCCCCGACTCTGGCCCTGCCCCCGGCTCTGGCCCTCACCTCGGCCGCTCTGACCCTGCGATGAACCGGCCTCCGCCACTCGGCCGTTGACCACCAGATCGAAGAGGGCGTCCACCCGCTTCTGCTCCAGGGTGCGGGCCATGTCGGTGTACGTCGCGGCATGCGCGTCCACAGCCTGGGTCATCCTGGCCGCCTGCTCGGCAGGAAGGATCGCGCCGAACAGCGCCATGCCGTCGTCCTGCGGGCTGTGCACCATCTCCCGCTGCCGCTTGCGTACTTCGTGCCGGCGCTCCGCGCCCTCCGGGTCCGCCTTCACAATCTGGCGGCCGACTGCCCTTCGGGTCTGCCCGGCCGCCAGCGACGGGAGCTTGGGCAGCATCGTCGCCTCCACTTCCGCGGCCACCTCGGCAGGCAGCACGAGGCAGGTCTCCGCCATGATCCTCGCCTGCTGATACGAGATGTCCCCACGCTCCAGCAGGCCCAGCGTGGCGGGATAGCGGTTGCCCAGATCCGTGGCGATCACGAGCCGGTCCTGTGCGGTGGAGTTGGCCAGTTTCAGGGCGCAGGCCACTTCCTCCGCGGTGAAGTCCCGCCCTTCGTCCCGACCGGTACCGGCACCCAACCCCGCCATGATGTGGATCTGTTGGGCCTGGATCCACGAGGCGTGCCGCTCCAGGGCACGCAGCGCGTCGATCTTTCCCGTGCGGGACAGCTTCGCCGGATCGAGGACGTCGAGCAGGCCGGCGGTCTGCGCGCTGGGCGCGGTCTGGGCGAGTAACGCTGCCCATTCGTCGGGCGTACCGGGCGGCTCTGACCCGCCGCCGAGCATCTCCTCCCGCAGCCCGGGCGGGCGCTGCGATGCGGGCATGCCCGGCGGTTCCGGCCCACGCTTCGATTGATGCGGATCCTGGGGCTCAGGCGGGTCCCGCGGCTCAGGCGGATCCTGCGGCTCAGGCGAGCCCTGCGGCTCAGGCGGGTCCCGCGGCTCAGGCGAGCCCTGCGGCTCAGGCGGATCCTGCGGCTCAGGCGAGCCCTGCGGCTCAGGCGGATCCTGCGGGTCAGGCACCCCTGGCACGCCCGGCGCTTCCGGCAGTCCCCGCCATTCCGGCAGGTCCTCCAGCGCCAACGGCCCCTCCGGTCGCGGTGGTTCCAGCACAAGCGACGCCTGCCCTACATGCGGCCCCCGCGGCGACCGCGCCACGCCGTCCCGCACATCCCGCACGTCCTGCACATCCCGCACGTCCCGCACCTGCGATACCTGGGTCTCCATCCACTCTCACCCCCGTGAAGGAAACTCAACATCCGCCTCCCCACAGCGGGTTGATACCCCATTCTTCCTCACCCTCCGTAATCCCAGCAGGCCCAGAGCCCAACACCATCACTTCGAGTGAATGTTCGACTCGCCAGGAACTCCGCACCCACCCCGCCTCACCTCCACCCCACCGGGGCAGCGCCCTCCCCGACGTCAGTGGCGCGGTTGCGGCAGAGCCGGCAGCTTCGCGTCGTACAACCACATCGTGAACAGCCCGTCGAGCGGATGCGTGGAGTGCCGCTGCGCGAGCGCGATGAACTCCTCGGTGGTCACCACCCCGTGCCGGTGGCTCGCGGTCCACTCCCGCAGCAGCCTCACGAACGCCGCGTGCCCGATCACCGTACGCAGCGCGTGCAGCGTGAGCCCGCCCCGCTCGTAGAGCCGGTCGTCGAACAGCCGCCGCATGCCCGGGTCGCCGATCCGGATGTCCTGGCGCAACAGGGCCAGTTTGGCCCTGGACTTGGCGGCCAGCGCGGCCGCCGAAGGGCCGCCCGACACCTCGGACCAGAGCCACTCGGCGTACTTCGCGAAGCCCTCGTTGAGCCATATGTGCCGCCAGTCGGCGACGGTCAGGCTGTTGCCGAACCACTGGTGGGCCAGCTCGTGCGCGACCAGGCGTTCGCTGCCGCGCCGCCCGTCCACATGATTGGCCCCGAAGATCGAAAGGCCCTGCGCCTCGACAGGCACGTCCAGTTCCTCGTCCACCACCACGACCGCGTAGTCGTCGAAGGGGTAGGGGCCGAAGAGGTCCGTGAAGGCGGTCATCATCTGCGGCTGCCGGGCGAAGTCGTGCTCGAAACGGCTGAGCAGCCGCCGGGGTACGGCGGCCGGCTGCGGCACCTTCCCGGCCTGCTGCACCTCGACGAGCTCGTACGGGCCGATCTGGACGGTCGCGAGATAACTGGCCATGGGCGCCGAGTGCTCGTACACCCACGTCGTGGTGGAGGCGCTGATCGTACGAGAGGTGAGGGTGCCGTTGGCGACCACCGTGTACGGGGACGGCGTGGTCACCGCGATCCGGTATGCGGCCTTGTCGCTGGGGCGGTCGTTGCACGGGAACCAGGAGCGGGCGCCGCTCGGCTGGGAGGCCACCAGCGCGCCCTCCTCCAGCTGTTCCCAGCCGAGGTCGCCCCAGTCACGGGTGCGGACGGGCTGCGGGACGCCGGTGTAACGCACCTCGACGGTGAAGGCCGCCCCGGCGCGCAACGGCCGGGCGGGCCGTACCCGAAGCTTGTCGGCGCGGTGCGTGTACCGGGCCGGGCGGGCGCCGTCCACGAGTACGCGGTTGATACGGAACGGGCCGAGGTCCAGAACGACCTCGGCCAGCTCGCGTTCGGCGACGGCGCTGATCCTGGCCCGGCCGGAGAGCCGGCCGGCGTACGGACGGTAGTCCAGCTCCAGGTCGTACTCCGTCGTCCGGTAGCCGCTGTCACCGTGCTGCGGCAGGTACGAATCCGTCACCCTTGTGCGCCCTCTGTGTCTTTCTCGTCGTGCGACTTCCGTGCCGCGTTCTCACTCGTCGTGCAGCTTCCGTGCCGTGCTCATCGTGCGACTTCCGTGGCGCGGCCTCACTCGTCGTGCAGCTTCCGTGCCGTGCCCATCGTGCGGCGTCACGCCATGCCGCGCCCCTTCACCCCGCGTCCGTGCCCCGCTCGTCGCGTTGCCAGGCCGCGATCGGGTTCCCCAGCCAGCGGGTCCCCGCCGGCACCTTCTCCCCTCGCATCACCAGCGACGCCGGTCCGACCGCCGCCCGCTCGCCGATGACCGCGCCGGGCAGCGCGATGCCGTGCGGGCCCAGCGTCGCGCCCGCTTCGAGGACGACATTGTCCATACGCATGATCCGGTCATGGAAGAGGTGCGTCTGCACTACACACCCGCGATTCACGCTCGCCCCGCCGCCGACCGTCACAAGGTCGGCCTCCGGCAGCCAGTACGTCTCGCACCACGCCCCGCGGCCGATGCGGGCGCCGAGCCCCCGCAGCCACAGGTTCATCAGCGGTGTCCCGCTGATGGCGCCGACCAGCCAGGGCACGGCGAGCACCTCGACAAAGGTGTCGGCGAGCTCGTTGCGCCAGACGAAGGACGACCACAGCGGGTGCTCAACGGCCCGGAAACGGCCGACCAGCAGCCACTTCGCCGCGATCGCGACGACGCAGGCCACCAATCCGGCGGCGAGCAGCACCCCACCGCCGCACAGCACCGCGAGGCCGACGCCAATGCGGGAGGCAAGCAGCTCGAAAGCCGCGAGGGCCAGTACGGCGAGTGCCGCGCCGCACATCACCGGAACGATCCGGCAGACCTCGACGGCCGCGCGGGCCCACATCAGCCGTTTCGGCGGGTCGAAGGTACGGCTCTGGTCGCCCTCTTCGGCCGACCGGGGCAGCTTCATCGGGGGCATCCCGAGCCAGGAACTGCCCGCCTTGGCCCGCTTCGGGGTGGCGGACAGTACGCCGACCAGGCCGCGTTTGGGTACGGAACGGCCCGCGGCCGTCATCCCGGAATTACCGAGGAAGGCCCGCTTGCCGATCCGTGCCTCGGCGATCCGCAGCCAGCCGCCGCCGAGTTCGTACGAGGCGACCATCGTGTCGTCGGCGAGGAACGCCCCCTCGCCGACCGTCGTCATCGCGGGCAGCGCCAGCACGGTCGACGCCTCGACCCGGCGCCCCACCTTCATGCCCAGGGCCCGCAGCCACACGGGCGTGAACAGACTCGCGTACAGCGGGAAGAGGTGCACCCGCGCCATGTCCATCAGCCGCTCGGTCGCCCACGCCTGCCAGGCGACCCTGCCGTGAACGGGGTAGTAGCCCTCTCGCAGGCCGATACTGAGCAGCCGTACGCCGACCAGGACGATCAGCGCGTACGTGACCACTGCGACGACCGTCGCGAGCGGCACGGCGGTCAGGGCGACCGTCAGCGCTTCGCCGATGCCGTTGCGGCCGCGCAGGAACAGGCCGATCACCAGCAGGCCCGGCAGCGAGGCGAGCGCGGGCAGCAGGCCGAGCGCCAGCGAAGTGAGCGAGTAAACCGTCGTCCAACGCCGTCTGCGCGGCGGGCGGCCGTCGGGGAGGTGGCGGTTGGCCTTCCCCTTGCGGGAGGCGGGCACGCCCGACCAGCGCTCGCCGGCCGGAACCGCTCGGGTCACACCGGAACCGGGCGCGATCTGGGCGCGCTTGCCGATACGGGCGCCGGGGAAGAGCGTGCTGCGAGCGCCGACGGTGGCTCCGGCGCCGATCCGTACGGTGCCTATGTGCAGCCGGTCGCCGTCGAGCCAGTGCCCGGACAGGTCCACCTCGGGCTCGACCGCGCAGCCCTTGCCGAGGCGCAGCATCCCGGTCACCGGCGGCAGCGCGTGCAGATCGACGTCGTCGCCGATACGAACGCCGAGCGCCCGTGCGTAGTACGTGAGCCATGCGCCGGCGAGGCTGGTGGCGCCGCTGAGTTCGGCGAGGCGTTCGGCCGTCCACAGCCGCAGATGGACGCCGCCGCCGCGTGGATACGTACCGGGGCGCAGGCCGCGCAGCAGCAGCCGCGCACCGCCCGCCGCGATCACGATCCGCCCGGGCGGGCTGATGATGAGCAGCCAGCCGAGCGCCACCCACCACCACGAGACGGTGGGTGCCCACGCCAGGCCGAGCACGTTCCCCAGGAGATTGCTGACCGCGGCCGCCACCACGCCCCAGCGCAGGCCGGCGACGCCGAGCAGCGGCAGCATGAGCAGCGTCTGCGCGAATCCGGTACGGCGCGGCACCGGCCGCACCTCCCCGGCCTCGGGTCCGCCGCTGGAGGACGCTTCCAGCGTCCGGGCGAGCGCGCCGAGTGTCGGGTTCTGGTAGATGTCGCCGACCGACCCGGCCGCGAACCGCTCCCGGATGCGTGACACGAGCTGAGCGGCGGCCAGGCTGCCGCCGCCGTTCACGAAGAAGTCCGCGTCGGGGCCGGTGACCGGGGTGCCGAGGAGGTCGGCCCACTGCTCGGCCAGCCAGGTTTCTGTGGCGGTGAGTTCGGCGTCCTCGACCGGGGTGTCCATGTTCGGCAGGGGCCAGGGCAGCGCGTCCCGGTCAACCTTGCCGGAAGTACGGGTAGGGAGGGTGTCGACGACTGCGAGCAGCGGCACAAGGGCTGCGGGAAGCTCCTTGCGCAGGCGTTTCAGGCTGTCGGCCTGGTCGAAGCGGTCGCTCTCGACGACATAGCCGACCAGCAGATCGTGTCCGCCCGCCGTGGTGCGAACCGCCGCCGCCGCTCCCGCCACGCCCGGCAATGCCTGCAGCGCAGCGTCGATCTCGCCGAGTTCGATACGACGGCCACCGAGCTTGATCTGCTCGTCCGCGCGGCCGACGAAGAGCAGGCCGTCCGCCTCCGCCTTCACCAGGTCGCCGCTGCGGTAGGCGCGGTCCCAGCCGAGGGCGGGCAGGGGCGCGTACTTCTCGGCGTCCTTCGCCGCGTCCAGATAACGGGCGAGGCCGACGCCGCCGATGACGAGCTCACCGGTCTCGCCCATGGACACGAGGTCGCCCCGGGCGTCCACGACCGCGAGCTCCCAGCCGTCGAGCGGCAGCCCGATCCGTACCGGCCCATCGCCGGTCAGGAGCGCGCCGCAGGCGACGACGGTGGCCTCGGTCGGGCCGTAGGTGTTCCAGACCTCACGCCCCGTGACGGCCATCCGCTCGGCCAGCTCGGGCGGGCAGGCCTCGCCCCCGAAGATCAGCAGCCGTACGTCGTCGAGTGCCTCGGCGGGCCACAGCGCGGCGAGAGTGGGGACCGTCGAGACGACGGTGATGCGCTGCTCGACCAGCCAGGGGCCGAGGTCGAGGCCCGTACGTACGAGGGAGCGGGGCGCGGGCACCAGGCAGGCGCCGTGCCGCCAGGCGAGCCACATCTCCTCGCAGGAGGCGTCGAAGGCGACGGACAGCCCGGCGAGAACGCGGTCGCCGGGGGCGAGGGGCTTCTTCGCCAGGAAAAGGCGGGCCTCGGCGTCTACGAAGGCGGCGGCGCTACGGTGAGTGACGGCGACGCCCTTGGGCTTGCCGGTGGAACCGGAGGTGAAGATGATCCACGCGTCGTCGTCCGGCCCGGGGCGCTTGCCCGCGTCACCCACGCCACCCGCGTCACTCCCGTCACCCGCGCCACCCGTGCCACCCGTGCCACCCGCGCCACCCGCAGGGGCGAAGCACGGCACGTCACCCGCACGGGCACCGCACGGCTCGATCGTCCGCCCGGCGCCTATGACGGCGCTCACCGCGGCCTCGGTGAAGACCAGCTCGGCGCGCTCGTCCGGGTCTTCGGCGTCGACCGGGACGTAGGCGGCGCCCGCCGCGAGTACGGCGAGAATCGACACGTACAGGTCGGCGGTCCCGGACGGTACCCGTACGCCGACGCGATCGCCGACACCGATCCCGGCGGCTGCCAGACGCAGCCGCATCGTCTCGACCTCGGCGAGCAGCTCGCGGTACGTGAGGGGCGCGGCGCCGTCGTCGACGGCTGGCGCGTCCGGGTGACGGCGGGCGGTCTCCTCAAGGATGTCGAGGAGGGTGCGCTCGGGGGCTGCGGCTCCCGCGGTGAAGAGTGCGGGCTCGGGCGCCTCGTCGAGCAGCGGGTCGAGCAGCGTCAGGGTCTCGGCGGCCACGGTCATGCAGCGTCCCGCCGGTCGCCCGATACGGGTTGGATCCGGTGGATGACGGCCCGGTTCGTACGCATCTCTCACTCTCCGTAGGTCGTGTCGAGTGCGCTGCGAATCCCCATTCCGCGCACGGCAAACGGCGAGTTTATCCACCGTTAACCCGACTCGCCTGTTGTGCGCGGCACTGCCCATTCGTTCCCGTCGGCCCGCCCGGACCATGATCGAACGGCATCGCCCCTGATCGGACGGGTGAATGGCGCCACGCTCCGTACGGCGACCCGACCCGGCGCCAACGGCCCGAGTGTGGCGAATGGCACTCGCCGGTCACCCTGTGTTCATGCGGGCGGCCGTACGTTGCGCGCTCTTTGACCGCCGCCCGCAGCAGCTTTGACCGGCGACCCGAAACGGCGTACTCAGGCGGCGCGTTCAGACGCACTCACACCCCGGTGTGCCCGGATCGAGCCCCGGCGGCGAACTCTCCTCCCGTGCCCGGACCTTGGAGTAATTGGAGTACACAGCGCAAACGGCTGCCGCCGACCGCCGCGCCCCAGCGACGTACGCCCGTGAGGCCCCGCCCTCCAACTCCGCAGCGGGGACCGCGACCGAGACCGCGTCCACCTCACCGGGGAGACCAGCGCTCACCCTTCATCAAGTCACCCAGCCCCATCCAGGCGAAGTTCATGAGCGTCCCCGCCGCTTCCTTCGCCGAGACGCCCCCGGTCTCGTTCGCCCACCCCGCCAGCGACTCCGCCGCACCCACCAACGCCTGTGCCAGCCCCGCCACATCCCGGTCGGCGAGCTCGGGGTCCCGGTGCGTCTCGCGTGCCGCAGCCCCGATCAGACCGGTCACGTACGCAACGATCTCGTCCCTCATCGCCGATACCTCCGCGGCGAACGGCTCCCCGTGCGTCCTTGCCTGCCGGTGCAGTACCGCCCAGCCATCCGGATTCTCGGCGGTGTGCGTGAAGAACGCACCCAGCCCCGCCCACAGTTGCCGGTCCGCCGGCAGCCCCGGCTCAGCTCCCGCCTGCACGGCGGCGATCAACGCCTCCGATTCGCGCCGGATGCACGCCGTGAAGAGCTCTTCCTTGGAGCTCAGATACAGATAGACCAACGGCTTGGAGACCCCGGCCAATTCTGCGATCTCGTCCATCGAGGCCGCCCGGTAGCCGCGTTGCCCGAAGGTCTGCACGGCGGCGTCCAACATCTGCCGCTCGCGCACCGCGCGCGGCATGCGTTTGCTCTTGACGCCCTTCACAGCACCCATGTCAGACATCCTCCCGCCCCACACATCCTGACCTCGCGGTAAGCCTACGACCCCCAACAGGAGCCCAAAAACGCGGAACGGCCCCCCTTCCAGCATGAAAGGGGGGCCACGCCACGATCCAGACCAGGTCAGGACTGCAACCTGACCAGAACCACTGGCCGAGTCGAGCGCCTGGAGCAGGCTACGGCGCCGTCGGCTGGTCCGTTACCTCTTCCCAGTTGTCGTCGCACGTAAGGGTCGGGTCCACCGACGGAGGGCCAACGACGAAGGGGACCAGGGTGCACTGGGTCTCCCACACGACCCCGGCCGTGGTCACCACCTGGAACGAGACGCTATCCGGCGCGGTAACGGCCAGCCCGTTACTGGACGCCGAGATGGAACAGGCGTCCAGCGGGAAGGTGTCGTCGTCGCTGATTTCCGTCCAGGTGTAGGTGCCGCCGGGGACCGTCCGGACGCCCGCGTGCGCCTCGACAGTGCCCGTGCCCGGGCCGTCCGGATCGAAGAGCGCGCCGCTGATCTGGTGGAGGGGCTCGATCGCGAGGGGGTTGTAGGTGTCGATGTCGTTGCACGACCCAGGGCCGGTGGCACCCGTAGCACCCGTAGCACCCGTAGCACCCGTAGCACCGGTGGCACCCGTAGCACCGGTGGCACCCGTAGCACCGGTGGCACCCGTAGCACCGGTGGCACCGGTAGCACCCGTCGAGCCCGTGGCGCCCGTCTTCCCCTTGTCCCCGCAGTCGTCGCCGCCGGCGGACAGTACAGCCTTCCCGTCCTCCACCGTGATCTCGCAGTAGTCGTCGTCCCCACCCGACGGGCCTGCCACACTCACGGTGCCAGGCGCCATGGGACTCTGCGATACGGCAGCCGCGGGGCTCGCGAACCCCGCAAGCATGAGGACCATCGACGCGACGGTGCCGCCGGTCAGCCAGGCACTGCGTCTGGGAAGCGGACCAAGGGAGGACCTGCTCCTGTTCTCAGGATTCATTCACTGCTCCTTTTGGAACCGGATCTTGGAACCGGATCGGATGATGCGCCGGAAGCGAGTTCGAGCTTCCCTGGGAATCATCGGTTCACAGACGCAATGCCTTAAGAGCATCGCAGTGCTATCAACAGGATGGCGTATCAGGGGAACTCGAATGGGCGCATGCGCAACAGCGAACCCTGCACCGAGGTCGGCGTGCCGTCACCAGGGCGTGCATGCCCAGTGCATAAGGTCGCCCGGTCCGACCCGCCGGGAATGGTGATGCCATGAAGCCGTCCATCTGCCTCTGCATGATCGTCAAAAACGAATCAAAGGTCATCGAGCGATGCCTCGCCTCCGTCCGTGACCTGGTGAGCACCTGGGTGATCTCGGACACCGGCTCGACCGACGGAACCCAGGAGCTGATCCGTACGGCGCTGCAAGGCATCCCGGGCGAGCTTCACGAGGAGCCGTGGGTCAACTTCGGCCACAACCGGACCCTGAACATCCAGCACGCCCGCGGCAAAGCCGACTTTCTGCTGCTCCTCGACGCCGACCTCGTGATCCGGCGGGACGGACCCCTGCCCCGTCTGACCGCCGATTCCTACATGCTCCGGCACGAGGGCGCGACCGAGTACCGCATCAAGCGCCTGGTCCGCGGCGACATCCCCTGGCGTTACGAGGGCGTCACCCACGAGTACCTCACCTCCGAGCAGCGGCACAGCCAGGAGAATCTCGACGCGCTCGTCATCGAGGACTTCGCGGACGGGGGCTCTAAGCACGACAAGTTCGAGCGTGACGCGCGCCTGCTGGGCGCCGAGCTCGAGCGCGACCCCGCCAATGCCCGCACGGTGTTCTATCTCGCGCAGACCATGCGCGACATGGGCAACGACGACGAGGCGATCACTCTGTACGAGCGCCGCGCGGAAATGGGGGGCTGGCCCGAAGAGGTGTACTACGCGTTGTTGCAGGTCGGCATCCTCAGGGCCAAAACCGACGACTGGCCGGGAGCCATGGACGCCTTCTCCCGCGCCTGGGAGTCGCGTCCGCAGCGGCTCGAAGCGTGTTACGAACTGTGCGCGCGGCTGCGCAAGCTGGGCCGCTACCGTCTGGCGCACTCGATCGTCCGCGCCGGGCTCGGCCAGAGGAAGCCGGATGACCTGCTGTTCGTCCAGCCATGGGTGTATCGCTGGGGTCTGCTGTTCGAGTTCTCGATCACTGCCTACTGGGTGGGCGACTTCGCCGGCTCGCTCCAGGCGTGCGACCGCCTTCTGGCGATGCCCGACGTGCCCGACGCCTATCGCAAGCAGACGCGCGCCAACCGCACATTCGCGGCACAGCGGCTTGCGTCGATTCCCGAGCCGGCCAACCGGTCCAGGGCGGTCAGGAGGAGCAAGGGGGCCAAGGCACAGCGGACGGGCTCCAAGAAACGCTGACAGCGCGACGTAGCGTCTACTGGACGGCCTCTGCTGGACGGCGTCTACTGGACGACCTCTGCTGGACGACCCCTACTCGACAGCCGCTACTCGACGGCCCCTACTCGACGGCCGCTACTCGAGAGCCCCTACTGGACGGCGCCGTCCTCCTGCGTACGGTTCGCGTCGAGGCGGGCCTTGGCCTTGTCGACCTTGGTGACGATCTGCTCGGACATCGCGTCGCGCTGCTTGCGCAGCAGCACAAAGCTGAGCGGCGCGGACAGGACGAGTGCGAGCAGAACCACCCAGACGAAGTTCGAGTCGCCAAGGCCCTTGGGCAGTACGCCGAACTGGACCAGGGCGGCCACGGCGACGAGGCAGCCGATGAAGATGGCGAGGCGCAGGGTGGTGTACCGGATCGCGGCGCTCGTCCTTGCAGCGGACACGGCGGGCCTTCTCTCTTCGTACGTCAGGTCGTGCCCACCCAGTGAAGCACGCCCCACTATGGAGCTGTTCGGGGGGAGAGGGGCAGCAGCATGATCACGTCGTCACGGTCGTCGCCGCCGGCGACCCGGATCGCGCCGGGCACGCGCCCGACCTCTTTGTAGCCGCAGGCGGCGTAGAACCGGTCGGCGCCGGTGCCGCCGCGGCACGTGAGCCGTATCGCCTCTATGCCCTCGAAAGCGCGGGCGGCGTCGGCGGCCGCGGCCATGAGGTCGCGGCCGTACCCCTTGCCCTGGTGCTTGGGGTGGACCATCACCGTGTAGAGCCAGACCCAGTGGGTCATCAGCCGGTGCGTGTTGTACGCGAGGAAGGCGGTGGCCGCGACCGCGCCCTCCTCGTCGTACCCCACCAGCAAACGCATACGGCCTTCGGCCATGGCCGTCAGGTGCCCCCGCCACTCGGGCCGGATGTCCTCGGCCGTCACGGGCGCCACGAATCCGACGGCGCCGCCCGCGTTGGTCACATCGGCCCAGAGAGCCAGGACGCCGTCACGCAGGGCGGGACCGCCGGGCGGGTCCAGTCGGAACGTAAGACTCACCGGCTGCCTCAGACGCGCATGGGCTGCGGCGACTCGCGGCGGTCGGCGTCCGGGCCCGGGTACTCGCGGATGATCTCGTAGCGGGTGTTCCGCTCGACCGGGCGGAAGCCCGCGTCGCGGATCAGGTCGAGGAGATCGTCGCGGGTCAGCTTGTTCGGCGTGCCGTAGTTGTCCGCGTCGTGCGTGATCTTGTACTCGACGACCGAGCCGTCCATGTCGTCCGCGCCGTGCTGCAGGGCCAGTTGGGCGGTCTGCACACCGTGCATCACCCAGAAGACCTTGACGTGCTGGACGTTGTCGAAGAGGAGACGCGAGACCGCGAAGGTCTTCAGCGCTTCCGCGCCGGTCGCCATGGTCGTACGGGCCTGCAGGCGGTTGCGGACCTTGCCGTCCTGCATGTCCACGAAGTCGTGCTGGTAGCGCAGCGGGATGAAGACCTGGAAGCCGCCGGTCTCGTCCTGCAGCTCACGCAGCCGCAGCACATGGTCGACGCGGTGACGGGGCTCCTCGATGTGCCCGTACAGCATCGTGCACGGGGTCTTGAGACCCTTCTCGTGCGCGAGCCGGTGGATGCGCGACCAGTCCTCCCAGTGGGTGCGGTGGTCGACGATGTGCTGCCGGACCTCCCAGTCGAAGATCTCGGCGCCGCCGCCGGTCAGCGACTCCAGACCGGCCTCGATCAGCTCGTCGAGGATCTCGGACGCGGACAGGCCGGAGATGGTCTCGAAGTGGTGGATCTCGGTGGCGGTGAAGGCCTTCAGCGAGACGTTCGGCAGGGCCTTCTTGAGCTCGCTGAGGGAGCGCGGGTAGTAGCGCCACGGCAGGTTGGGGTGGAGCCCGTTGACGATGTGCAGCTCGGTGAGGTTCTCGCCCTCCATCGTTTTGGCGAGGCGGACGGCCTCCTCGATGCGCATGGTGTACGCGTCCTTCTCGCCCGGCTTGCGCTGGAACGAGCAGTACGCGCACGACGCGGTGCACACGTTCGTCATGTTGAGGTGGCGGTTGACGTTGAAGTGGACGACGTCACCGTTCTTACGCGTACGCACCTCGTGCGCGAGGCCGCCGAGCCACGCGAGGTCGTCAGACTCGTAGAGGGCGATCCCGTCCTCACGGGTCAGCCGCTCCCCGGCCCGGACCTTCTCCTCCAGCTCGCGCTTGAGCCCTGCGTCCATGAACGGCCGCCTCCCATTACCTCTGTTAATCAAGCCCCACACACCGTACTCCCCCGCCCTTCTGGCGGCGGGACCCCCATCGCCCCTCCGCGTCAGCCTTCTTCGGGCAGATCCCCGACCCGGTTCTCCCACTTGGTGGAGAGCACGATGGTGGTACGCGTACGGGACACCCCCCTGGTCCCGGACAGCCGACGGATCGTCTTCTCCAGGCCGTCCACGTCGCTCGCCCGCACCTTGAGCATGTACGAGTCGTCGCCCGCGATGAACCAGCAGTCCTCGATCTCGGCGAGGTCCTTCAGCCGGTGCGCCACGTCCTCGTGGTCGGCGGCGTCGGAGAGCGAGATGCCGATCAGAGCGGTGACCCCGAGGCCGAGCGAGGCGGCGTCGACGGTGGCGCGGTAGCCGGTGATGACGCCTGCCGCCTCGAGGCGGTTGATGCGGTCGGTGACGGAGGGCCCGGAGAGCCCGACGAGCCGGCCGAGCTCGGCGTACGAGGCCCTGCCGTTCTCTCTGAGGGCCTGGATGAGCTGCCTGTCCACCGTGTCCATATGCCTGGACCCTTCTATTATTCAGCAATCCCGCAAGTTTACGTATAGAATCTAAGGCATGCAGGGTAAACGCCCTGCGAATCTTTCAAACGATCAAAACGATCTTTCAGGAGATGACACTCACCGTGTACACGATCGAGATGGCCTACGCCCACATGCGAGAGCTGCAGGAGCTGGCCAACCGCTCGCGTGCCCACCACCCGGCTGCCGCGCACCGCGTCGACAAGACCCGTACCGCACGCCGCGCCAAGAAGCGCTGACCCGGCTAATCCGTACGAGAGCCACCGAGCTCTCCCTCCCAACGGCGGTACAGCTGATGCGGCACGCCTGCCGCATCCAGCACCCGCCCCGCGACGAAGTCCACCAGATCCTGGATGTGCGTCGCCCCCGCATAGAACGCCGGAGAGGCGGGCAGCACCACGGCGCCCGCCTCGTCCAGCGTCACCAGATGCCTGAGGGTCTGCCCGTTCAAGGGCGTCTCCCGGATCGCGACCACAAGCTTCCGCCGTTCCTTGAGCGTGACGCTCGCGGCGCGCTGCAGCAGATCCTTCGAGAGTCCGAGCGCGACGCCGGCCACACAGGCCGTGGACGCCGGGACGATCAGCATCCCCTTGACCGGATACGAACCCGACGAAGGCCCGGCGCCCAGGTCCCCGGCGGCCCAGTGCCGTACATCGTCGACGTCCACCCGGAAGGTACCGGGCTTTCCGTCGGCCCCTTGCGCCAGCCACTCCCGCAGACCCTCGCGCCAGTGCGCGTCGCGGAAGGCGATCCCCGTCTCGTCGAGCAGCGTCAGCCGCGAGGCCCGGCTGACCACCAGGTCCACGCTCTCACCCGCGGCGAGCAGCCCACGCAGCACGGCGGCGGCGTACGGCGTCCCGGACGCGCCGGAGACCCCGACGATCCAGGGGCGGCGGCTCTTCACTTCTCCTGGCTCCACACCGCTGAGCCTATCCGGCGGTCTGTGAAGCGATACGTCAGGCGTTCGGGTCGGCCTGCGACGGTGTGCCGCACCGTGGCTACACGGTCAGGCCACGCACCAGCAGATCCAGCAGCGCACACCCGAACAGGGCAATCCCGATGAACCCGTTGACGGTGAAGAACGCGCGGTTGAGGCGGGACAGGTCGTTGGGCTTCACGATCGCGTGCTCGTAGAGGAACGCCGCCACGACGATCACCAGGCCAGTCCAGAAGAACCCGCCCGCGTCCGTCGCCAGCGCGTACCAGGCCAGCAGGACCGCCGTCACGAGATGCGCGGCCCGCGCGCCGTACAGCGCGGCCGGGACGCCGAAGCGGGCAGGCACCGAAAGCACCCCGTGAGCGCGGTCGGCGTCGACGTCCTGGCAGGCGAAGATCAGGTCGAAGCCGCCGATCCAGATGCCGACCGCGAGACCGAGGATCACCGCGTCCCAGGACCACTGCCCGGTGATCGCGATCCACGCGCCGACCGGGCCCATGGCCTGGGCGAGGCCGAGGATGGCGTGCGGGAAGTTCGTGAACCGCTTGCCGTACGGATAGACCACCATCGGGATCACCGCGATGGGGGCGAGCGCGAGACACAGGGGGTTCAGCGCGGCCGCGGCGCCCAGGAAGACGACGACCGCGATCAGCGCGCCGGTCCAGGCGGACTTCACGGAGACCGCGCCGGTGACGAGTTCACGCCCGGCGGTACGGGGATTACGGGCGTCGATCTCGCGGTCGATGATCCGGTTGCAGGCCATCGCGAACGTACGCAGCCCGACCATGGCGATCGTCACCAGGAGCAGCCGCCCCCAGTGGATGTTCCGGTCGAGCTGGAACATCGCGGTGAGGGAGGCGATGTACGCGAAGGGCAGCGCGAAGACCGAGTGCTCGATCATCACCAGCTTGAGGAAGGACTTGGTCCTGCCCGGACCCGGTACGGCTGCGGCGGACGCGCTCACAGGCCGCACTCCGGTTCGTCCCCGCGAAGGCCGGGCAACCCCGGCTCACCGCTGCCGCTGTCCACGGTCGGCCTTCGCCTCACAGCCCGTACTCCGGCCTCATCCCCGCGAAGGCGGGCAAACCCCGGCTCCGCGCTGCCGCCGTCCGCGGTCGGCCTTCGGCTCACAGCCCGCACTCCGGCCTCATCCCCGCGAAGGCCGGGCAACCCCGGCTCCCCGCTGCCGCCGTCCACGGTCGGCCTTCGCCTCACAGCCCGTACTCCTTCCAGCGGCGGTCGACCTTCGCCGCCGTCTGTGGGTCCGACTCGACCATGTTCGGCCAGCCGCCGTCCCGGACGTACCCCTCCTCGGGGAGCTTCTTCGTCGCGTCGATGCCCGCCTTGCCGCCCCAGAACTGCTGGTACGAGGCGTGGTCGAGGTGGTCGACCGGGCCCTCCACCACCGTGAGGTCGCGGGCGTAGTCCGTGTTGCCGAGCGCGCGCCAGGAGACCTCGTGCAGATCGTGGACGTCGCAGTCCGCGTCCACCACCACGATCAGTTTCGTCAGCGACATCATGTGCGCGCCCCAGATCGCGTGCATGACCTTCTGCGCGTGCTTCGGATACTTCTTGTCGATCGAGACGATCGCGCAGTTGTGGAAACCGCCGGACTCGGGCAGGTGGTAGTCCACGATGTCCGGCACGATGATCTTGAGCAGGGGCAGGAAGAAACGCTCCGTCGCCCGGCCCAGCGGCCCGTCCTCCGTCGGCGGGCGGCCCACCACGATCGACTGGAGCAGCGGGCGCTTGCGCATCGTCACACAGTCGATGGTCAGCGCCGGGAAGGGCTCCTGCGGGGTGTAGAAGCCGGTGTGGTCGCCGAACGGGCCCTCCGGAAGCATCGTCCCCGGCTCCAGCCAGCCCTCGATCACGACCTCGGCCTGCGCGGGCACCTGCAGCGGCACCGTCTTGCAGTCGACCATCTCGATCCGCTTGCCCTGTACGAAGCCCGCGAAGAGGTACTCGTCGATGTCGCCGGGCAGCGGTGCGGTCGACGCGTACGTCACGGCGGGCGGGCAGCCGAAGGCGATTGCGACCGGCAGCCGCTCGCCGCGCTTGGCGGCCACCTGGTAGTGGTTGCGGCTGTCCTTGTGGATCTGCCAGTGCATGCCGATGGTGCGCCGGTCGTGGCGCTGGAGGCGGTACAGACCGAGGTTGCGCACCCCCGTCTCCGGGTGCTTGGTGTGGGTCAGGCCCAAGTTGAAGAAGGACCCGCCGTCTTCGGGCCACGTGAACAGCGCCGGCAGCTGGTCCAGGTCGACGTCGTCGCCGCGCAGGACCACCTCCTGCACCGGCGCGTCCTTCACCTTCTTCGGCGGTACGTGGACCATCGTGCCGAGCTTCCCGAACGCCTCGCGCACGCCGACGAAGCCGTGCGGCAGCTCAGGCTTGAGCAGCCCGCCGATCTTGTCGCTGATCTCGGAGTAGGACTTGAGGCCGAGCGCCTTGAGGAGCCGGCGGTCCGTGCCGAAGACGTTCATCGCGAGCGGCATCGCCGACCCGCGTACGTTCTCGAACAGCAGGGCCGGGCCGCCCGCCTTGTTCACGCGGTCGACGATCTCCCCGACCTCCAGATACGGGTCGACCTCGGCCTTGATGCGCTTGAGGTCTCCCTCGCGCTCCAGCGCCCGGAGCAGGGAGCGAAGATCGTCATAAGCCATGCCCCCCAGTATCGGCCACCGACTACCCTGGACCTGTCACCGGGGCCGCATCCAGCCCTGCCGCCGTACTTGGGGGGACCCGCTCCACGATGCTCAGGTACCTGCCGTTCATTCTGATCCTGGCGCTGACGATCTACGCCTTCATCGACTGCCTCAACACGCCCGAGGAAGAGGTCAAGCACCTGCCCAAGGTGGTCTGGGTGCTGATCATCCTCCTCTTCACGATCGTCGGACCCGTGGTCTGGCTGGTCGCGGGCAAGCAGCGCCATGCGGTGCCGGGCTCACGAGGTTCGTCCGGCCCGCGCGGCTGGGTCGCGCCCGACGACAATCCCGACTTCCTGCGGTCCCTCAAGGACGAGAAGCCGAACGAGAAGTACGACGAGCGCAACGAACACAAAGAAAACAACGACAAGAAGAAGCAGGACGGGGACGACCAGCTCTGATGGAGCTCCGCCTGGTGGTCACCTTCGAGAAGGTCGCCACTGTCCTCAGTTTCACGCAGGCGGCGGCCGAGCTGAAGTACGCCCAGTCCAGCGTCACAAGCCAGATCCGCTCCCTGGAGACCTCGCTCGGCACGGAGCTCTTCGACCGGCTCGGCAGCCGGATCCGGCTCACGGAGGCGGGCGAGCGGCTGCTGCCGTACGCACGCCGGATCATCGAGCTGTCCGACGAGGCCCGGGCCGCCGTCGCCGGCGCCGAGGAGCCCGCCGGGACGATCAACATCGGCACCATGGAATCGCTCACCTCCTACCGGCTGCCCGCGCTGCTGGAGCTGTTCCACCATCGCTATCCGCAGGTGAAGCTGTCGCTGCGCCCCACTCTCGGCGACGAGACCCGCCAAGCGCTGCGCCAGGGCGTGTACGACATCGGCTTCCTGATGGAGCGCGAGACCGTGCACGCGGGCCTGCAGACCGAGGTGCTCACCGCCGAGCCGCTGGTGCTGGTCTGTGGACCCACGCACGCGCTCGCCGGGGCGGCGAAGCTCGCGACCGTCGATCTGGCACAGGTGCAGCTGGTGGGTACGGAGCCGGGCTGCCCGTACCGCGATCTGTTCGAGGACGAACTGCGCGAGCGCAATGGCGTGCCCCCGCCCTTCACGGAGTTCGGCACCATCGAGGCGACCAAGCGGGGCGTGGCCGGCGGGCTCGGCGTGGCGCTGCTGCCGCGTATGGCGGTACGTCAGGAGCTGGCGGCGGGGACGCTCGTCGCGCTGCCCTGGGAGCCGCCGTTCCAGCTGCACACACAGGTGGCGTGGCGGGAGGGCAAGCGGCTGCCGCGCCATGTGCGGCTGTTCATCGACGAGACGAGGCGGCTGGTCCGGGAGCAGGAGTCGGCGAAGCAGCCACCGTCCGGGGCGCCTTGGCGAGGCTGACCTTGAGGCTCGCGAGCACGATCAGCGGGACGCCGAGCGCCTGGACGAGGCCGATGTGGTGCCCGTACACCGCCCAGTCGGCGACCATCGCGACGGCCGGGTAGGTGAAGGCGAGCACGGCGATCTTCGCGGTGGGCAGCTTCTGGTACGCGGCGTACATCAGGACGTACATCAGGCCGGTGTGGATCAGGCCGAGCCCCACCAGCCACGCCCAGCCGCTCCCCAGTCCGCTCGCGGCGGCGAAGTCGGCGAAGGGCAGCAGCAGCGGGATGCCGACCAGGACCTGGACCAGCGCGACGAGGTGGGGCCGTACGCCGGTCACCCGCTTGGTGATCACGGTCGAGATCGCGTAGAAGAGCGCGGCGAGGAGGGCGAGGCCGAGGCCGGAGAGGGAGCCGGGATCGGCGGGGCTCACCCCGGAGACGAGGAGAAGACCGGCGAAGGCCACCACGAGCCAGCCGAGCTTGGCGGCGGTCAGCCGCTCGCGGAAGAGGAGCGCGCCGAGCAGCACCACGTAGAACGGCTGGGTGTGGTAGACGACGGTCGCCAGCGAGATCGAGGTGGCCTCGTACGCCTCGAAGAGGAACACCCAGTTGAAGACGATGAACACACCGCCGAGCGCGGCGAGGGCGAGCTTCTTCGGGGTGAAGCCGTGGTTGGTGAAGTAGCCGCGGGCCAGGGTGTAGGCGCCCAGCGCCAGCGCGCCGAAGAGGCAGCGGAAGAACACGACGTTGAAGGCCGACGCGCCGGACTCGACGACGAAGACGCCGAGGGTGCCGGAGAGCACCATGGCCGCGGTCAGCTCGAGGGCGCCCTTGTTCTCCAGTGACTTGTCGCTTGTCATGGCAGTGACGCTACGAGCGGGGCGGCGGCCGGTCCACGAGCCAGTGGGGCGTCCTGCCGATGGGCCGATCGGCCCGGCCGATGACGTACGTTCGGATGGTGAGCGCCGTGGAGTACGCGAAGTGGCTGACGACAGCCGTCGAGGAGGCCCGGGCCGGGCTGGCCGAAGGCGGGATTCCGATCGGGGCCGCGCTGTACGGGGCGGACGGGGCCCTGCTGGGGCGCGGGCGCAATCGGCGGGTGCAGGACGGCGATCCGTCGATGCATGCGGAGACCGCGGCCTTCCGCGCCGCCGGGAGACAGCGCTCGTACCGGGGCACGACAATGGTGACGACCCTCTCGCCGTGCTGGTACTGCAGTGGTCTGGTCCGGCAGTTCGGGATCTCCCGGGTGGTGGTCGGCGAGGCGGAGACCTTCCATGGAGGGCACGACTGGCTGGCCGAACACGGCGTGGAGATCGTGCTGTTGGACGACGCCGAGTGCAAGAGCCTGATGCATGACTTCATCCGGGCCAACCCCGAACTGTGGAGTGAGGACATCGGTGACTGAACCAAGGATTCCCACCATCGACCTGCGCCTCTGGCTCTCCGGGGACCGCGCCGCCCGCAGCCGGATCGCTCGGACCGTCGACCGGGCCCTGCGGACCGCCGGGTTCCTGCTGGTCACCGGGCACGGAGTCGATCCGGGGCTGCGCGCGGAGATCCGGGACGCGGCACGGGACTTCTTCCGGCTTCCGGACCGGGAGAAGGAGCCGTATGCCGTGAAGGTCGGCGGGCGCGGCTGGCTGGGGCCCGGCGCGGAGGCCAATGCGTACGCGGAAGGAACAGAGACTCCCCCGGACCTGAAGGAGTCGCTGTCCTTCGCCGCACAGGACCCGACCGGCGACCCGGCGGTCGACGCCGAGTGGTTCCTGCCCAACACCTGGCCCGCCGAGGTGCCGCGCCTCAAAGACCTGGTGGAGACCTACCTCGCCGGCATGCGCACCCTCTCCGACCAGCTGCTCGAGCTTCTCGGCGTGGCGCTGGGCGAGCCCGAGGACTTCTTCACCCGGCACACCACGCACCCGACCTGGGGCTTCAACGTCAACTGGTATCCGGGCCGGGACCGGGTGGGCGAACCGCAGCCTGGCCAGTTCCGCATCGGCCCGCACACCGACTTCGGCACCGTCACCGTCCTCGACCGCCAGGAGGGCAAGGGCGGGCTCCAGGTCTTCACGGACCCCGAGGACGGAGGCGCCGGCTGGGAGGACGCGCCGTACGACCCGGAGGCCTTCACCATCAACATCGGCGATCTGATGGCCCGCTGGACGGGCGACCGCTGGCGCTCGGGCCGGCACCGGGTGCTGCCGCCGCCGTCGGACGTACCGGCCGAGGAGCTGATCTCGCTGGTGTACTTCTACGAGTGCGATCCGGGCACGGCGGTCCGGGGCATCGATTCGCACACGTATCTGCGCGCCCAGCTCGACGCGATCACGGCCGGCTGACGTACTGGTCCCGCAGCTCCTGCCAGCGCCCCGGCGTCCACTGCGCCCAGTCCTCGGCCGTCATCGGGTGCCCGTCCAGCGCGTCCGCCAGCAGCTCGAAGTGGTGGTGCCAGCCCGCCAGGTAGTCGAGACGCAGCTCGTCCGTACCGCGGAACTCATTGGTGAAGCGGACCACCGTGCCGTTGGCGCTCCCGCGTGAGCCGAACGGCTCCAGGTGGAAGCGGATCCGGCCGTGGACGCTGACCGTGTACTCGGCGACCCGCTCCATGTCCCAGGCGGTGACCGTGCCCTGGGCGATGGTGTGGCGGCCCTGCGGATCGGTGTTGAGCCAGCGCAGGGTGACCGCCCCGCCGATGCGGGGTTCGAGGACGTCGGCGGCGGCGAGCCAGGTCGGCAGGCCCTCGGGCGTGGCGACGGCGGCCCATACCCGGATCACCGGGTGCGGCAGCCGCAGCTCGAAGTGCAGCAGGTGAATGCCGCCGTCCCGGGTCTCGCTGGTGCCATGTCGGATGACTACGGTCATGGCACCAGCGTCGCTCCGGGGCGGCCCGCGCGCTAGCTCAGACGCCCGCGTAGGAGTGCAGGCTGTTCACAAAGATGTTCACGCCGTAGTAGTTGAAGAGGAAGCAGGCGAAGGCGGCAAGTCCGATGTACGCGGCCTTGCGGCCCTTCCAGCCGGCCGTCGCGCGGGCGTGCAGATACGCGGCGTAGGCGACCCAGGTGATGAAGGACCAGACCTCCTTGGCGTCCCAGCCCCAGTAGCGGCCCCAGGCGTCACCGGCCCAGATCGCGCCGGCGATGATCGTGAAGGTCCACAGCGGGAAGACCGCGGCGTTGATGCGGTACGAGAACTTGTCCAGGCTCGCGGCGGCGGGCAGCCGCTCCAGCACGGAGCGGGCGAAGGCACTCGGGTTGCCGCCGCGGGCGAGCTTGTTCTCGTACGAGTCACGGAACAGGTAGAGCAGCGTGCCGACCGCGCCGAGGTAGAAGACCGCGCCGCAGAAGATCGCGGTGGAGACATGGATCCACAGCCAGTACGACTGCAGGGCCGGAACCAGCTGGTCGCTCTTCGTGTACAGCCAGGTGACGGCGACGCCCAGGTCGAGCAGGACCGTGGTGACCAGCGGCAGACCGATCCAGCGGACGTTCTTCTTCGCGAGCAGGAAGCCGATGTACGCGCCGACCGCCACCGTGGAGAAGGTGGTGGAGAACTCGTACATGTTGCCCCAGGGGGCGCGCTGCACCGCCACCGCGCGGGTGACGACCCCGGTCGCCTCGATGAGGAAGGCCAGCACGGTCAGCGAGACGGCGATCCGCCCGTACAGATCGCCCTTCACAGTGCCGCCCGCCGCGCCGGGCCCGTCCGGGACGTCCCGGCTGCCGACCGCGGAGCGGGTGACGACCTTCGGCCTGTCCAGTACGGCGGTGCCCCCGCCCTGCTGCTTCACCTGGACCTTTGCCGCGGGAGCTGCGGCGGCCGTCCCGGAGCCGGTCAGCGCGGCGGCCGTGCGGCCGACCTTGCTGCGGCTGCCGAAGGCCCATTCCGCGATGTGCGCGAAGAACGCCAGCGTGTAGACGGCCATCGAGGCATAGATCAGCGAATTGCTGAACTGAGCCAGATTTTCGTTGGTTGCGGCGGCGAGAGTCACTTCTCAGCCCCTTCGGCAGGTACGTCTGAGGGATCGGGCGCCGTCGGCGCCTCGGAGTTGAGGGTTACGGCCAGCTCGGCCAGCTCTTCGGGCAGCTTCGCGGACTCGCTGCGGCCGAGCCCCGCCATTTCGACGACGGTGACGCCGTCCGCGCCGGCCACGGCGCGGACCCAGACCCGGCGGCGCTGGATGAACAGCGAGCCGACGAGGCCCGCGATGGCGGCGATCGCACCGGTCAGAGCCCAGCCCGTGGCGGGCTGCCGCGAGATCTTGAAGGTCGCCCACTCCTTCACTTCCTTCTCGAAGGTGATGGAGCCCGCGCCATCGGGGAGCGTCAGCTTCTCGCCGGGCAGCAGCCGTGCCTTGAGGATCTGCCCCTTGGCGTCCTTGAACTGGGTCAGCTTGGTGGTGTCGAGCTGGTACACGTTCTGCGGCAGACCCGCGTCGACGCCCAGGCTGCCGTGGTAGCCGGTGAGCGCGAGCACCGGGAACTCCAGACCTGGGAACTGCGAGAACATGTCGCCCTGGCCCGCCCCGCCGAACGTCGGCACGAAGAAGGCCTGGAAGCCCAGCTGC
The DNA here is from genome assembly GCF_042888505.1 of Streptomyces sp. NPDC002870. Taxonomy (NCBI): domain Bacteria; kingdom Bacillati; phylum Actinomycetota; class Actinomycetes; order Kitasatosporales; family Streptomycetaceae; genus Streptomyces; species Streptomyces sp. NPDC002870. The sequence goes on from NZ_JBIAPW010000004.1 coordinate 312,107, forward strand.
TCCTTCTTGCCGCTCTTGTCGCGGTAGCCGTCCATGACCTTGATCGCGCCGGTCGATGTGACGTTGTTGTCGATCGGCAGCAGCGGGGTTGCGCCGTTGAAGACGACCTTGCCCTTGCCGTCCCGGACGGTCACGACGGGGGCGTAGCCGTGCCCGTTGAGATAGACCTTGGTGCCGTCGATCTCCAGGGGCTTGTTGACCTCGATCACGGACTTCTTGTCCGGGCCGCCGCCCTCGGAGTACGTGACGGCGGCCTCGTAGGTGCGCGCGGTGCCCCGCTCCGGGCCGCTCTTCGCGTACGTACCCGTGAAGCTGTTCAGTTTGAAGGTGAACGGCGTGAGCTCGTCCGTGCCGAACAGCGAGCCGGACTTGAAGTCGTCGTACTGCGTGAGCGTGTTGGAGAAGCCGTCGCCCTCGACGATCAGCTTGCCGCCCTCGGACTTGAAGAGCTGCCCGGCGGCGAAGGCCACCAGCATCACGATCAGCGCGACATGGAAGAGGAGGTTGCCGGTCTCGCGCAGATAGCCCTTCTCTGCGGCGACCGCGTCGCCGACGGTGTGCGCGCGGAAGCGGCGCTTCTCCAGCATGGCGAGCGCTGCCTCGCGCACCTGCTCAGGACCGGTGTCGGTGCGCCAGGTGGTGTACGCGGGCAGCCGGGTCAGGCGGCCGGGGGCGCCCGGCGGGCGGCCGCGCAGCTGGCCGACGAACTGCCAGGTGCGCGGCACGATGCAGCCGATGAGCGAGACGAACAGCAGGATGTAGATCGCCGAGAACCAGACCGAGCTGTAGACGTCGAAGAGTTGCAGCTTCTCCAGGACCGGCGTCCAGGTCTCGTGGCTGTCCTTGTACGCCTGCACCTTGAGCTCGTCCACGCTGTTCTGCGGGATGAGCGAGCCCGGGATCGAGCCGAGCGAGAGCAGGAACAGCAGGATCAGCGCGACCCGCATGGAGGTCAGCTGCCGCCAGAACCAGCGGGCCCAGCCGATCACCGAGAGGGAGGGCCCTGCGATGAGCTCCTCGCGGGGGGCGGTGGACAGCTGGGCGCCGGCAGCGCCGAGCTCCTTGCTGTCCGGGGCGTCCCCGGCGTCCCGCTGCTCTTCGGTCTCCGTCTTGTCTTCGGTCTCCGTCTTGCTCATGGAACTCAGACCCCCACCGTGAAACTGTCGGTCCAGCCCTGCATGCCCTGCACCAGGCTGTCCCAGACGCCGGTCAGCAGCAGCAGACCGGTCGCGATCATCATGATGCCGCCGATCCGCATCACCCAGGCGTAGTGGCGCTTGACCCAGCCGAACGCGCCGAGCGCCTTGCGGAACGCCACCGCCGCGAGGACGAAGGGCAGTCCGAGGCCGATGCAGTACGCGACGGTCAGTATGGCCCCCCTGCCCGCGCTCGCCTGCTCGGCGGCGAGAACCTGGACGGCCGAGAGCGTCGGGCCGATGCACGGCGTCCAGCCGACGCCGAACAGCGCCCCCAGCAGTGGCGCGCCGGCCAGCCCGGTCACCGGCCGCTTGTGGAAGCGGAATTCACGCTGGGTGAGCCAGGGCATCAGCCCCATGAAGAACACGCCCAGCAGGATCATCAGCACGCCGAGGATCTTGGAGAGGGTGTCCTTCTCGCCCTGGAGGGTCGCGCCGAAGTAGCCGAAGAGCGCACCGCCGGAGACGAAGACGACGGTGAAGCCGAGGACGAAGAGGGAGGCTCCGGCGACCATCCGGCCGCGCCTGGCCTCGGCCAGGTCGGTGCCGCTGACCCCGGTGACGTACGACAGGTAGCCGGGTACGAGAGGCAGCACGCAGGGCGAGAAGAAGGAAACCAGGCCGCCCAGTACGGCGATGGGCAGTGCGAGGATCAGCGCACCGCTGAAGACCGTCTCGTTCATGCCCGTCGAGGCGGCAAGGACGTCCACGGGATCACTTCTCCGCGATCAGCGGATCGATGATCTTGTGAAGTTCGTCGGCGTCGAGCGCCTTCAGCGAACGCGCCGCGATCTTCCCCTCACGGTCGAGCACGATCGTGGAGGGAATTGACTGCGGATTGAGGCTGCCCTTGGGGAAGCCATTGACGATCAGCTTGCCCATCGGGTCGTACAGGCTCGGGTACTCGACCCCGTAATTCTCCTCGAAGGCGATCGCCGGGCCCTTGTCGGCATTGCGGGTATTGATCCCGACGAACTCCACGCCCTTCGCCTTGGTCTCCTTGGAGACCTTGGCGAAATGCGGTGCCTCGGCGCGGCAGGGAGAGCACCAGGAGCCCCAGACGTTCATCACCACGACCTTGCCCTTGAGGTCGGCGACGTCCAGCTGCTTGCCCTCGAGCGTCTCGCCGGAGAGCTTGTTGGGGGCGATGCGCTTGCCCTTCGCGGCAGTGGAGATGCCGCCGGTGTCGGTGACGAAGTTGGTGTCGCCGCCACCGCCGGACTTGCCGTTGGAGTCACCGCTGCAGGCCGACAGGGTGAGCGCGCCCGCGGCGACCAGGCCGGTCAGCAGGGCGGCGCGGGGGGCACGGCTAAGGCTCATGTGAAAAGTTTCGCATGGGCGATACGGGGATCTTTCCGCGCCCCCCTGGCTGCCCGTAAAGCCCGATGTCAGGCCGCCTTAAGGAAACTGCTCCAGCCGCCGGCGGGGGGCTGGCCGACCTCGAGCGTGCGGAGCTTGGCGAGCACCTGCGGGTCCTGGACGTCGAGCCAGTCGCAGAACTGCCGGAAGGAGACGAGCCGTACGTCCTTCTTGCCGGCCATGCCCTTGAGGGCCTCCTCGACGGCGTCCATGTAAATGCCGCCGTTCCACCGCTCGAAGTGGTTGCCGATGTAGAGGGGCGCGCGATTGGACTCGTAGGTGCGATTGAATCCGGCGAGGTACGCCTCGGTGGCCTGCTTCTTCCAGCCGGGATAACGCGCGGGCACGCCCTGTGTCGAATTGTGCGACTGATTGGCGAGCATGTTGTAGTCCATCGAGAGGACTTCGAAGGAACGCCCGGGGAACGGCACCTGCTGGAGCGGCAGATCCCACAGGCCCTGGCGCTTCTGTGGCCACACCTGACGGCCGCCGGGCGAGCTCGCGTCGTAGCGCCAGCCGAGCTTCTTCGCGGTGGGCAGCAGGTTGTCCTGGCCGAGGAGGCAGGGGGCGCGGCCGCCGACGAGTTCCTTGCGGTAGTCGAAGGGCAGCGGATCGCTGTCCTGCCACCCGCTGTTCGTACGCCACTGCGTGACGAACGACACAGCCTGGTCTATCTCGCTGCGCCAGTCCGCCGGCGTCCAGTTGCCGACCGATCCCGAGCCGGCGCAGAAATGCCCGTTGAAGTGCGTGCCTATCTCATGGCCTTCGAGCCATGCCTGGCGTACGTACTTCAGCGTCTCCTTGATGTGACCGTCCGTGAGATAACCGATGTCGGACGCGCCGATGGCATTGTTCGGCGGGCGGTAGAGCGCCTTCTTGGACTCGGGGAGCAGATAGATCCCGGAGAGGAAGAAGGTCATCGCCGCGTCGTGGTTCTTGGCGAGTTCGAGGAAGCGCGGGAAGAGGCCGTTGCCGACCTCGCCCGCGCCGTCCCAGGAAAAGATCACGAATTGCGGCGGCGTCTGACCCGGCTCGAGCGGAACGGGCCTGTCCGGCCGGCCCGGCTGCTTTCCGGTGTCGGACGTGGAGCCGTCGCCTATCAGTCGGCCCTCGCTCCTGGAGGGGGAGGGACTGCCCTCGCTACCCTCGCCGGCACCCCCGCCATGTCCGGTCTGTCCAGCTCTGTCCTGGTCGGCCAGGCCGCAGCCCGCGATTCCGATCGCGGCTGCGGCCCCAAGTCCCGCCCCGAGCAGGTCCCTTCGGCTGATGTCGCGCATATCGCCCCCATCCGCGCTCTCCGGGTCGGGAGAGCCCATCCGAACCGCCACCGGTTTAGATGCCGTGCGGAAGACGGGGGTTCCGGGGACTCGCTCCTATTTCCGAGAGGATTCAGGAGGAACTGCCCGGCCAACTACGCACCGAATGCTTTGGCCTTGCCCTTCACTGGTTTTGCGCCCGCGAGAAGATGCGCCGGAACAAGATCTCGCGCGGGCTCGGAGTAACCGACGGAGACAATCCGGTCGCCCTGATACGTGAACGTGGTCAGCGACGCGAGCGTGCACTGCCGGCGGCGCGGGTCGTGCCACAGCCGGCGCCGCTCGACGAAACTCCGCACGATCCAGATCGGCAGCTGGTGGCTGACGCAGACGGCCTCGTGCCCGCGGGCGGCGTCCCGCGCGGCGCCCAGCGCGCCCATCATCCGTACGACCTGATCGACGTACGGCTCCCCCCAGGACGGGCGGAACGGGTTGGTCAGATGCTTCCAGTTGGCCGGCTTGCGCAGCGCGCCGTCACCCACCCCGAAGGTCTTGCCCTCGAAGACGTTGGCCGCCTCGATCAGCCTCTCGTCGGTGTCGAGGGTGAGGCTGTGGCTCTTGGCGACGGGGGCCGCGGTCTCCTGGGCGCGCTCGAGCGGGGAGGCGACGACATGGGTGATGTCGCGGTCCGCGAGGTGCTCGGCGACCCGGTCGGCCATCTGGCGGCCGAGTTCGGAGAGGTGGTAGCCGGCCCGGCGGCCGTAGAGGACGCCGTCGGGGTTCTCGACCTCGCCGTGCCGCACCAGATGGACGACGGTGATCTCGCTGTCCGGGCCGCCCTCGCCGTTCGCGCCGCTTGCAGTGTTCTGGGTGTGCTGGGTGTTCTGAGTGTGCTGGGTGTTCTTGCTCATGCCGATGCCTCCGTCGCCTCGGCGGCGGCCCGGGCGGCGGCCGGCAGCGCGGCGGCGATCCGCTCGATCGCCCGCTCGTCGTGGGCCGTGGAGACGAACCACGACTCGAAGGCGGACGGCGGGAGATAGACGCCCTGGGAGAGCATCGCATGGAAGAAGGCGGTGAAGCGGAAGGACTGCTGCCGCTTCGCGTCCTCGTAGTTCCTGACGTCGGCGCCGGTGAAGAAGACCGAGAACATGTTGCTCGCCGTCTGCAGCCGGTGGGCCACGCCCTCCTTGCCGAGTGCGTCCGTCACCAGAGCCTGGATCTCGGCCGAGACCGCGTTGACCTTCTCGTACGCGGCGTCGTCGAGCAGCCGCAGCTGCGCGAGCCCGGCGGCGGTGGCGACCGGGTTACCGGAGAGGGTGCCCGCCTGGTAGACGGGCCCGCTGGGTGCGAGGTGCGCCATGACGTCCTCGCGGCCGCCGAAGGCCGCGGCGGGGAAGCCGCCGCCCATCACCTTGCCGAAGGTCATCAGGTCGGGCGCGACGCCGTCGACGCCGTACCAGCCGGCCTTCGACGTACGGAAGCCGGTCATGACCTCGTCGGAGATGTACAGCGCGCCGTTCTTCTCGCAGGCCGACTTGAGCCCCTCGTTGAAGCCGGGCCGCGGCGGCACGACGCCCATGTTGCCCGGCGACGCCTCCGTGATCACACAGGCGATCTCGCCCGGGTGCGCGCGGAAGGCCTCGTGCACCGATTCCAGGTCGTTGTACGGCAGGACGATCGTGTCCCCGGCCTGCGCGCCCGTGACCCCCGGCGTGTCCGGCAGCCCGAAAGTCGCCACTCCCGAGCCGGCCGCGGCGAGCAGCGCGTCGACATGGCCGTGGTAGCAGCCGGCGAACTTCACGACCTTGGCCCGGCCGGTGAAACCGCGGGCGAGCCGGATCGCGGACATCGTCGCTTCCGTGCCGCTGGAAACCAGCCGTACCTGCTCGACGGGCTCGATCCGGGCCACGATTTCCTCGGCGAGTGCGACCTCGCCCTCGCCGGGCGTGCCGAAGGAGGTGCCGCGGGCGACCGCCGCCTGCACCGCCTCGATGACGGCCGGGTGGGAGTGGCCGAGGATCATCGGCCCCCACGAGCAGACGAGGTCGACATATTCGCGGCCGTCCGCGTCGGTGAGGTACGGGCCGGTACCGGACACCATGAACCGGGGCGTGCCGCCCACGGCTCGGAAGGCGCGGACGGGAGAGTTCACGCCGCCGGGCGTCACAAGGGACGCGCGGTCGAACAGCGTCTGCGAAACTGGGGCTTCGTATGGATACGCCACTTTGGTCCTGATCTGCGATTCGGATGTGCGGGGGGCCGGGAGGGAGGATCTCGGCCACCGGTGAGCAGGAAGCGCGGTCTCCTCGTATTACGAAAGGGCGTCACCCCTCTCGCGTCTGCGAAACTGGGGCGACATAGGGGAAGCTCACGGAATCCATGGTGTCAGAGCCCCTGACGTTCTAGCCGAGTGGTGTTTCACAGCACGTTCGTGGGGGAGGTCACTGTCACGATGATCGGGTTGCGCGGCGGGGGCTGCGAGTGGTCGGGTGGAGATATGCATCGCGGTGGCGGACTGGGCGAGGGGACCGACGACCTGGGTCCTGAGCCTGCCCGGCGGGGAAAGCACCGGCGAGGCGACGCGGGCGCGCACGAGCCCTTGGGAAGCAGGAGCGGCCGAGTGGGGGTGACCTACAAGTACTTCGGCGCACCTGACGGGGCCACTGCCGCGCGTGTGCCGATCTCGATGCGCCCGGAGGAGCTGGGCGGCGACGAGCTCGGCATGGGCGGGCTGTTCGCCAAGATCAAGCCGGAGACCATAGCCGCAATGGTGCTGACGGGCATCCAGGGCATGCCGCTGAACAAGGTGCCGCCGTTGGAGCTGGTGGTGCTGCACCCCGACTATGCGGTGGTCAAGCTTCCGATGACGGTCGTCGACCCGTTGCGCGGAATTGGCGAGGAATCGGTGGGCGCGGCGGCGTTCATCTGGTCGACGGTCCCGGACCGGGGCGGGCCGCGGGACGCGTTCAACGTGTACCAGCTGCTGCACGAGTGGCAGGACTTCTCGGTCCGGCTGCACGAGGCGGGGCACCAGCCGTACTGCCTGGTCTGGCCCTGAGCCTCGGCGGCGGGCTGCCTGGTCGGTCTTTCGCCTGAGGGGGGCGGGCGGCGGGCGGCGTCCACGCGGTCGCCGCCCCTCTCGCTGTGGGCCCGCTTGGGGTCTGCTACGGGCCTGCTACTGGCCTACTACTGGCCTGCTACGCGGGCGGCTGCCAATGCGGGTCCCGGCCGGTCAGAGCCAGCACCCGGTCGAAGTCCGAGACCCCCTCCTCGTCGGGCAGCGGGAACGGCTCGCCGAACACGCCCCCCTTGCGGGCCATCGGCGCCATCTCCGCGAGCGCGGGCCCGATTTCACCGACCACGGCCGGGTCCGGCGTGAACTCCTGCCCGGTTGCGCGGGCCAGGTCCCAGGCGTGCACGGTCAGATCGCCCAGCACCATATGGCCGACGGTCCTGGCCGGAAGACCCATGGTCCCCGTGGTGCCCTCCTCCGCGCCGGGGGCCGCCCACGCCGCGACGAGCGCGGCGGTCTCGTCGGCGAACCTGGTCCGCCAGTCGCCGGAATGGTCGTCGGTGTAGTGCGGTACGGCGGCGAAGTCGGCATTCTTCTTCGCCGCCAGCGCCTGGAAGTTGATCACCACCTGGATGAGGTGGTCGGCCAGGGCGCGTACGTCGTACTCGCTGCACGGCGTAGGGGCGGCCAGCCGCTCGTCGGTGATGCCACGCACCACCGGAACGGCCCGCTGCGCCGCCGATTCGAGCAGGTCACTGATGGTCTTCGTCATGGCCCGACGGTAGGGGCGGTCACCCCCCTGCGTATTGAACAAACGCGACATAGGATCCCCCGCATGGCAGGTCCGCGACGCGACACCAGGGGCATCGTCGAAGCCCGCGAACTCTTCGCGCGGGTGCGTTTCCGCCGCCGCGAGCCGGCCCAGGCGCTGCGTCCGTTTCTCGAGCACTACTGGCTCATCGACTGGGACCTTTCGGAGCCCTACGCCTCCCATGTGGTGCCGCATCCGTCCGTGAACGTGGTCTTCCAGCGCTACGGCGACGAGGCCCCTTGGGGCGAGGTGGCGGGCATCGGCCTGGGGCTGTTCACGCAGAAGCTGGAGGGGCGGGGGCGGGTGTGCGGGGTGCAGTTCCGGCCCGGCGGCTTCCGGCCGTTCGCGCCGGAGCGGCCGGTGTCCGACTGGACGGGGCGCCGGGTGCCGGTCGAGGGGGTCCTGGCGGGCGCGGGTCCGGAGACTGTGCGCTCAATCCTGGGACCGGAGGGGGAGGACGCGCGGGTCGCCGCGCTGGACACCTTTCTGCTGGGGCTCGAACCGGCGGCGGATCCGCAGGCGGTGCGGGCGATGGAGCTGGTCGACCGGGTGCGTACGGACCGTACGATCCGGCGGGTCGCCGAGCTGGCGGCGGTGGAAGGGGTCTCGGCGCGTTCGCTGCAGCGGCTCTTCGCGGCGTACGTCGGGGTCGGTCCGAAGTGGGTCATCCTGCGCTACCGCATCCATGAGGCGCTGGAGCGCGCCGAGCGGGGTGAGGGGGCGGGCGAGGACGCGCTGGACTGGGCGGCGCTGGCCGCCGAGCTCGGGTACAGCGATCAGGCCCATCTCGTACGGGACTTCACGGCGACGGTGGGCGTGCCGCCGACGGCATACGCCCGCCCGGCTTCCACGTAGCGGCTGCCATCGGCGATCAGTGGGCCTTCAGTGGCCATCAGTGGCTGTCGGTGGCTGTCAGTAGCAGTCCGCGACGCCGACCGCGCCGGTGCCGTTGGCGGCCGCGTACCGCAGCACCCGCAGCGGCCCGTCGAGCAGCGTCCCCGCGTCGAAGCCGGGGTCGTCGCTCATGGCCGACATCCAGGCGTCGATCCGGGCCAGGATCTCGGTGCGGCGGGGCCCTGCCACGGCGAGCACCGACTCGGCGTGCGGGAGGACGGCCCGCACCTCGGCGGCGGTCAGCAGGAAGTCGCCGAACCAGCCGGGGAGCCGGGCCGCGGCTTCCGCCCCGAGGCCATAACAGAGGGCGACGGCCGGATCGCCCTTGCGCGCGGCGGCGACAAAGGTGGCGCTGCCGTCCGTACCCTCCTCATCACCCCCCTCATCCCCCTTCGCATGTCCCTCCGCATGATCCTTCGCGCCGCGGAGCAGATCCATGGCGGCCTCCTTCATGGCGGCGACGGCCGGCGCGCTCGGGCCGCCGCTGCGCGCGAAGGCGGCGAAACGGCGTGCAGCGGGGGTGGGTTCGGGCGTGAAGTACGGCTCGCGGTCGCCACCGCTGAGCCACCATGTCAGGTCCTCGGCGTAGTTCGGCGGTGTGGTCCACTCGCCTTCCAGGTGCGCGAACCGCCCGGGCAGAGCCGCGACTTCGGCGTCGGGGACGGCGCCGATCGCCCATACACCGGTGAAGCTCATCGTCCGGACCCCCGGTTGTCAGACCTTCGTCCTACAGTGCGTGACATGGAGATCAAAGCACCGGTGGTACGGATCGAGCCATGGTCCGAGGACGACTTCGACCTTCTCCGCGCTGCGAATGCGCCGGAGCTGATGGATCACCTGGGTGGCCCGGAGACGGAAGAACAGCTGATCAAGCGGCACCAGCGGTATGTCGATCTCAGCGCGGACCAGACTTGGAAGGGCCGGATGTACCGCATCGTCCTGTCGGCAAGCGGGGAGGCGGCGGGCTCGGTCGGCTTCTGGGAGCAGACCTGGGACGGGCTGGAGGTGTACGAGACGGGCTGGAGCGTGCTGCCGGCCTTCCAGGGGCGGGGCATAGCCACGGCGGGCACGGTGGCGGTGGTCGAGGAGGCGAGGGCGAAGCAGAAGCACCGCTATCTGCACGCGTTCCCGTCCGTCGCCAACGGGCCGTCGAACGCGGTGTGCAGGAAGGCGGGCTTCTCGCTGGTGGGCGAGTGCGACGTCGAGTACCCGCCGGGGAACGTGCTGCGGTCGAACGACTGGCGGCTGGACCTGCAGGAGCCGGCGCCGTAGCCCCCCGGCACGCCGCGACCTGGCCAACCGCGCCAGGATGGAGAACGCGGACGCCTTCGGTGCCTGAGCCCTCCCGAAACGACCTGGCTGGCACACGCCGCCCGATGACATGCTGGCAGCGTGAACGGACCGGAAATCCACCTCAGCGTCGCTCCTGAGCTGCGCCTCTTCGTCCCTCCGGAGCGCCGCCAGGGGCGTACGACCCTGGTCACCGACGGATCGTCGACGCTCGGCCATGTCGTCGAGTCGGTCGGCGTCCCGCTCACCGAGGCGGGCCGGCTGCTGGTCGACGGCCGCCAGGTGCCCGCCTCGCACATCCCCCACGCGGGCGAACACGTCGAGGTGTACGGCGTCGAGCGGCCGCAGCAGGTCCCCGGCGCCCCCCTGCGGTTCCTGCTCGACGTGCACCTCGGCACGCTGGCGCGGCGGCTGCGGCTCCTCGGCGTCGATGCGGCGTACGAGAACGAGGACATCGGCGACCCGGCGCTGGCCACCCTCTCGGCGCGGGAGCGCCGGGTACTGCTCTCCCGGGACCGCGGGCTGCTGCGGCGCCGGGAGATCTGGGCGGGGGCGTACGTCTACAGCGACCGGCCCGAGGACCAACTGCGTGACGTACTGGAGCGGTTCACGCCCGCGCTGGCGCCCTGGACCCGCTGCACGGCCTGCAACGGCCCGCTCACGGACGCCGACAAGGACTCGGTCCAGGACCAGCTGGAGCAGGGCACGCAGCGCACGTACGACGTGTTCGCGCGGTGCACGGCGTGCGAGCGCGTGTACTGGCGGGGCGCGCACCATGCCCGGCTGGAGGCGATCGTCGCGAAGGCCCTGCGGGAATTCGGCGGCGCGGCGGCGTAGTTCGCGTCAGTACACGTACCGGTCGCCGGTGGCCGGCGCCAGCACCTCGTGCTCGTTGTTGTCCGGGTTCCGGTCGGTCGCGCCGCCGTTCCACTGCGTGCCGATCCACACGATCACCTCGTCCGGCTTGCCCACCGTCCGCAGTTCGAGCGTGATCCGGCGTTCGCTGCCCGCGGCCCGCAGCGGGCCCGTCGCACACAGCACCAGCTCGTCGCCGCCCCACAGACACCCGGCCGGCAGCGCCTGAGCGGCGGCCAGCGGCACCGAGAAGGACAGCCGCACGGTCGCGTTCGTGAGGCTCGACGGACCATGATTCTCGGTGACCAGCGAGACCCCGAGCCGCCCGCTCGCCAACGAGACATGGCCGTGGTGCGCCACGTCCGCTTCCGGCGCGACTGTCCGGTCACCGGCGACCGCGCTCGTACCCAGACCAACCACCATCACCGCTGCGGCGGATACCGCCGGCAGCACCTTGCGCATCAGGCACATAACCAGAAGATACCTGTTGGAGGCTTATGTCCCTGATCATCCATCAGCTCCGGCGAGTCTTGGGCTCGTTGCGTGGCACGCTGGCGACATGCTCGTCGCCCGTTCCGCCGCTCTCTTCCTCCTCGCCGGTCTCTTCGAGATCGGCGGTGCCTGGCTCGTCTGGCAGGGGCTCAGGGAACACCGGGGCTGGATCTGGATCGGCGCGGGCGTCATCGCCCTCGGCGCGTACGGCTTTGTGGCCACGCTCCAGCCGGAGGGCGAGTTCGGCCGCATCCTCGCCGCGTACGGCGGAGTCTTCGTCGCGGGATCCATCGCCTGGGGCATGGTCGCGGACGGCTACCGCCCCGACCGGTGGGACGTGATCGGCGCGCTGGTCTGTCTCGCGGGCATGGTGTTGATCATGTACGCCCCGCGTGGCCGCTGACGCCGGGCGGGGCGGGCGGGGCGGCCGCCTATCCTGGGGCGCGTAACGATCACACGCGCGAGGAGTAGGACATGACCGCCGCTGGGACCGCCGTCGCCGTCATCACCGGAGCCAGCAGCGGCATCGGCGCCGCCACCGCACGCCAACTCGCCGCCGCCGGATACCACGTCGTCCTCACCGCCCGCCGCAGGGACCGCATCGAAGCGCTCGCCGCCGAGCTCACCGGCGCGGGCCACCGGGCCACCGCGTACGCCCTCGACGTCACCGACCGCCCGGCCGTCGACGACTTCGCCGCGTCCCTCGGCCGCTGCGACGTCCTCGTCAACAACGCGGGCGGCGCACTCGGCGCGGACCCCGTCGCCACCGGCGACCCCGCCGACTGGCGCCAGATGTTCGAGGTCAACGTCATCGGCACCCTCAACACCACGCAGGCCCTGCTCCCGGCACTCACCGCGGGCGGCGACGGCACCGTCGTGATCCTCTCCTCCACCGCGGGCCACGCCACCTACGAGGGCGGCGGAGGCTACGTCGCGGCCAAGCACGGCGCCCACGTCCTCGCCGAGACCCTCCGCCTGGAGATCGTCGGCACCCCGGTACGAGTGATCGAGATCGCCCCCGGCATGGTCAAGACCGAGGAGTTCGCGACGACCCGCTTCCGCGGTGACGAGGAGAGGGCCGCGAATGTCTACGCGGGCGTGGCCGAGCCCCTCACCGCCGACGACGTCGCCGACACCATCACCTGGGCGGTCACCCGCCCCTCCCACGTGAACATCGACCTGCTGGTGGTCCGCCCCCGCGCCCAGGCCTCCAACACCAAGATCCGGGAGCCGTGACGCATGTCCGCGTCCGGGCCGCTGATCCCACCGGACCCGTTCCCCTCGCAGACGAACAGTGACCTCGTCGACCGCTACCTGGTGGCGCCGGAACCGGGCCCGGGCCCGGGGTGTGCGAGCTGCTGCCGCAGGGCGGCGATCTCGGCTCGTAGCGCGGCGACGTCGTTCTTGTCGGCGGCCTGGTCGCCCTCGCGCAGGCTGACCAGCAGCGAACCGCCCGGCTCCAGGCTGACCGTGGTGGCCTCTGAGACATCGTCGCCGCCCTGCCGCTTCACCGCGACATCCAGGTCCGCGCGGCTCAGTCCGCTGCGCCTGACCGCGGAGGGCAGCCAGTGCCCGTCGCGCGCGAGAACGACGGGCGATCCCTCGAGCAGGCGGCCGAGCCGGCTGGACAGCGAGGCTGCCCGGACCACGAGTGCGTTCACCACGAGCAGTACGGCAGCGGCGAAGGCGACTCCGGCCACGGAATTGTCGGGTCCGATGATGGCGTTCTGCACCACGTTGGCCAGCAGCAGCATGACCACCAGGTCAAAGGTGTTGAGCTGAGCGAGCTCCCGCTTCCCGCCCCACCGGAGCAGCACCAGGATCACCAGATAGACCAGCACGGTGCGCACCGCCTTCTCGCCGTACGAGATGCCCACACTCATCAGGTCGTGCCACATCGCGCCTCCCGCGCCTCTTCAGTCCGCCGACTTGGTCATCGGCGGCTTGCGCCAACCCTCTTGACCGGCCATCAGACGGACGGCTCGACCGTCACCCGCGGCTCGATGAGGCAGACCGCCCCGGCGTTGCGGAGCGTGTACGGCAGGACGCGGTGGGCGGCAGCCGAGCATCGCGACTCCCGCGGACCGGAGGGCGGCTGTGTGCGCTTGCGTCAGTGGAGCGGCTGCTCCGTCCAGATGGTCTTGCCTCTCCCGGTGCGCCGGGTGCCCCAGTCCTGGGTGAACTCGGCGACCAGGTACAGGCCGCGGCCGCCTTCGTCGTCGTCCTCGGCGTGTCGCAGATGTGGAGAGGCGTTGCTGGAGTCCGCGACCTCACAGGTCAGAACAGCGTCGCGGATCAGGCGGAGCCCGATCGGCCCTTCGGAGTAGCGGACCGCATTGGTCACCAGTTCGCTGGCGATGAGCCCGGTGGTGAAATCGAGGTCGGTGAGGTCCCATTCCGCGAGCCGTCCGCTGACCAGACGGCGGGCCTCGGCGGCGCTCTCCGGGGCGTTGCGCAGCGTCCAGGAGGCCAGCTTGTCCGGGCCGAGTGCGCGCGTACGTGCGAGGAGCAGCAGGGCGTCGTCGTCAGGGGGCTCGGGGAGCAGTGAGGCGGCCAGAGCGTCGCATGTGTCCTGCAGGGTTCCCGTCGGTCTGCCGAGGACTACCCGGTAGAGGGGGAGCCGGCTTTCCGTGGTGCCCTGGAGGATCCCGGCGTTGTGGAGGGCGAGGATGCTGCCCTCTGGCACGTCCACGCGCGTGGTCGTGTACGAGGAGGCTCCTCGTCCCAGGACGGGTCCGGTCGGGCTTTCGATGATCCGCACCGTGCCATCGGGTACGCCCAGGACGGGCGGGGGGTGGCCGGCGCGGGAGAGGACACAGCTGCCGTCGGACGGGTCGTAGACGGTGTAGAGGCAGGTCGCCGTCAGCGCCTGCCTGTGGTCGTCCTGCGCAGGCGGGTAGCCGTGCGAGAGTTCCCCGGTCAGGCTGTGCAGGCGTTCGAGAAGCTCGTCGGGCGGCAGGTCCATGGCGGCGAAGGCCGTGACTGCCGTACGCAGTCGTCCCATGGTGGTCACGGTCCCCATGCCCCGCCCGGACACATCGCCGGCCACGAGCGCGACCCGCGCGCCGGACAGCGGGATGACGTCGTACCAGGCGCCGCTGGAGGCCACCGGCAAATAGGTGTACGCGGTCTCCACGGCCGCGTGCGTGGGCAGGCGGGTGGGCACCAATGACCGTTGAGTGAGTCGGGCGAGGGTGTGCTCGCGCTCGTAGCGGCGGGCGTTGTCGATGCATACCGCGGCACGGGCCACCAGGTCGGCGGCGACGCTCAGGTCGGCTTCCTCGAAGGGCGGTGAACCCTTCGTGCGGAAGAAGGCCGCCATACCGAGGACCACTCCGCGCGCCGCCAGCGGCACGGCCATGAGCGAGTGCGCACCGGCCTCCCGCAGCATCTGGGCGGCAACCGGATCCCTGGTCGGCCACCTTTCGTCCGCTCCGAGTCTGCGAATGAGACGGGGTTGCAGGTCTGTCAGGGACTGGGCGTACGGGCTGCCGTACCGCAACACCCTGACATCCCCAACCTCGTACGAGCTCCGCGCTGCCTCCGGGGCGGCCGCCTGGAAGCCCGCCCGTCGCAGAGTGACCGGGTTGAGCAAGGGCCCCGGGGCGGGGGCTTCGCCGTGCAGCACGGTATCGAGAACGTCGACCGCCACCACGTCGGCCAGGCCCGGCGCGGCGATATCCGCGAGCTCCTGCGCCGTACGGAACACATCCAGGGTGGTCCCGATCTGTTCACCGGCGCGGTACAGCAGTTCCAGCCGTCGCTGGGCGCGATGCTGCTCGGTGATGTCGACCACCGTGGCGGCGACCCCCAGGATGCGGCCGTCGGCGCTCTGGAGGCGGAATGCCGAGACAGTCAGTACCCGCACTCCGTCGGGACCGCGGGGCAGACGGCCTTCGTGCCGGAAGTCGCTGACCGGCTCCCCGGTGGCCAGCACCCCGCGGAGCATGCGCTCGACGTCGTCCGCGGCGAATCCGAGATCCCGCCAGGTGCGGCCCACAGCCTCACTCGCGCTGAAGCCCTGCGCGCCCGGCGCGGCGGCGTTGAACCGCACGATCCGTAGATCAGGATCCAGTACGTGCAGGCCGATCGGGGGCTGGGTGAACAGCGCGTGGAGCAGTGCCGCGGCGTAATCGGGGTGCATGCCGTAAGGGCCTCCTTCGCCGCCGATCGTCGGTCGTCCACCGCATGAGCGGCACGGTCTACCGATCCCATTAGGTGAGCCGTCGGCACTTCGCACCTCCCCTGAGTGCCGTTTGAGTGAGAGGCAAAGAGATCCGTGGATACGCCCTACGGCGCGAGGATCTGTGACTGTCCCGGACACCGGGACCTGGTCGACACCCGACACGGCCTGCAGCGCGATCAGCATCTAGTTTTCGCAGCGGCGGCCGGGCTGCGAGGGCCGCACAGCCTCCACGGCTCCACGGCTCCACGGCTCCACGGCCGGCCGGGCAGGCGAGCTGTGACACCAGGCTCCGACAGTCACGATCACAGCGCAAGGCCCCGGACGATCACTGATCCGGGGTTCCACACCCCGCGTCAGCTCTTCCAGGTCCATCCCCCCGTACCGCTCCTCCGCCACGTAGTTGTGATGCCTACAACTGACCTGCCGATCCAGGCGAGTTCGCGGCTGCATACTCGGCTGCCACGTTGAAGACACTGGTCAGACCACCTTCGTCTGCGGAGGTCGGCACTAGGACACCGTGTACTGCTCCGGGCGCTGCCGATCAAGGGACCGGCGCGCCGCGGCCGTCGTCGTCCGGCCCGGAGGACGGCCGCTAACCGTCGGCTCCGGGCCCGTTGCGGGTCGTGAACGCCTCTTCCAGACGATCCTGGAGCCGGGCGTGGCGGAACTGGAATACGGGCCCCACGGTCCGCAGGACGTGACGCTCGCGAGCATCGGAGAGAAACCTGACCAGGCGGATTGGAGCCTCGTTCCTCATGCGCAGCTGGAGGCTCGCGAGGAATGTGCGCCAAGTCGCCGATCCCACCAGGCTCAGCGCCAAACTGAGCAGGAGGCCACCGACCGTCACCAGCGCGATCCCGGACAGGAATCCGTCGATGACCCCGAAAATGCGCTCATTTGCCAATTCGGCGAGCAGTCCCAGGCATGATCCTCCAATGAGACTGCCAGCGAGGCCGCCAGCGATTCCGGCGGTGAGGGTGTACTGGCGGTCCTGTCTCCAGCAGGAGACGGGACCGATGGGAGTCCGGCTGTCGGCGCTGCGATTGCTGAGACCCGTGACGAATCCTCCCACCACACCGGCGAGGAGGCCGATCACCAGTCCTCCGAAAAGCATGACGACGCGGTCATGGGTGAGGAGGAGGGCGACGCCTAGGCCCACTCCGGCCGCTCCACCGCCTGCGATCCCGAACAGGAAGTTCTCGCGGACGACGAAGTCCCTCCACTGCAGACGGCCCAACAGCTGGGGCGAGTCCCCGGCACGCCCGTACGTGAGTGACATCGTCACGGAGAGACCCACCACCCCGCCGGCTCCGAGGCCAGCGGCCGGCCCCGCCCAGAAGAGGCCCGCCGCCCCGGCGAGGAATCCCACGAGGAGGCAACTGGCTGCCGTTCTCGGCCAGGCGGGCCGCCACCGGGGGACCTGCCACCAAGCCAGGTCGCGGCTTCTCTCGCTGTTCATCTGGTGCGCGATGACACCGAGCCAGCGCTCGGCCTGGCCGAGGCTGTAGCGACTGCGCGGCTGTCCGGGCCGGTCGTCGTCATAGGCGGCGGGCAGGACTCGGTCAAGGAGGTGGTCCTCTACTGCGGCCCGGTCCGCAAAGCGCTCGAGATCGAAGCGCTGATCCGCGCGATAGGTGTCACGCATCAGCGTGAGCATCAACGGCGTGTCCAGTGCCTGAGCCACTGCGCCTGAAGGGTTCATACGGATGTGCCGCACCAGACTGCGCCAGGCCTCCGGGGGCGGCTGCGCCTGGCAACGCGTCAGGTACTCCGCCGCGTCCTGGGCGCTGACCGGAAGCAGTTCGAGCCCGGCGGAGCCTGAAAGCGGTCCCTCCGCGGCGACGGCCGTAACAAGCTCCCCAACGCGGCTCAACAGGACCAGGCGGAAGCTCGCCTGCTCGTTCAGCGCCCGCAGAGCGGCGGGGCGTACGGCTTCGGGTATCTCGTCCAGCCCGTCCAGAAAGGCGGCGACCCGACCAGTGCCGATGAGCCTGGAGACTACACCGCCCGCGTGTTCTTCGGACTTCCTGAACATGTAGTCCGTGGCCAGTCGAGTGGCGAGCCAATCATGAAGCCGCTGGTTCAGCGGGTCCCATCCGCTCAGCGTCAGCAGCACTGGTACGGGAACTCTCGCGCGCGCGTCAGGTTCGAGCGCCTCGCGATGGCTGAGGGCGTCGAGCAGCAACCGAATGGCGGCGCCGCTCTTTCCCGCACCGCCTGCTCCGACGATCACCATCCGCCCGGAGTCCAGCGCACCATAGAGGCGGAACAGGTCCCGAACGGCGCCCGACTCCAAATCCGCCGCGGTGATCGGGGCCAGCCCAGGCAGGGGCCGAAACCGCGATGAGCCGGTCCCGATGCCCACTGCGTCGGTCGCCGGACCCGACACGGGAAGATTCGACCGCCTCCAGCGCACCGGCACGGGGCTCGGATGTATCAGCCGTCGTTCGCTCGCCGCGGCACTCCACTGCGCCTTTACCCGCTCAGCCAGCTCGTCCGCGAAGTCACGCAGTGCCGGTTCGGTGAGTTCCGTCCGCGGCCTTCGGTTCGTCAGCCATAACGCCGCGCTGGCGGCGGGAATCACGATCGCGCCGATCCCCTGGACGAGCGTCGCCGCGGAGTCCCGGTCGGGAGACCGGAAGACGAACCCCAGGACGACGAAGACGACGACTGCGATGATTATCAGGCCCACGATGACCATGCATGTCCCCCTCCTGCCACCGCACTTGGAGTGTGTCAGACGGTTACGGGCCATGTCCTTCCATCAGACGTGCAGCACGTCGCGCGAGGCAGTCCGCGAGACGTCTGGCCGTCACGAATCCCGTGCTACCCGCAGGTATGACGCCTCCAGGACACGCTCGTTGTCCCTCTGGCTGTCTGTCCGCGGTCGCGGCGAGCAGCCAGTCGATGCGCTGCCACTCAGCGGGCTCCGCTTCACCGCGCCCGCCGTCGTTGGCGGACTCTTCGGTGCCGGTGGTCGGAGGCGGCGGTCGAACTCTGCTTTCCGCGAGCGCGCCCACAGCCTGGCGTGCGTCTCGCCCGGTCGCGCCGGCGAACCTACGGCCGACCTTCGCTCTGCAGCCACTCGCGGGGGGCGATGGTGTCCGGCTTCAGCCCTTGACGCAGATGACCTACTTGAGCTCGGCAACGACCTGCACCAGGTCCTTCTGCTGGTAGATCACCTGGCTGATGCGCTTGGTCGCGGCCGGGATCTCATCCACGACGGCACTCGACGCCCGCGTCTGGTCCTCCAGGTCCTTCGTGGAGAACTTCCGCTTCGCAGCGTTCCGGCTCATCTTCCGACCCGCCCCGCGCGAGGCCGAGTTGAAGGACTTGGCGTTGCCCAGCCCCTTCACGATGTACGAGCCGGTGCCCATCGAGCCCGGGATAATTCCGAATCCCCCGCTGCCCGCCCGCATCGCGCCCTTACGGGTCACCAGCAGGTCCATCCCCCCGTACCGCTCCTCCGCCACGTAGCTGTGATGCCAACAATGGGCCCCCACGGCGAAGTGCGGGAGCCCAATTGGCCTGCCGAAATGCTTGAGGACTACTGGGCAAGGACCGTCTTCTGACGGATGCGGCGCTGGACCATCTCAGCGCTGTCGCATGAGGCTTCCTGACGCTAGGACCAGGGCAGCCGCCGCGGCGGAACCGACGGCGAGCACCGCGAAGAGCCGCGGGTAGCCCCCCAACGACTCCGCCAAGGCAACGCCAGCCCATGGAGCCAGGGCAGCGGCGATGGTGGCGGGAGCGCTGAGAAGCGCCGACAAGCGGCCGTACTGGGCTGTGCCCCATCGATCGGTGACCGCGGTGGCGTGCAGCAGGGTGAGGTTGCCCCGCACGACTCCGGCGAGGACCGCGAGCAGGATCAGCAAAGGGACGGGGCCAGGCACGAGGGCGAGGGCAGCCGTAGTGGCTCCGCCTGCCGCGATCAGGACGGCGGTGCGGGTGGTGACGCCCGTTCGGCGAGCCAAGGTGGCGTAGAACGTACGGCCCAAAGTCTGGCCGACTCCGCCAAGCCCCAAGGCCCATGCCGCGGTTGTCGGATCGGAGCCCCGTTCGGTGAGCAGGGGAACCAAGCCGAAGACGACCGCGTACATGGCGAAGCCGGACAGGGTGAAGGCCAGCGTGAGCAGAAGGAAGGGACGGCTGCGAGCGATCGGCGTGCGGCTGGTCGTGGACGTGGCCGGTGGCGCTGGGGGCCAGGGGGCACGCAGGGCCAGGGCGTGGGCCGGGATGGTGACGGCAGCGAGGATGACGGCGAGCACAGCGTAGGTGGTGCGCCAGCTGAGGTGGTCCGCGAGCAGGGCGGTGAGGGGCGCGAAGACGGTGCTGGCGAGACCACCGGCGAGGGTGACGACGGTCAGGGCGCGGATGCGGTCGGGGCCCCACCAGCGGGTGAGTGCGGCGAAGGCGGGCTGGTAGAAGGTGGCGGCCATGGCGACACCGGCCATGAGCCAAGCGGCAGCGAACGAGTAGAGGTTCGGCGCTGCGGCGATGGCCAGGATGGAGGCGACCGCGAGCACAGAGCCTGCCGTCATCACGGCTCGCGGGCCTCGGCGGTCGAGGATGCGGCCGACGGGTATCCCGGCGACGGCCGAGACAAGCAAGGCGGCGGAGAAAGCCGCGGTCACGGCGTTGGTGGACCAGCCTGTGTCTGTGGTCAGGTGCGGCAGCAGGACGGGGAATGCGTAGTAGACGATGCCCCAGCTGATGATCTGGGTGGCGCACAGGGCGGGTAGGGCGGCGCGAGGCCGCGACCGGTCCCCTGTTCCGGTCGCGGCCTCGTTGGCGTCAAGTTGGGTCATCGTCGGATCAGCAGCAGCTGGCGGCGACAGGTTCACCCGACTCGGTATCGGCGGCGGCAGTGGCGCAGCAGGTGCTGCCCTGTTGCTTGGTCAGGGTGTTGGCGTCGGCCTTGACGACGTACACCTCCCAGGGTTCCTGGCCCGGGCCGTGGACCCAGACCTTGTCCTGGAGGGCGTAGCAGCAGGTGGTGTCGTTCTCCTCTGCCGTGGCCAGGCCCGCGTCGCTGAGGCGGGTGGCGGCGGCGTGGACAGCGTCGGTGGTTTCGACCTCGACGCCGAGGTGGTCCATGCGGGTGTCCTCTCCCGCGTCCCCTTCGATGAGGACGAGCTTGAGCGGGGGCTCGACGATGGCGAAGTTGGCGTAGCCGTCGCGGAGTTTGGCGGGCTCGGTGCCGAAGAGCTTGGTGTAGAAGGCGATGGATGCCGCGAGGTCGGGGACACGGAGGGCGAGTTGTACGCGGGACATGACGAACCTCCTGAGTATGGGGTTGAGGCTTCAGCAGCCGCTGGAGGCGGCCGGGGCGCCGATGCCGATCTGGAGGGTGGTGGGGGTCGCGCAGCAGCCGCCACCGTTGCTTTCCGCCTTGGTGGCGTCGGGCTCGTCGAACAAGCCCGCCCCGCCGCATACACCGGTCTCCGGGAGGGTCAACTCCACGCGTTCGGCGGCCTCCTGGTCTCCGGCGAGGGCGGCTGCGATGGAGCGGACCTGCTCGTAGCCGGTCATGGCGAGGAACGTCGGGGCGCGGCCGTAGCTCTTCATGCCGACGAGGTAGACGCCCTGCTCCGGGTGTGAGAGCTCGTTGACGCCGTGCGGGTAGACGGTGCCGCAAGAGTGGACGTTCGGGTCGATCAGCGGGGCCAGTCCGACGGGGGCTTGGAGGCGCTCGTCCAGGCCGAGGCGCAGTTCGTCGAGGAAGGAGAGGTCGGGGCGCAGGCCCGTCAGCACGATGATTTCGTCGACCGGGTGGAGGCGACGGCCGTCCTCGGATGCGAGCACGAGTTGCTCGCCGCTCTTCTCGACAGCGGTCGTACGGAAGCCGGTGACGGCGGAGGCGTATCCGTTGTCAACGGCGGCCTTGGCCGCGAGGCCGAGTGCACCGCGGGCGGGGAGCTGGTCGGATTCCCCGCCGCCGAAGGTGGAGCCGCTGATGCCGCGTCGCAGGACCCACACCGCGTGCGTGTTCGGCGCGTCCTTGCCGAGGTCTGCAAGGTAGGCGAGGGCGGTGAAGGCGGAGGCTCCGGAGCCGATGACGGCGGTGCGCTTCCCCGCGTAACGGGCGCGTACGACCGGGTCCTTGATGTCGGGGACGCGGTAGGAGATGCGGTCGGAGGCGGTGCGCTCACCGAGGGCAGGGAGGCCGTCGCCGCCGATCGGGCTGGGGGTGGACCAGGTGCCCGAGGCGTCGATGACGGCGCGGGCGGTGAGCCGCTCCTCGGTCCCGTCAGTGTTGAGGACATGGACGGTGTAGGGCTGCTGTTCGCGGTCGGCATCCACGACTCTGTCGCGGCCGAGTCGGGAGACGCCGGTGACGCGGGCGCCGAAGCGCACCGTGTCGCCTAGCACGTCGGCGAGTGGCTGAAGGTACTGCTCGGCCCAGTCACCCCCGGTGGGGTAGGTGGCGCCGTCCGGCTTGACCCAGCCGGTGGGGGCCAGCAGCTTCTCGGCGGCCGGGTCGACGAGCTCGCCCCAGGTGGAGAAGAGGCGTACGTGGCTCCACTCGCGCACGGCGCTGCCCGCACCATCTCCGGCCTCCAGAACCAGCGGGTCAAGGCCGCGCTCGACGAGGTGGGCTGCGGCAGCCAGGCCGATCGGGCCGGCTCCGATCACCACGGTGGGCAGGGCGGCAGTGGGCGCGTTCACGATGACTCCCCATTCTGTTTCGACATCCGTCGATGGCTTGATGTTCAGCATGGCATCTGTTTCGATAAGCGTCAACATAGACATTAATCGAAGTAGCCTGAGTGAGTGATTGGGCCGCCGCCATGTTCATGGCCCTGGGCGGATCGGTGCGGCTACGGCCTGCTCGGCTCGGAACGGGCGGCACCAGGTCTACTACCGGGTCGAGCCGTCTGGGCTGGCCGCCATGGGCGCCATAAGCCACGCTGCGCCCGCCACCGCAGGGGTAGGCGCCCGTCCTTACAGAAGCCGAATCACTTTTCGGCGGCGAGCAGTTCGGCGATCTGCCGTGCCGCGCCCCGAGCGGGGCGGCCGACTCCAATGAGGGTGGCGGAGGCGGGGCCGGTCCAGTCGCCGTAGCCGAGCAGGTGCAGGCGCGGTTCATCCACGGCCTGTGTACCGATGGTGGGGATGTGGCCGCGCGCTCCCCGCAGTCCGAGCGGGGCAAGGTGGGAGAGCGCGGGACGGAAGCCAGTGCACCAGATGACCGCGTCCGCTTCGGCGCTCGTACCGTCGGCCCATTCCACGCCACCGGCCGTGAGCCGGGTGAACATCGGCTGGGCTTTGAGCAGTCCGGCATCCCGGGCTTCGCGCACCGGCGGTACCGCGACGATGTCGCCGAGGGAGGCCACGCCGCCGGTTTCGGCCGAGCCTTCGTCGAGGGCGCGGCGTCGTGCGGTGGCCACGTCGAAAAGCGCGCGGCCGTCGATGTCGTCGGCGAGGAAGCGCGGCGGGCGCTGGGTGACCCAGGTCAGCTCGGTGTCGTACGCCAGATCGGCGGCGATCTGGGCGCCGGAGTTCCCGCCTCCGACCACGACGACCCTCTGTCCGGCGAAGTCGAGCGGCTTGCGGTACTCGACGGTGTGCAGCTGCCGCCCGCGGAAGACCTCTCGGCCCGGCACGGCGGGCAGGAAAGGCCGCCACCAGGTACCGGTCGCGCTGATCACTGCCCGGGCGAGCCAAGCGCCCGAGCCCGTCTCCACGCGCAGGAGTTGACCATCCCTGTGCACTCCCTTCACACGTACAGGCCGCTGGACCGGCAACTCGTATCGCCCCTCGTACGCCGTGAGGTAGTCGACGACATGCACGGCGTCCGGGTAGACCTCACCGGTCTGCACGGGCATGGGGCGGCCGGGCAGCGACGAGTACGCGGCCGGAGAGAACAGATGCAGCGAGTCCCAGGCGTACTGCCAGGCGCCTCCCGCCCCGGCCTGGGCGTCGAGGATGACAAAGTCCAGGCCGAGACGGCGCAGGTGGTAACCCGCGGCGAGTCCTGCCTGGCCGCCGCCGATCACCACCACGTGGGTCGCGTTCGTCATCCGGCCGATTGCCGGGAAGCGTCCCGTCCCTGCATGAAGATGAGCGCCACCAGGGCCAGCCCGACGACGGCGCCGGCCAGTTGGGCGCCGATGAAGCCCGGGAGCGAGCCGGGTGCGATGCCCGCGAAGGTGTCGGTGAACGCACGGCCGATCGTGACCGCCGGATTGGCGAAGGAAGTGGAGGATGTGAACCAGTAGGCGGCGCCGATGTACGAGGCGACGGCGACCGGCGCGAAGCGCAGTCGGTCGGTGCGTGCCAGGCCGAAGATGAGCAGGATCAGTCCGGCCGTGGCCACGACCTCACCCAGCAGCAGGTGCCCGGCGGAGCGGTCGTGGGTTGACCACTTCACCAGCGGCTCGGCGAACATCGCGTCGGCCAGTACGGCGCCGGCGATCGCGCCGGCGATCTGGGCGGGAACGTAGACGACCGCCTCCCGCCTGGTGACCCCAGCGCCGCCGCGGCGGGCGGTCCACCACTCGGCCAGGGTGACGGCGGGGTTGAAGTGCGCGCCGGAGACCGGGCCGAGCAGGGCGATCAGGACGCCGAGCCCGAAGACGGTGGCGAGGGAGTTGGCCAGGAGCTGGAGGCCGACGTCCTGGGTGAGCTCGGTGGCCTGGATGCCGGAGCCGACGACCACCGTGACCAGTGCGGCGGTGCCGACCAGTTCGGCGGCGGCCCTCGCCACCAGCGGGGTACGCGGCGGTGTGGCGCCCGGCGCAGGCTGTGGCTCGGCGGGGGATATCGCGGGCTCCGCGGGGGTCTCGGGGACGTCCGCCCGGGTAACGCTCAACAGGACTCCTTCAGGCAGATGCAAACGGAACAGCGTGATCAGGGGCAGGAGCGCTTGACGTTCGCCTCGGCGGTGGCGCGCGCGGTCTCCGCCAGGCTGGAGAACTGACCGGCGAGTGCCTCGATGACCTCGGGTCGCAGCCGGTAGTACGTGAACCGTCCGCAGGGCTCGGTTTCCACGACCCCGGCCTCGCGCAGCACCTTCAGGTGGTTCGAGAGGTTCGTCTGCCGGGCGCCGGTCTCCTCGACCAGGTGCGTGGTGCACAGGGTCTCGCGGGCGAGCAGGGTCACGATCTGGAGCCTGAGCGGGTCGGCCAGCACCCGAATCAGGTCAGTGTCGACTGACGTCATCATGGGCTGATACTCTCACATCAGCCGGAGCTGACACCAGTCCGGACTGAGCCGTAGGGCCCGTCGAAGGGGTTCCAATGTCCGCCTCACCACTCCCCGCTCTGCCCGATGAACGTCTTGCCGCCGGTGCGGCCCGTCTCGCTGCGCATCATCAGGGCCACTTCTCCGTGGAGACCGTGCAGCAGTTGCTCACCGACTCCTACCAGCTCCTCGCCGAGCACGCGCGGGTGCACACCCACCTGGTGCTACTTGCCGAGCGGCTCACTGCCGAGCGCCTCGACGCCCTCGCCCACGTCCAGGGAGCACCGGGCAAGGCCCTGGCGCGGGTGCTGTTCGTCTGCGGCCACAACGCCGGACGCTCCCAGATGGCCGCAGCCCTCCTCACCGCTCGCGCGGGCGGGCGCGTGGCCGTGTCCTCCGCCGGTACGGAACCCGCCGCCGAGATCGAGCCGTACGTCGCCCAGGTCCTCATCGAGGCAGGCCTCAGTCTGAGCGACGCCTACCCCAAGCCCCTGACCAGCGAGGTCGTCGAGGCCGCCGACATCGTCGTCACCATGGGCTGCGGCGACGCCTGCCCGGTCGTACCCGGCCGCCAGTACCTGGACTGGCCCGTCGCCGACCCCGAGGGCGCTCCGATCGACGCCGTACGCAACATCCGCGACGACATCGACGCGCATATCACCGAACTGCTCGACTCCCTGCCCCGCTGAACCATTTCGCAAAGGAAGAAGAACCGATGTCCTCCACGCCTGCCGCCTCCGTGCTGTTCGTCTGCGTCCACAACGCCGGGCGCTCGCAGATGGCCGCCGCCTGGCTGACCCACCTCGCCGGTGACCGCATCGAGGTGCGCTCCGCCGGCTCCAACCCCGGCAATGCCGTGAACCCGGCCGCGGTCGAGGCGATGCGTGAGGTCGGGATCGACATCTCCGCCGAGACGCCCAAGCTCCTCACCGTCGACGCGGTCCGCGAGTCCGACGTCTGCATCACCATGGGCTGTGGCGACACCTGCCCGGTCTTCCCCGGTAAGCGGTACCTGGACTGGGAGCTGGAGGACCCGGCGGGCCAGGGCGTGGAGGCCGTACGCCCCATCCGCGACGAGATCAAGAAGCTCGTCGAGGGCCTGATCGCCGAGATCGACGCCGACGCCGCGAAGTGAGCGGTGAGGTCAGGAAAGCCATCGTCATAGGCTCAGGCCCCGCTGGATACACCGCCGCTCTTTGTACCGGGTGGCTCGGTCTGGCGAATGGTGGCGATTGCTGACGGATGGAGTCATCCGCTGCCACACTCTGCACGACGGTCGCGCAATGGCCGTTCCGCGAGCCCAACTAGTCCGCCGTCCTGGCTGGGAGTCGCGGCTTGCGCAGCTACGCACCGTTACTCGATTTCAGGATCTTTTGTCGGCAGGGCAGCAGAGCGCGGCAACCAACGTGAGTGACGCCCGCTCGTCGGACGGCTCGGGGCGGCAGCAGAACAGAAGACCCCGGACTCTTCCTAGTAGTGCTTCGTGAGGTCTGCCGATCTTGGCTGGTCGGGGGCATGGTGAAGGTATGAGGCTTGGGGAGGTGGAACGGCTCCGGGGTGAGTTA